>JANQLR010000309.1 GCA_028280525.1 Longimicrobiales bacterium
CGGCGCGGGCTCGAAGGCGGCCGGCTCTGGCGCGGGCTCGAAGGCGGCCGACTCCGGAGCGCGCTCGAACGCCGCCTCTTCGACCGCATCTCCGAGGGCGTCCGCCGCCGGAGACTCGATGGGCGAATCCTCGAAGACCCCAGGTGCAGCCACCGCCTCCTCGTCACCGAAGCCCGGCAGCGGAGCGGGGTCTTCCGGGAGGGCGTCGTCCCCGTCATCGAATCCCGGGAGCGGCGTCGCATCCTCCTCGGGGTCGTCGTCGAAGCCGATCAGCGGAAGGTCGCCCCCCTCCGGGACGTCGTCGTCCTCCTCCGGGCCGGCACCAAGGCCCCCTCCGAAGGCGCCGAACGAAGAGGCCATCGCCTCCAGCTCGGCCTCGGCGGCGTCCCGGTCCGGGTCACCGGGGAGGGTCGATCCCGGCTCGTCGCCGAGGGAGAATCCCTCGGCCCCCTCCGGCTCGGTCACTGGCGTCTCGGTCACCGGCGTCTCGGCGTCGCCCGCGGCCCCCTCGGCCGGGGCGTCCGCTCCGATCTCGAAGCCGCCGATCTCGATCTCCCCGAAGCCGCCGAGGGCGTCCTCCTCTTCGGACCCGGACTCCGCGGCGGGCGAGGTCGACTCGGCGACGGGCTCCTCCTCGATCGCCGTCTCCTCCCCGATCGCGGCCTCCTCCTCCTGCGCGCCGCCGATCGAGATCTCGGCGAAGTCCGCCGATACCTCGATCCCGTCGTCGGAGACGCCGAGCTCCCCCGACTCCGTCGCGGCACCGGCTCCGGCGCCGACCCCGGCGTCATCGGAGACATAGGCGCCGAAGGAGGCGTCGGGTTCGACCTCGCCGAAGGAGGCGAAGGCATGATCCTCCGACTCCGTACCCCCCGAGAGCCGTCCCTCGGCGCCCTCGGGGTCGAGTTCGCGGACCTTGGCGGCGAACGCCTCTGCCCGCTCGGTCTCCCCCTTCGTGGCAAGGATCGCGTGCCCCGCCAGTAGCTGTTCGATCGCCTCCTCGGTCCGGTCGTGCTGCTCGAACTGGGTGGCGATGGCCATCCGGATCTCGGTGTCGTCCGGTGCGAGATCGGCGAACTCGACGAGCGCCCGCAGCGCCTCGTCCAGGTCCCCGCCCGCCTGCATACGCTCGGCGTAGGTCAGGAAGTTCTGACGCGCGTCGACCAGGAAGCCCTGCGAGGCGCGAATCTGACCCATGCGCAGGAAGGCCCGGTGCCGGTCCGGGAGGTTCCGGAGGATCTTCTTGCAGACCGCGATCGCGTTGTTCGGGAGGTCGGCCTCGAGGTAGAGGTCGACGGCGGACTCGTAGCTGTCGACCGCCTCGTCGCTCTGCCCGGTGCGGGTGAAGAGGTCCCCGACCCGGTTGTACAGCCCGATGTCGGGCTGCTCCTCCTCGGCCAGCTTCTCGATCGCCTTCCCGTAGAGCTCGAGCGCCTTCCCCCACTCTTCCTTCTGCTCGTGGCGGCGGGCCTGCTCCTTGAGGCCTTCGATGCTGCTCATCTGGGGTCGCTGAACACCGGGAGGGGGTCAGAGAGGCCCCGCAGACGGGCGGCAGCCTCACGAATCGAATCCGGCACGTCCTCCCGGCCCTCGCACCACGCGGCAACGGCAGCGGCGTCGTCCGCAGCCGGGTGGGCGGCGCGATGCTCGGCGATGCGACGGGAGAGGAGGCGGGAGGGCGTGGCTCCGTAGAGTCGTAATCTGTCGGCGGCTGCCGGGAGCACAAGTGCATCCGGGATCATGCCGATGACCTCCGTTTCCACGACCCGCCCGCCCGCCTCCTCCACCCGATCCTCGAGCGCACGGAAGACGGCCCACGGGTCGCGTCCCTCCACGCGCTCCAGATTCATCGAGATCTGGAGACGCCCGGAACTCTCCAGCGGGAGGGCGAGGGCGCGGACGCCGGGGAAGCCCCCGCCCACCTCGCGAAGCGATCGGGCGATCTCGCGGGCCACCCCCTCCCCCACTCCCTCGACGAACACGTTCCACGCCAGGAGGAGGGGGCGCGCGCCGACGCAGGTCGCCCCCGCCGAGGGGTGCGGGCGATCGCGACCGGCGTCGAGGTCGGGGTGACGCCCCTCCGGCCACCCGTCCCGCAGCGCCTCCACCCCACCGCGCCTCAGCTCGGCCAGCCCCCGCCCGGGGGGCGTCGACGAATCGGCGTACCAGTAGACCGGGATTCCCAGCGCCTCCAGGCCGGCCCCGACGCGCCGGGCGGAGCGCTGAGCCACCGCACTCGGCGTCCCGGCGAGCGGGACGATCGGGAGGACGTCGAGCGCACCGATCCGCGGGTGGACCCCACGGTGTTCGCGCAGGTCGATCCGGTCGCAGGCAATCTCCGCGACGGCGAGGGAGGCCGCCTCCACCCGCTCGGGGGATCCGATGAAGGTGAGAACGGAGCGGTGGTGGTCGGGGTCACCGGAGGCGTCGAGCAACTCGGCCCCCGCCGCGCGAACCGCCGCGGCGAGGGCCTCCAGGAGCTCGGGGTCTCGCCCGTCCGAGATGTTGGGAACGGCTTCGAGGAGTGCGCTCATTCCTCGAAGATATCGCCTTCCCCGTCAGCCGCCCCCACGGAGGCGGGCCGAAGTCCCGTCCATCCTCAGCAGCGCCGGATTCCCCGGCTGCAGCTGCCACGCCCAGTCGAAGATCACCAGCGGGACGTCGTCCTGGTCGAAGCCGAGGGTGACGACCCGGATGGTCGCGTAGCGCGGCTGGTTGTCCGCGCCCGGGACGCGAAGGACGTAGCTCGTCTGACTCTCCAGGAAGAGATCCTGCGCGACGTACCCGGTCTGCGGCGCGAAGCGGAGATCGGTGCAGGTCGCGTCCGCGCCCGGGCCGCACCGGAGGGCGGTCGTCGCCCACGCGGTGGGGTGGACCGTCGTCCCCGGACCCGGGACGAGCCACCAGCCCTCGCTGTCGACCTCGAGTCGGAAGTGGCGGAGCGGGTCGCTCCCGGCGACGATCGGGTTCGAACCCTCGTCGGACTGGAAGACGAAGCCCGATGCGATCGGATCGCTGAACCAGTCGAAGAGGACCTCCCCATGGAAGTCCGGACGGGGTGTGCCGGTCGCGGTCGCGCTGCCGGCGCTCTCGTGCCCGTCCAGGTCGACCGACGAGACGTAGTAGCCGTACGTCACCCCGTTCTCGGCGAGCTCGTCGAGGAAGCCCTCGGAGTCCGTCTCGCCGAGGAGGAAGCCGACACCGTCGATCTCGACCCATACGCGGTAGTGCGAGAAGTCCAGCACCTCCCGGGCCCGCGCATCCCAACGCAGATAGAGCGAACCGTCGAGCGCGACCACCTCGACGTCCCCGGGAACGGGGGGCGGGGTGAAGCGGGGCACGAAGACGCGAACGGTCGCCCGCGACCCCGTCTCGACTCCGAAGTCGTCGACCGCGGCGACGTAGTACTCGTACTCGACCTCTTCGCTGAGGTTGATGTCCCGGTACTCGCAGAAGGCGTCGACGCAGCTCGAGACCTCGGCAATCAGGAACCAGTCTGGATCGGCGACGCGCTTCGAGTAGACGCGGAAGGCCTCGCCATTCCAGAACTGGCCGAACTCCCAGCTCACGGTGACGGCGCCGGCGTAGTAGCGAGCGTCCACCGCCACCGGGGCGTCCGGGGCACCGGTCCCCGGATCCACCGGGACGAAGACGGTATCCGTCTCACACCCCGCGAGCGCGAAGGCGAGCGCCGTCATGATGAGCCCCGCCCAGAGATCGCGTCGACACCACCTCGACCCAATTCGCCACATCATCGTCCTGTCCTCGATCGAATCGTCCTCGCTCTCCCGAGTCCCGGGAGGCCGACCTTCATGAGAGCAGGGGGCGTACCAGACCGCCGGAGGCGCACAACTGAGCCGTTTTCGGCGGTTCGCAGGGGAGCCGGAGTGGAGAAGCGTCCTCCCCGGAGGACAGGCGCACTGCCCGGGGTGTGTCGTGTCGGCGAGCTCCGGCGGCGCGGACGCGTACCGATTCCCCGCCCCCCGGCGCCTGTGGGCTCAGCGACGGCTGCGGTTCAGGACGTTGTTCCGCTGCTCGTAGTCGAAGTTGAGGTCCCGGTTGTCGATCAGGGAGACCTCGAAGCGGAAGACCCAGTTGCCGTTGACCGCCTGCACGAGGTCGAAGTTCGCCCGCCAGCGATGGAGGTCGCGGCTCAGCCGGATCGTGTGATCGTTGAAGCGGCTGTTGGAGAAGTCGTAGGAGGTGTTCCAGCTCATCTCCCACATCTCGGTGGGCTGGAGCCGAAGCTGTGCTCGCAGCGACGAGCTCTCGGCCGCGCGGTTCATCGAGTACCCCAGGTTCGCGGACCACTCCCCGATCCCCGAGCTGGAGGAGCGGCGGTTCCCGACCGTCCGGTTTCCGGGGAGCATGGAGGTCTCGTCGGCGCCCGCAAGGCCGAGCACGTCGTCCTCCAGGAAGTCGCCCTCCTCCTCCTCGAAGAGCTCGTCCTCGTCGCGCTCGTCCTCGTCGCCCTCCCCGCGGCCGGCCAGCCCGAGGAGCCGGAAGATCGAGGACCGGTTGGAGAGCTGGAAGTTGAGGTTGAGCCGCGCGAGTCGCGGGGAGAAGCGGCGCTCCGTCTGGGCGGGGTCGTCGCCAACCTGCACGTCCTCGAAAAGGTCGTGCGCCATCTGGATCTGCAGTCCGCGCAGAAAGTCGGAGGAGATCGTGTTGTCGAGCGTCGTCGTGGTGAAGCCGTCGATGAAGGAGCGCGGCAGAGAGTCCGGGTTCACGAAGTCGTAGGTAAGCGCCCGGGTATTGACCGAGAGGAGGTTGACGACCTCGCCCTGCTCGAGCCGACGCGGCTCGTCCGGGTCGACCGGGTCCGCTGCCGCCGCGTCGACCGAGTCGGCGAGCGCCGCGACATCCACGCTCCCCGCCTCCCCCAGCGCCGGGTCGGGATCGTCGCCGGCCCCGGCCTCCGCATCCGGCCCCGGTGGCCGCCGCTTCGCCTCGAAGGTCTGGTTGAGCCCGACGGTCAGCACGTTGCGGGGCTGGAGGTTGCGAGAGCCAAAGACCTGCTCCTGCAGCTCGTTCGGTTCGATCTCCGGAGACCAGTCGTAGCTCATGCTGGGGGTGATCTTGTGGCGGACGCGCTCGTAGCCGCCGAAGCCGGGGAAGAAGCCGAAGAGGTCTGCGTTGAGCTGCGCACCGAAGGAGAGCTGGCTCGGGGCCGCCACGAACGACTGCGCATTCTCGATGGTGTTCGAACGGCGCTGCCTGCCCGAGAACTGGATGCGCGGGGTAAAGGTCGTGGTCCCGATCAGTCGCTTCTGGTAGTTGAGTGACCCGGACCACCGGATGTTCTCCTGCCGCGTGTCGACGATCCGTACCGAGTCCTCCTCCAGACCCAGGTGACGCGCCCACGCCGGAGTCCAGAAGGCGGCGAGCCCCTGCTCCGCCACATCTCCGGCGAAGAAGGCGGCGCTGTCGAGCGCCACGTCGAACGCGTCGGACCGTTCGTAATTCACGTTCCCGGTTAGCTGCAGGTTCCCGAGGTTCAGCGACGAGTTGACCCCGAGCCGCATGTTCCCGGTGTTGTTTCGGGTCGAATCCAGCCCGAAGTCCGAGGTCGTCAGCTGAAGCCTCGTCGACCCCGCCAGCGTCATGTTGTTGTACCACCGCGCCTGCGAGGCCGGTGCGGGGAGTAGGGTGACCGTGGCGACGGAGAGACTCCCGTTCGGGAGCGTCTGCTCGACGCGGTCGTCGTTGAGGAACTGACGCCGGTTCGCCGAAAGCTGGAGGTTCCCCCAGTCGAAGCGGTGGTTCAGACCCCCCTCGGAGTCGACCGACTGGGTGACCTCGGCGGGGTTGAAGGAGTTATTGGCGATGAACTCCGACGACGAGGCGAAGCTCATGCGCCCCCGGAAGCTGGTGCGCTCCGAGATCTGCCACTGGTGGCGAGTGTTCAGCGTCGTCTCCGTCCCGCCGTTGGCGCGCCAGAACTGCCGGAAGTCGAGCGAGCCCTCGAGGAACTGCCGAAGCCAGCGGTAGCGGACCGATCCGGTCAGCGCGGTGAAGTTCTCGTCGAACCAGTCGAAGGCGAGCGTCGCGTCCGAGTAGTCGTTGATCGCCCAGTAGTAGCCGACGTTGCTGACCCGCCGCCGGTAGCCCCCGGAGGAGCGTACGATGTCGTTGACGCTGAAGCGCGGCGCGAGGATCCCGCTCGACCGCTCGGATTGGGTGTTCTGGGCGATGAAGGGGAGCCAGAAGACGGGGACGTCCGCGAAGTAGAGCCGGACGTTTCGGGCGACGATCGTCCCCCCGCTCGTCCACTTGTACTCCTCGGCCTGGAAGTGGTAGTGCGGCTCCTCCTCGTCACAGGAGGTGAACATGAGGTGCGAGCCGAAGGTCCGGCCGGCGGAGATCTCCCGCAGATCCCCGCGGATGTTCCACTCCCCGCCCTCGGTCACGCGGGTCCTCGCGTCCCTCGCTGCGCCGATCTCCGTGTCGGTGTTGAACTTCGCGATCTGCGCGGTGAGCGGCTCACCGGTCGACGGCACGATGATCGCCTCGCCCCCGCGGAAGAGGACGTCGCCGCTCTCCTGATCGTAGTCGATCGTGTCCGACTCCATCCGGGTGCCGTCGGACATGAGCGTCTGCGCCGCCTGCGTGGAGTCGCCCACCAGGAAGAGCCGGGAGCGACGCGCGTCCCAGGTGGCCTCGGTCCCGGCGTACTGCGTGACCTCGTAGCCCTCCAGCTCGAGGAGGGCGAGCATGATCGAGTCGGCGCCGGGGAGGGTGACCGTCTGCTCCGCCGCGCGGGTGGCGCGGACGGCGAGGCGGGCCGAATCGGCGGAGATGTTCGCCGAATCGACGCCCGGAGCGCGGTCGAGGAGCCGAAGCCGCTCGGCGAGACGCTGCTCCACGGTCAGCGTGTCGGCCCCGGCGGCGGCTCCACTCCCCCGCGCCTGACCCGCCACCTCGGTCGGGGCTCCCGCCGCGACGCCCAGGACGAGCACGAGGAGCGAAGGGAGGAGGAGACTCGCGCCGAATCGGGGCGCCCGCCTCCTCATCGGTCCATCTCGACCGACTCCGGCGCCGGGCCGGGCGGCTGGATCGTGTGCTCTTCTTCCTCCTCCTGCGCGCGGCCCTTGTCGCGCCAGACGAGGACGGAGAGGAGGATCGAGAACTCGTAGAGGAAGACGAGCGGGACCATCATCAGGACAGTGACCATGATGAGGTCACCCGGGGAGAGGAGACTCGCCAGGATGGTGATGACGACGATGGCGTGGCGCCGCTTCGTCCGCAGGAAGTTCGGGGTGACGATCCCGAAGGCGGAGAGAATGAGGACGACGATCGGGAGTTCGAAGAGGAGCCCGAAGCCGAGGAGGAGGCGGGTGACGAAGGAGAGGTACTCCCCCGCCGTGTAGGCGGCCTCGAGGTACTCCACCTGAATCCCCGCGAGGAAGCGCAGGGTGACCGGAAGCGCGTACTCGTAGGCGCCCCACACGCCGGCGGCGAAGAAGCCGACCCCGCCGTAGAGCGCCGGGACGATGATGTTGCGCTCCCGCTTCTCGAGGGCCGGCGACAGGAAGGCCCAGATCTGCCAGAGGATCACCGGGAAGCCGAGGATGAGACCGCCCAGCAGGGTGAAGCGCAGGATGAAGAAGAAGGATCCGGTCGGCCCCAGGATGAGGAGCTTGTCCGTCTCCAGAATGTCGATCGCCGGCTCGATAAGGAGACTGATCAGCTCGAAGCGGACGATCAGCCAGTACGAGATCCCGGAGGCGACGATGAGTGCCGCGATCGACTTGAAGATCCGCCAGCGCAGCTCCTCGAGGTGATCGAGGAAGGGCATCTCGCCCCGGGAGGGCACCTTCGACATCAGGGCCTGTTCACACTGCGGGGAGCACCGCTGCCGAGGCCGTTTCGTCGGCTGGCCAGGAAGCGCGAGCGATGCGTAGCACCGCTACGTGACCGAGCGATGACGCCGCCAGCCGGCGAAACGGCCCGGCCCGGGAGGGGGGCGGCTGAGATCGCGCCCCTCTGCGTTGCCCGTCGCTCATTTGACGCTGCCAAACTTCGCTCCTCCCGTCTGGACGGGCACGATTTCCGCCGCAACAGCGGTGATCCCCACAATGTGAACAGGCCCTAGGACGACGGCAGGGTCAGCTCGACCTGGTTCAGGGCCTGGACTTCCTGGCGCTGCCGGTGGTCGAGTTCGGCGACGAACTCCTGGAACTCACCGGCGTCCTGGAAATTCCGGTACACGGAGGCGTAGCGGACGTAGGCGACGCGATCGAGCGGACGGAGGGCGTCCATGACCATCTCACCGACCTTCCCGCTCTCGATCTCGACCCCCGCCTGCCTCGAGAGTGCGTCCTCGATCGCCTCGATCATGCTCTCCATCGCCGAGGCGGAGACGGGGCGCTTGGCACACGCCACCCGGATCGAGTTCAGGAGCTTCTTGCGGTCGAATTCCTGCGTGGAACCATCCCGCTTGAGGATCTGGATCGGCCGCTCCTCGATGTACTCGTACGTCGTGAAGCGGGAGTCGCAGACGAGGCACTCCCGGCGCCGGCGCACGGCGCGGCCGCCACGGCTGGTCCGGGTGTCGACGACCTTGTTTTCGGTCGCGTCACATTCTGGGCATCGCATCTGCGGGTCTCCTCAACTGCCGGCTCTGCGCTGCGGCGTCACGCCGACGGACGAAGGCCGCCGAGCTCGTCCAGCCGGTCCTGCGCGAGCGGGGTCACCGACGCATCCGGCCAGGTGTTGATGAGACGGCGGAGGACGGAGCGCGCGTTGTCCTCCTCGTCCATCAGCAGGTGGACCAGCGCCGACCGGTAGAGCGCGTCGGGAACGAGGCGATCCGTCGGAAAGAGCTCCGGGATGCGCTCGAACTCCTCGAGCGCGCCGTCGAGGTCCTCCGACTGCTCGAGGACGTCGGCGAGCTTGAAGTGCGCCTGCGGGGCGAGCTCGTCGCGCGGGTAGTTCTCGAGGAAGTCGCGGAAGGCGGCCTCCGCCGCGGTCAGCGAGCCCCGGTTGAGGAGGTTGATCGCGGTCGAGTAGGCGCGGTCCGCCTGCTCCCCGTAGTTCGCGGTGCCAGCCGTGGCGCCGAGGTCGGCACCCACCGGCTCTCCGCCCGGTCCGTTCCCCGCGCGCGGCGCGCCCCCCGCCGTGCGCCGCAGCTGATCCATCGCGTCGCGCATCGCCTGGATGGCGACCGAGTTCTGGCCGACGAGCTCCGTCAGGCGGTCGAGCTGCTCCGACATCGTGTTGAGCTGACGGACGACGTCGCCCCGAATGTCGAAGAGCTCCTCGGTGGTGCTGCGCAGCGTATCCTGCGTCGCCATCCCCTGCGCCTGCAGCTCCGCCAGAAGGGCGTCCTGACGGCGCGCGAGATCCTGGATCTCGGTGCCCAGATCCCGCACGTCGCGCTTCGTCGCGCACCCCGTCGACACGAGGACGGCGAGAAGGACCGAAGCCCGTCTCGCCGTCCGAACCCACATCCGATTCATCATAGTGAAGGTGTACCGGCCCTCCCGCGAAATGGATCCGCGGGAGGGCGGTCCATCACATCCCCGGGTTGATCTGGTTGGCTCCCGCCGTGATCACGAACTCGGCGCGGCGGTTGCGGGCCCACGCCGACTCGCTGCTCGCCGGGTTGAGCGGGCGCTCCTCGCCGTACGAACGGATCTGGAAGCGGCCCTCGTCGAGCCCGAAGCTCACGAAGAAGGCGCGGACCGCCTCGGCGCGGCGGTTTCCGAGCGCGATGTTGTACTCGGTCGAGCCGCGCTCGTCGGCATGCCCGTCGATGCGCATCATCACCTGCGGCGAGTTGCGGAGGATGTCGAGCTTGCTCCGCAGCACGCGCTCGGCCTCGGCAGTCAGCGTCGACTCGTCGTATCCGAAGAAGATCATCTCCTCGAGCGTCGTCCGGGCCGCGGCCATCCGCTGCTCCATCGCCCGGCGCTCCCGCTCGGCCTCGGCCTCGGCGGCGCGGCGCTCGCGCTCGGCCGCGGCCTCCGCGGCGCGGATCGAATCGGCACGGCGCTGAGCGGCGATCTCCTCGGCCGTCGGGCCGGCCGGCTCGACGGGCGGGGGCGGATCCTTGCTGCAGGCCGCGGCGAAGACGGCGAGGGCGAGGACGGGGACGAGGATGCGGCGGTGCGTCATGCGAGTGTCCGGTAGAATGGAGAGGGTCCCAAAACCCCTGAGCAATACCCCAAAATGCTCCGTTTGGCAACGCTTTCGCGACCGTTTCGGGGCGCACGAATGCGGAAGTCTGCGGCGGCCGTCCGCACGGCCCGGAGAGCGGCCCACCTACATCGAGGGCGACCAGTCGGGCTCGCCGACCTCGAAGCCCCTCAGGAGCGCCCGGGTACGGCCCGAGGCCGCGTCGACGACGAAGAGCCCGCTCCCCCAGTCACGACGCCCGAAGAAGACGATGTGGCGCCCATCCGGCGCCCACGCCGGGTCCTCGTTGTTCCCCTCGGCGGTGAGCTGCGTCAGGCGGCGGCCCTCCCCCATCCGCGCGACCAGGATGTTGAAGAACCCGGCCCGAGACACCCGGCCCGAGAAGGCGATGTTGTCGCCGAAGGGCGCCCAGTCGGGGGCGGTGAAGAAGGAGTTCTGGCTCCCGTAGCGGTACGGTGAGAGGAGCTCGGGCTGCCCGCCCCCCGCGTCGAGGGTGTAGATCTGCGGGATCGCGCTCCCGAGACGGGTCGAGGAGAAGACGAGCTGCCGTCCGTCCGGGGAGTACGACGGATTCGTGTCGCTGAAGCGGCCCCCGGTGAGGTTGGTCAGGCAGCACTGATCCTCGAGATCCCAGGTGTAGAGCCCGGAGGTCGCACCCTCGTGGATCGTGAAGGCGAGTCGCCGTCCGTCCGGAAGGTACTCGGGCGTCATGTACTCGCCGACGCGCGGCTCGATGCGGCTGGACTCGCCGCTCCCCAGCTCGTGCTCGAAGATGCGCCAGCCGTCGTCGGTCATCGCGGTGTAGGCGATCCGGCCCCCGTCGGGCGACCACGCCGGCGAGAGAGCGAGATCCCGGTGATCCGAGATGCGCGTGAGGTTCGCCCCGTCCGCATCGATCACGTAGATCTCCTTCGTCCCGTCGTCCCGCTGCATCGAGAAGGCGATGCGCGAGGCGGCCATCCCCGGCTCCCCGAAGACCCACTCGACCACCTGGTCCGAGGCGCGGTGGACGGCCATGCGGAAGCCGCGGTCATTCGGATCAGGAACGCGGAAGGTCCCCTCGTGCGCGACCTGCCGGTACAGGACGTCGTGCACGCGGAGGATGAGGACGAAGCCGTTCCCGCTCCCCTCCACCGTGCCGGTCAGGAGGTAGACGGCGCCGAGCCGGTCCCAGAGGGCGTAGTCGATGTCGCGGACGCCACCGAGCGACTCCGGCAGCTCCGACAGGATCCGGAAACGGTCGGAGAAGTCGAGGTCGTTCGCAAGGATGCTCTCGACCTGGGAGGCCGCGCCCTCCCCGCCGAAGCGCCCGGAGAAGGGCCGGATCGCGAGCTCGGGGACGTACGCGCCCTCGTAGACCATCCCGAGGCGGACGCCGGGGACCCGGGTGTCGACGTCCTGCGCCGCGGCAGGGGTGGCGAGGACGGCGGCAGCGACGAGCGCGGAGCCGGCGGCTGCGAGGAGGGGTCCGGCGACGGAGCGCTGTCCCGCAGCGATGACACGGGATGCCCGGCTAGGGGGTCGTCGGGTGCGGAGGTCGACGGTTTCGAGGGCGCGGGCGATCGGCATGTCGTCGGTCGAAGGGGTGGTGCGCGCTCGGGCGCGGCGATCTGTGGAGGTGCGTCCGTCCGGTTCGACGGAGGCGCGGATCAGCGGGTTGCACGATCCGGGCCGTTTCCGACCCTGAACTCGAAGAGTACCGGAAGCCCCTCGTACGGGTAGTCCTCCGGAAGCGGCCCGAAGAGTGCATTCCGACCGGCGCAGTCGGCGACCGCGGCGATCGACCCGAAGTCCAGATCCGGGTTCCCCGACCGTTCGTACAGCCGCTCGCCCGTGGTGGTCCCGTCGCGGCGGATCTCGAAGTAGACGGTCGTCTGCGAGCCCCGGCGAGCCGAGCCGGGCGGGCGGAAGCAGCGCCGCAGCTGGCGGACGATGTTCTCGTAGTAGCGCGGGTAGTCGCGCTGCAGTCCCTCGATGCGGACCTCGAGTTCCTCGCCGGCGAGATCCGTGGGGTCGTCGTCGGGCTCCGGCGTCGCGGCGACCTCCTCGACCGGCTCCGGGTCCGGATCGGGGGGCGGCGCCTCTTCCTCGTCCTCCTCCTCGGGCTCCGGTTCCTCCTCCTCCGGCTCGTCCGCGACGGTCTCGACGACCTCCTCGACCACGGGAGGCGGCGTCTCCTCGACGACCGGGTCGGGCTCGGGAAGGGGCGGTTCGGGATCGGGGCGCTCGACGACGAGTTCCTTGGTGGGGGTGACCACCTCTTCGCTCAACGGCTCGGGTGAGGGCGCCTGCACGATCTGGATCTCGATCGACTGGAATTCGATCGGCGCGGGGCGCGTGAGCGAGAGGAGGACGGTCGCGACGACCACCCCGCCGTGGACCGCGAGACTCCCGTAGAGCGAGGCGCGCGGCATCGGCTCCCGGTGATGACGGGGGCGCCACGCCATGGGGTCAGCCGTCCTCCCGCCCGCCCGTCTCCGGTGCGGCGACGAGGGCGAAGTCGACGCCGGCCTGCGAGAGGGTGGCAACGACCTGCATGAAGCGCCCGTAGGAGACGGTCGAGTCGGCCCGGAAGTAGACGTGCTCGAACTCCCCGACCTCGGCGAGCTGCGCGAAGCTCTCCTCGAACTCCTCGATGGTAAAGGGCGCTTCCTGCAGGAAGACCCGCCCGTCGGCGACCAGGTCGACGAAGACCGGGTCGTCGGCCTGCGTGATCGGCGGCACGTCCGCCTCCGGGACGGCCACCTCCACCCCGCCCTGCAGCACCGGGGCGGCGATGATGAAGATCACGAGGAGGGTGAAGGCGACATCGACGAGCGAGGTGATGTTCACCTCGGCGCTCGGCGGAAGGACGTCGCGGCCGCGGCTCTTCCGCGGCATCAGACTCGGCCCTCCCGAGCCAGGGTGCCGATGAACTCGCTCGAGAAGCCTTCCAGCTCGCCCATGACCAGGTTGAGGCGGGAGGCGAAGTGGTTGTAGGCGATGACGGCGGGGATTGCGACGAAGAGGCCGGCGACGGTGGTGATGAGCGCCTCCCCGACCCCCGGGGCCACGGCCGCGATGTTCGTCGAGCCGGAGGCGCCGATGCCGAGGAAGACGTTCATGATCCCGACCACCGTCCCCAGGAGCCCCAGCAGGGGCGACACCGACGAGATCACGAGGAGCCAGGGAATCCCGCGGGAGAGTTCGTCCCGCTCCTCCGCCTCCTCCTTCTCCAGGACGAGCCGGAGCACCTCGAGCTGCGCCGAGGAGAGCCCCGGTCCCGGCGCCGACCCTTCACGGAGCGCGCCGGGGCGCAGCTCGGAGAAGAAGTTGACGCCCTGCCGGAAGACGCGTCCGTACGGCGAATCGGGGAGGGTCAGGATCGCCTTGTAGGCGTCCTCCAGCCGCTGCGCCCGCTCCATGGCATCGAGGAACTCGTCGCCCAGCCGCTTCACCTCCCGGAACTGACGGATCTTCCAGAAGATGATCCACCAGGAGAGGAGCGAGCCCAGGACGAGCGTCAGGAGGACGACCTGGGTGGGGAGGGTCCCGCCGAAGATGATCCCGGTGAGCGAGGTGGGGGCGGCGGACTGCAGGAGCAGGGTGGAGATCAAGCCTCGGCCTCGTTCAGGGCGGCTGCCCGGCGCTCGCGGGCGATGTACTCGTACGTCTCCCGGAGCCCGTCCAGGAGGGGCCAGTGCGGCGACCAGCCGCGCGCGGCGATACGGGAGATATCGAGCGTCGAGTGGCGGAGTTCCCCGGGGCGCGCACCCCGGTACTCCCGTCCCGGTCGACGACCCGCCACCGTCTCCAGGTGATCGGCAAGCCGGTTGACGCTCGTCGCCTCCCCGGTCGCGATGTTGAAGGCGACATCGTCCATCCCGTCCTCCGGGAGTTCGAGGTCGGTCAGCTTCAGATTCGCGGCGACGACATCCTTGACGAAGACGTAGTCGCGGGTCTGCTCGCCGTCTCCGAAGACGGTGAGGGGCGTGTCCTCCAGGAGGCGATCGCAGAAGATCGCGATCACCCCGGCCTCCCCGTGCGGGTCCTGGCGTGGGCCGTAGACGTTGGAGTAGCGCACCGCGACGTACTCCAGGCCGTGCACCCGCCGGTAGTAGTTCAGGTAGTACTCCCCGGCGAGCTTCGTGACCCCGTACGGCGAGAGCGGAGCCTTCGGGGCCGTCTCGGGGGTCGGGATCGTCTCCGGCTCCCCGTAGACCACGCCCCCGCTCGATACGTGGATGAAGCGGCGCGTGCCGACCTCGCGCGCCCCCTCGGTCAGGTTCACCAGGCCGAGGATGTTCGCGTGGGCGTCCCGAATCGGATCGTCCACCGAAACCCGGACGTCGATCTGAGCCGCGTGGTTGTTGATGACCTCGGGCCGGACCTCCCGGACCAGCGCCCGCGCCTCCTCCGAGGCGATGTCCGCCTCCACGAAGGTGGCGTCGGAGGGGAGGTTCTCCCGCCGGCCCGAGCTGAGGTCGTCGAGGATCCAGACGCGGTCACCCCGCTCGAGATAGGCGTCGGCGACGTGACTTCCGATGAATCCAGCACCCCCGGTGACGAGCACGCGGCGAGGTTCGGTCATGACCTGCTCCAGCGGACGGATCGGGCCGGATTGGCCCGGTAGCGGTTGCGAGAACGCCCCATCGTGGCGGTTCCCGACGACCTCGTAAAGGGTGGCGTAGAGGCGACCGGACGACGCCCCGGGACGGTCAGCGGGTCGCCGGCATCCGGCGCGAACGAACCAGCTCGGCGCCGTCCAGGAAGACCGCGCTCCGCATCCTCAGGATCCGGGCGCTCGCGGTATTCGAATCGACCCGCACGACCTGAGCGACCGCCTCGGTCATCTGACCGCCGAAGACCACGGTGAACTCGTCGCCGACGTGCACCCCCGAGGCCTCGCCCTGATCGAGGAAGAGGTGGTCTCCCGGACCGTGCAGCGCCGCGTCGAGGGCGTAGCCGAGGACGCGCGCCGTCGGTCCCCCCTCCTCCGCCTGGGGGCGGACGCCGGGCTCGGGCGCGTACTCGAGGGCGGCGATCAGCTCGTTCCCGACCATCACCCGGTCGAGGGCGACATCGAGGATCAGACGCGCCCCCTCCTCCTCGGAGGCCAGCACGGTGAAGAGCCCCGTCGGGATGGCCACCTCTCCCAGGTCCGGCCGGAGTTCGCGCCGAATCGACACCCAGTGCGAGCCGACCGGGAGACTCCGCGTGGTGCGCGCCTCCATCCGGTTGAAGGGCTGCGCCGTCGTCTGGTTGGAGCGGAGCGCATAGTCGGCCGAGAAGCCGGTGAGCTCGCCCACCGCCTCGAAGTCGGCGCGATCGGTCAGGAAGGGTGCGCCCAGGACGACCTGCCTGGGGACCATGACGAGCCGCGCCTCGACCTCCCGGAAGAACTGCCCGGCGACGGAGGTCGTGTCCGGGTAGAAGATCGTCCGTTCGATCCCGGGGCGCTCCTGCGGGAGTTCCGGTGCCGGATCGGCCGGCGGCTCGCGCGGGTCGACGGTCTCGGTCCCCTCCGGCACGACCCGAACCTCGAGGAATCCGCCCTGCCCGTCGGGGATCCGAATGACCTGACCCGGGAAGATCAGATCCGGGTTCGGGATGGTCTCGAGGTTCGCCTCCCAGATGGTGCGCCACTGGAAGGGGTCGCCGTAGAAGCGCTCCGCCAGATCCCAGAGGGTATTCCCTGCCGAGACCGTATGCTCCACCGGCTCCTGGGCCGACGCCGTCGCGGGCACGGCGAGCAGAACGAGCGTCGCGAAGGACAGGATGGCGGCGGCACGTCTCATGAAAGCGGTCTCCTCCGGGGGCATTCGGAACGTCTGTTCCCGGTCGCTGCAAGATAGACGCCGGGATTGGCCGGAGCAAAGGGTTTTTGGGAAAAAGATACAAACGTTTACGGGTGCGGGAGGGTGTCGAGCGCCCCTCCAGCCGTTCGGGCGCAGTGTTCCCGCCACGGGGATCACGGAGGTGAAACGACCCCGACGCCCGTGTTGCCGTGTACCGGGGCGCGCGTATAGCTTTGTGAGATAAAGGTGGTTCGAATGATCGAATCTTCCGCCCCGCTCTACCGCGCGCCTCGCGCTCATCATGCGACGTCTTCTCTTCTCGCTGCTCTGCCTCTCCTTCGCACTCCCCGTCTCGGCACAGACGCCCACCCCCGTCACAGGGGCGGCCCTCCTTCCCGGCGACGTGGTCTCGGTGGACATCTGGCGTGAGCCCGATCTCTCCGGCCAGTTCATCATCGACGAGGACGGCGAGGTCACCCTCCCCCTGCTGGGGACGCTCCTCGTGACCGGGATCGACACCGGGGAGCTGCGAGACCAGCTGATCGAGCAGTACAACGAGTACCTCGTGAACACGTCGGTGAACGTGGTCCTGCTTCGGCGGGTCAACGTCCTGGGCGAGGTCCGGATGCCGGGACAGTACACGGTCGACGCCACGCAGTCCGTCGCCGACCTCATCGCGCGTGCGCAGGGGATCACGCAGGAGGCGAACGCCGACGACATCCGTCTGCTGCGCGGAGGACAGGTGACGCGGGCCAACCTCAACGGGACGCTCACCCTCAACTCGGCGGGGATCCGCTCCGGCGACCAGATCTTCGTCGGTCGACGCAGCTGGCTGTCGCGCAACTTCCAGTCGCTCGTCGGTATCGGCACGATCATTGCCAACGTTGCCGTCATCGTTACCCGGTAATCCCTGCGGAACCAGGCACAGATTCACGCTATGGACAACAACGGTGGCGAGCCGCCGCGTTCCGACGACGAGCTGGACCTGAAGGATGCGGTCAACCTCGTCCGTCGAAACCTGCTCCTGATCACCTCCATCGCCGTCGTCATCATCGGCGCGGTGGGGTGGTACACGTGGACCGTCCCGCCCGTCTTCGAAGCGCACGCGAGCGTTCACGTCGAACCCGAGCGCGGCAGCGGGCTGGGGATGGAGGCGCAGCTCGACTTCATCAGCGGGCTCGTCGGACAGAACGACGTCGAGACCGAGATGGCACTTTTGCGCGCGCGCTCCCGCGCCGAGGCCGTCGTGGATTCGCTCGGGCTCCAGGTAAAGTTGAGCGAGCCGGTGGGCAGGGCGCGCAGCGACGTCTTTGCGATCGCGGAAGCCACCCGCCAGACCCAGGAGAACCGGTACACCCTCCTCCTCGAGGACGGGCGCTACCGGATCACCGATTCCGAAGGGCTCCAGATCGGCCTGATCGGTCGTGGCGAGCCGATCGTCTTCAACGGGATGCGGATCGCTCTCCTTCCCGAGAGCGCGTCGCCTCTCGATCTGAACGACGAGGGGGAGTCGGACTTCCCCACCCGGATCGTTCTGGAGGTGTTCACCTTCCGCGATGCGGTTCGTGCCCTGACGGAGACGCTCTCGGTCGGCCGGCCCTTCCGTGACGCCTCGATGATTCGCCTGACGTACACCAGCGAGGATCCCCAGCTCGTCGCCGATGTCCCGAATCTGATCGCTGGCGTCTATGTCGATTGGCGCGCCGACACCAAGAAGACCGAGGCGAACTCGACGGTCGACTTCCTCAACGAGCAGATCCTCGCATACCGCGACCAGCTCCTCGCCGCCGAGGAGAACCTGCTGAACTTCCAGCAGACCGAGCAGGTCGTGAACCTCGAGGCCGAGGGATCGGAGCAGGTCCGGCGAATGGTCGAGGCGCAGGCGGACGTCGACGACATCGAGGCAGACCTGACCGAGCTGAACGGGCTGCTCGCGCAGATCGACGGCTCCGAGACCGTGATCGGCGAGGACCCGCTGACGAACCCGTACCGCCAGCTCGCCGCCTTCCGGACCTTCCTCGAGATCCAGTCGGTGTCGGACCTGCTGAGCCAGCTCAACGAGACGGAGGCCGAGTACGTCTCGATGAGGAACTTCCGGCAGCGCGAACACCCGGACATGACGGCGCTGGAACAGCAGATCCTTCAGCTCCAGGCCCAGCTCTACCAGCTCGCGGTGAACTACCGGAACACGCTGAGCGGTCGCCTCGACAACGCGCAGGCGTCGCTCGCGCGGTTTGGTGAGCAGCTCGAGGCCATCCCCGACAAGGCCGTCCAGGAGGCCCGCCTCGAGCGTGAGAAGACGGGCCTCGAAGAGGTCTACCTCCTCCTGCAGAGCCGCCTCAAGGAGGCCGAGATTGCTCAGGCGGTCGAGCCGGGGGACGTGCAGGTCATCGACCCGGCCATCCGACCCACCCGACCGATCCGCCCGCGCAAGCTCCTCAACCTCCTCCTCGGGGTGATCTTCGGCGTCGTGGCCGGGGTCGGGGTCGCGGCGGCTCGGGACTACCTGGACGAGACGGTTCACTCCCGCGAGGAGCTGACCCGGCTGACGAACCTCCCCGTCCTCGGGATGATCCCGAAGATCCGGGGTGCCGGGTCGAACGGGGTCGGACTTCTGGGCCGGGCGAAGGCCGCCGGCGACCGGCTGGTCACGAAGAACGACTCCGGGAATCCGGTCTCGGAGGCGTACCGCGCCTTCCGGACCAACATCACCTTCCTGGACCTCGACAAGCCGGCGCGGAGCCTGGTGATCACCTCGCCCGGCCCCTCCGAGGGGAAGAGCACGAGCGCCTCGAACCTCGCGATCACCCTCGCCCAGCAGGGTTCGTCGACGATCCTGGTCGACTGCGACCTCCGGAAGGGGATCGTGAACCAGATCTTCGAGGCGAAGTCCGAGCCCGGGGTCACCGACGTCCTCATGGGATCGGCCACCCTCGAGGAGGCGATCCAGGAGGTCGACCTCGGAGAGGGCACCCTGCACTTCATCGCGACGGGGACGATCCCGCCGAATCCCTCGGAGATGATCGGTTCGCGGCAGATGAAGCAGTTCCTCGACCTCCTTCACGAGCGCTTCGAGAAGGTGATCCTCGACTCGCCGCCGCTGAATCTGGTGACCGATGCCGCGGTTCTCGGGACGATGTCGGACGCCGTGATCCTGGTGACGCGGGCGGGGCACACGGCGCGCGGCGCGATCCGCTACGCACGCGACCAGCTCTCCGCCGTCCGGGCGCCCCTTTCGGGCCTCGTCCTGAACGACCTCGACTACCAGGGCCGCGACCGCTACTACGGCGCGGGCGCCGGCTACGGCTACTACCACAAGTACTACGGCACCGACAAGAAGCGGGGCCGGAAGCGGAGCTGAGGCTCGGCGCGGGCTTCCCTACCCGCCGTCGAGCCCGATTCTGAGGACCAGCGCGTCCTCGGTCGGCTCCTGGTAGTACCCCTTTCGCCGCCCGATCACCTCGAAGCCGACATCGGCGTAGAGCGTCCGGGCGGCCCGGTTCGACTCCCGAACCTCCAGGAAGAGGGTGTGGACCCCGCGCTCGGTGGCCCGGGCGAGGACGGCGCCCAGGAGGTGCCGACCGTGTCCCTCGCCCCGTCGGTCGGTGCGCACCGCGATGTTCGCGAGCTCGCCCTGATCCAGGATGCACCAGACGACGGCGTAGGCGACGATGTCGCCCGCATGGTCCAGGACCAGAAGCTCCGCGCCGGGGCGCTCCAGGAGCGTGCGGAAGGTCTCTGCACTCCAGGGGGTCGAGAACGCCTCGGACTCGAGTGCGACCACGGCGTCCACGTCCGCTTCTCGCATGTCGCGAACCCGGATCTCCCCGGCAACGCGCGCCGCCGTGCGTCTCACCCGCCCCGTTCCCGCTCGGCGCTCGACGCCCGCAGGTAGTCCGGCTCCCACCCGGCCCGATCGACCGGGTCGGGGCGTTCGACGGCCCACGCCCGCAGGAGACCATCCGCGGAGGGGAAGCCGACCGGCGGGGGCAGGATCACCCGTCCCGCAGCCTCCAGCCGGGGGGCGTTCCGGGCGGCCCCTTCCCCCGCGAGCGCGGCCCCCTCGAACTCCCCGTCCTCGAGGAGTTCGTCGAGCGTCGTGAACCGGGGGGTGGCGACGGTCTCGAATCCGATCCCGGACGGACGGAAGGCCGCGGCGAAGAGTCGCCCCCCACGCGCGTCGAAGAGGACGCCGACGACGCGGGAGGGATCGACCCTTCGAGGCTCGGGGATCGCCTCCTCGGTCCAGACCGCCGCGGTCAGGGAGGAGACCGCGTAGAGCGGGAGGTCCCGGGCCGTGGCGAAGCCCTTTCCGAGTGCCGCCGCGACGCGGACCCCGGTGAAGGAGCCCGGACCCGCCCCGACCACGACCCCGTCCACCTCCCGCCGGTCCACCCCCGCCCTCGCGAGGACGCGTTCGATCGCGGGGATCGCCGCGGTCGCGTGCCGTCCCCGCTCCCCGAGAAACTCGCGAGCGGGCACCGCGAGGTGGCCGTCCCCGTCCACGACGCCCAGGGCGACCGAGCCCACCTCGCCGGAGGTCTCGATCGCGAGGAGCCGCCGCGTCGACTCAGCCATCGACCTCGATCCTCAGAGGGAAGGCGGGGAGTTCGGGCGGGTCACCCACCCGGACGAGGTGCACCTCGCGAAGCTCAGGACGGCCCCGGACCGCGCGCAGACCGATGTCCCACCGGTCATCGGGGAGCAGGGTTCCGGCGCGTTCCGGCCACTCGACGAGGGCGACCTCCCCCTCCCCCCCCACCTCCTCCCAGCCGAGCTCCCAGACCTCGTCGGGATCGGAAAGACGGTAGAGATCGAGGTGGGCGACGGTGAAGCCCCGCTCGGAGGGGTAGCGGAAGAGGACGTTGAAGGTCGGAGACGGGAGGTGCCCCTCGACGCCCGCCCCGCGGGCGATCGCGCGGGCGAGCACCGATTTCCCCGCCCCGAGCGTCCCGCGGAGGGCGAGGAATGCGGGGGCGTCGATCTCTCGCCCCACCGCCTGGCCCCAGCGCTCCAGATCGGACTCGCTGAGGATCACCGAGCCCCGACCTTCGCCTTGAGCTCCATGAGTTCGTCGCGGAGGAGAGCGGCCCTCTCGAAGTCGAGGTTCTCCGCCGCCTGGTTCATCTCCGCCTCGACGATCTTGATGCGGCCCTCGACGTCGAGCTCCTCCGAGTACGAGGCGAGCGCCTCCGACACCTTCGACTGCGGCTGCTCGCGGGCGTCCGCCACGCGCGTGGAGAACTCGATCTCCTCGATCGACTTCCGGATTGTCTCCGGGGTGATGCCGTGCTCCTCGTTGTAGGCGAGCTGGATCTCCCGCCGGCGCGTCGTCTCCTCCAGCGTCTCCCGCATCGCGCCGGTGACCTTGTCGGCGTAGAGGATCGCTCGTCCGTTCACGTTCCGGGCGGCCCTCCCGATCGTCTGGATGAGCGAGCGCGCGTTCCGGAGGAAGCCCTCCTTGTCCGCGTCCAGGATCGCCACGAGCGACACCTCGGGGAGGTCGAGCCCCTCGCGCAGCAGGTTGATCCCGACGAGGACGTCGATCTTCCCCAGCCGAAGCTGCCGGAGGATGTCCATCCGCTCGATCGAGTCGATGTCGGAGTGCATGTAGCGCACCCGGATCCCCACCGAGGCGAGGTACTCGGAGAGGTCCTCGGCCATCCGCTTGGTCAACGTGGTGACGAGGACGCGCTCCCCGCGCTTCTCCCGCTCCCGGATCTCCGCGAGGAGGTCGTCAACCTGACCGCGGACGGGCCGGACGTCGACCTCCGGGTCGACCAGACCGGTGGGACGGATGATCTGCTCCACCACCACGCCCCCCGACTGCTCCAGCTCCCAGTCGCCCGGCGTCGCCGAGATGAAGACCGCCTGGTTGATGAGCGACTCCCACTCCTCCCGCTTGAGCGGGCGGTTGTCGAGGGCGCTCGGGAGGCGGAAGCCGTGGTCGACCAGGGTGATCTTCCGGGCGCGGTCGCCGTTGTACATCCCGCCGATCTGCGGGACGGAGACGTGGCTCTCGTCGACCACCAGGAGGAAGTCCTCCGGGAAGTAGTCGAAGAGACAGGCGGGGCGCTCCCCCTCGTCCCGACCCGAGGTGTAGCGCGAGTAGTTCTCGATCCCCGGGCAGGTCCCCAGCTCGAGCATCATCTCGATGTCGAAGTTGGTGCGCTGCTCGATCCGCTGGGCCTCCAGGAGGCGGCCCTGCATCTGGAACTTCACCACCTGATCCTGCATCTCGTCGCGGATCAGCGGGACCATCTGTTCGATGGTGCGGCGACGGGTCACGTAGTGCGACGCCGGGTAGATCGCGGTCCGCTCGAGCTGGGTGATCAGCTCGCCGGTGATCGGCTCGAAGCGGGTGATCCGTTCGATCTCGTCGCCCCAGAGCTCGACGCGGATCGCCTGCTCGTCGTAGGCGGGGAAGATCTCGATCGTGTCCCCGCGCACCCGGAAGGTAGCGCGCTCGAAGGCGTAGTCGTTCCGCCGGTACTGGATGTCGACCAGCCCCTTGAGGATCTCCTTCCGCGGCCTCTGGTCCCCCTCGGCGAGGTGGAGCATCAGCCCGCGGTAGTCGGCCGGGTTCCCCAGACCGTAGATGCAGGAGACCGAGGCAACCACGATCACGTCCTCCCGCTCCATCAGCGACGAGGTGGCGCGGAGGCGGAGGCGCTCGATGTCCTCGTTGATCGAGGAGTCCTTCTCGATGTAGGTGTCCGAGGAGGGGACGTACGCCTCGGGCTGATAGTAGTCGTAGTAGGAGATGAAGTACTCGACCGCGTTCCTCGGGAAGAGCGCCTTGAGCTCTCCGTAGAGCTGGGCCGCGAGCGTCTTGTTGTGGCTCATCACGAGCGTCGGGCGCCCGTGGTTCGCGATGACGTTCGCGATCGAGAAGGTCTTCCCGGTGCCGGTCGCGCCGAGGAGGACCTGGTGGCGGTCGCCGCGCTCGAGGCCCGCGGTCAGCTCGGCGATCGCCTTCGGCTGATCACCGGCGGGCTCGTACTGCGACTCGAGTTCGAAGAGGGGCATGCGAAGAGGGTACCGCCCTCAGTCCAGATCCGTTTCCTCGAACGACTCGCGTCGCTCGACCCGAATCACGCCCTTCACCCGCTCGATCGCCTTCAGGACCTTCTCCAGGTGGCCGAGGTCCTGCACCTCGACGACGAAGCGCCCGTCCATCCCGTCCTCGACGGCGCGCATGTCGGCGTGCTGGATGTTCGTGCCGGTGTTGGTGATCGCCATGGCGACGTCGGAGAGGAGACCGCGGCGGTCCGTCCCCTTCATCTGGATCTTCACCATGAAGCGGTCCCCCTTCTCGGCGGCCCACTCGATCTCGACCCGTCGCTCGGGGTCCGGCAGGGCGAGGATGTTCGGGCAATCCGAGCGGTGGATCGACACCCCCCTGCCCCGCGTGATGTAGCCGATCACCCGGTCACCGGGGACGGGCTGGCAACACTGCGAGTAGCGCACCATCAGGTTGTCCATCCCCTGGATGCGCACCCCCTTGTTCGTCCGCACCAGCTTCTGCGCGAGCCGCTGGAGCGTGGACGGAGCGCGGTCCTCGACCTTGGAGGGGTCGTGGTCGGGGAAGAGCTCGCGGATGACCTGGCTCGGGCCGATGTCTCCGCGGCCGAGCGCCTCGTAGACGTAGTCCCACCCGTTCAGCCCGAGCTTCGTCGCCACGGCGGTCAGCGTCGGTTCGCTCTTCGGCAGGTCGAGCCGCTGCTTCCGGAGTTCGCGCGCGAGGAACTCCTTCCCGATCTGATGCGCCTGCTCGAACTCCTGGCGCCGGATCCACTGGCGGATCCGCCCACGCGCCCGCGACGTCTTCACGAAGTTCAGCCAGTCGCGGGTCGGCCACTGACGGGGGTTCGTGAGGATCTCGACGGTGTCCCCGTTCTGCAGCTCTCGCGAGAGGGGCGCGATCCGCCCGTTCACCTTCGCGCCGGCGCAGTGCAGCCCGACCTCGGTGTGCACCGAGAAGGCGAAGTCGATGGGCGTTGCGGCGGCGGGGAGCTGCTTGACCTCGCCCTTCGGCGTGAAGACGAAGATCTCACCCTGGAAGAGGTCCATGCGGAGGAACTCCATGAACTCCTCCGGCTCGCTCGTGTCCTGCTGCCACTCCAGGACCTGGCGGAACCACATCAGCGCCTCGTCGACGTCGTTCCCCTTCCGACCCTCCTTGTACTTCCAGTGCGCGGCGATCCCGTACTCGGCCGTGCGGTGCATCTCCTCGGTGCGGATCTGGATCTCGTAGCGGCGCCCGCCCGGCCCGACGACCGTCGTGTGCACCGACTGGTACATGTTCGACTTCGGCGTCGCGACGTAGTCGTGGAAGCGGTCCTGCACCGGCGCCCACTTCGAGTGGATCATCCCGAGCGCCGCGTAGCAGTTGGTCAGCGTGTCGGTGATGACCCGCATCGCCATCAGGTCGTAGATCTGCTCGTACGGCAGATCCCGCTTCTGCATCTTCTTGTAGATCGACCAGAGGTGCTTTGGGCGCCCCGTCACCTCCGCCGGGATCCCCGCCTCACGCAGCAGCTCGACGAGCGGCTCGTGCATCTGGCGGATCTGCTCCTCCCGCTCGTTCCGGCGCTCCCTCACCTTCCGCGTCAGGTCGGCGTAGGCCTCGGGCTCCAGGTACTTGAAGCAGAGGTCCTCCAGCTCCCACTTGATCGAGAAGATCCCGAGCCGGTGGGCGAGCGGAGCGTAGATCTCCCGGGTCTCGCGCGCGATGCGGCGGCGCTTCTCCTCGGGGAGGTGGTGCAGCGTCCGCATGTTGTGGAGGCGGTCGGCGAGCTTCACCAGGATGACCCGCGCGTCGTCGGCCATCGACAGGAGGAGCTTCCGGTAGTTCTCGACCTGCGCCTCGGTGTGCGACCGGAACTGCACCTTTCCGATCTTCGTGACGCCGTCGACCAGCTGGGCGACCTCCTTCCCGAAGCGCTCCTCCAGCTCCCGCACGGTGACCGCCGTGTCCTCCACGGTGTCGTGGACGAGTCCCGCCACGATCGAGGAGGTGTCGAGCTTCAGCCCGGCGATGATCGTCGCGACGTCGATCGTGTGCGTGACGTAGTCCTCGCCCGACGCCCGCTTCTGACCCCGATGGGCACGGACGGCCAGATCGTGGGCCTCCTGGATCTGCTCGACGTCCAGCCGATCCACGTAGTCCTCCATCGCGCGCGCCAGCGGGCGCGGAAGACGGGCGAGGACGGAGGCGGCAGGGGGCATCGAGAGCGGGATCGAAGGAGGCGAATCGGGACGGCGCGGGCCGGACGCACGGAGGCGGGCGCAGGCCGGAGTTCGGGCGGATCTGGATGATACACCATCGGTGCGCCGGGGAGCCACCCGGAGCCGCCTCCAACCCGGGTTCGTCATGATTCCTTTGCGCACGGGCGGAAGAGGAAGAAAACTTATGGGTTGAGTGAACTCCTCCACCGCACCCGGTGACCCCCGTGCTTCGTCTCCGTTTCGTCGCGCTGTGCGCGCTCCTCCTCCTCTCCTCGTCCTGCGTGGACGGGGATGCGACCGGCGCAGGCGGCGAAGGCCCGGCGGGGGCCTCCGTCCTGGCCCTTCAGCCGATCTTCCCCCCGGGGGCGGCACAGCAGCTGATCGACGCGCCGATCACGATCATCCGGGCGACGGTGGTGCGGCTCCCGAACGAGGTCGTGTCGACGCAGGACTTCGACGTCGATCCGGACGCCGCCTCGTGGGACCTCGACATCGAGTTCACCTTTCAGCCGGGGGACGAGACGACGGTGGAGATCCGTCTGGAGCTCCTCTCGGCCGATCTGGTGGTTCAGTGGAGCGGCGTGACCGAGCCGATCCAGGTCACGGGCGCGACCCCCTCGACGCCCGCCCCCGTGGAGCTGGGGAGTGGACCTCTCAGCAACCTCTCGATCACCGCCATCCGGCTGAATCCGGTCGATCCCTTCGACGAGCAGACCACCGCTCAGCTCTCCGCCGACGTCACCGTGAACGGCGACGTCACGCCGGTCGTCACCTGGTCGTCCGCCAACCCCGCCGTGGCCACCGTCAACTCGAACGGGCTGGTGACCGGGGTTGCACCGGGGAGCGCGAGCATCTCGGCTCAGGCCGGGACCGTGGTGGGGGCCACCACCGTGACGGTCCTCGCCGTTCCCACGCAGATCGCGATCACGCCGCCCGACGACCTCACCGTGGGCGCCCCCGGACGGGTCTTCGACTTCGCCGCCGTCGTCTCCGACCGCCGCGACGACCCCGTGCAGGGCGTCGAGGTACGCTGGTCCGTCGAGCACGACACCGAGGACGAGGTGCTCCGGCAGGTCGCTCCCGGGCGCTTCGAGGTCCTCGCGGAGGGCCCGGCCACCGTGGTCGCCGAGGTGGCGAGTCCCGCGCTCCGAGACGAGTTCCCGCTCGCGGTGGCCTTCACCGACGCGCGGCTCGTGGTGACCCAGTCGGTCCTGCCGGTCTCCGTGCTCCCGGGCGAGGTCGCGGAGTTCACGGTGAACGTGCGCAACGACGGTCCCGGCGTCGCCCGTGGGGTGGCCGTTGCGCACGCCTGGAATGGCGGGCTGACGCTGGAGGGTGGCCCGCCGAGCGGGTTCGAGACCACGGGGCCAACGTCCGGTCTGTGGACCGTCGGGGACCTGGCGGCAGACGAGACGGCCGAACTCACGCTGCGGTTCCGCACGCCCGCCTCCACCGGCAACGCCTCCTACAACCACACCGCGACGGGCTCGGTTGCGGCGCCGTCGACGCTGATCCCGGGCGCGGAGACATCGACCGCATCGGCCGAGGTGGGCGTCCGGAACGTCGACCTCGAGGTCAGCGTGGCAGGCCCCGCGGCTCCGGTCGCGCCCGGCGACGAGGTGACCTTCCTCGTCACGGTTCGGAACAGGGGATCGGACGCTGCCGAAGGGGTCCGCGTAGTGAACTTCCCCGGCAGTGGGCTCATCGATGTCCGGCTCGAGCCTCAGGGGGGGATCGGAACCGCAAGCGGGGCGACGTGGAGCGTGGGCCGCCTCGAGCCCGGCGTGGTGATCGACATGCGCGTGGCGGGTCGCATCGAACCGGGATTCCTCGGAACCGCGGTGACGAACGATGCGGAAGTCTCGGTCGAGAACCCCTCTGCGCATGCCGACTCCAATCCCGGCAACAACCGTCGGCGTGGGAGTGCCGAGGTGAACAGCTTCGCCGACCTGGAGCTGAGGCTCGTCTCCTCCCCGACCACGGCCGAGGTGGGCGACGCCCCGCTGGCCGCCGTCTTCGAGCTGACCAATACCGGTCCGGCGCCCGCTACCGGGATCGCGCTCGGGATCGTCCCGGGCGATGCGAACGCCCTGCCGATCGTCTCGGCTTCGGCGACCGCCGGCAACGCCACCACGGTCTCCTGGACTCTGTCCCCCCTCGCCCCCGGTGCCTCTGCGCGCCTGACGCTCATCCTGGATCCGGTCGCGCCGACCGCCGGCGTGGCGACGACCCGCGTCTCGATTCAATCGCTCAACGAGTTCGATCCGAACACGACGACGCTGAACGACGCGGAGGCTCCGATCACGGTCTCCCTGCCGGAGACCGACCTGAGCGTCGACATCACCGCGAGCGACGTCGCCCCCTTCGAGGCCGACCAGATCACCGTGACCACCACAGTCCGGAACGGTCAGACTGTGGATGGACGTTCTTCCCCGGTCGGAGACCTGGAGATCGAGGTCCCGCTCCCCTCCGTTCCGAACAGCCTCACGCTCATTGCCGCAACCCGCACCGGGCAGGCGACGAGCGGATACGATCCGACGACCGGGCGGTGGACCGTGGGGTCGATGCCGGCGAACGCGTCGGCCGAACTCGTCCGGACCTACGCGATCCGCGCGGGCACGGTCGGGCAGGCGCTGAACTTCCGTGCCTCGCTGCTGCGGACCTTCACCGGGGCATCCGACCCGAACTCCGCGAATGACAGCGACAACGTCACGGTCACGCCGCGCGGCGTCGACATCGACATCGACAAGGAAGTCGTGGGAGGGGACCTTCGCCCGATCGCGGGAGAGACCGTCACCTACCTGATCCGCGCGACGAACGCCGGGCAGCGGAGGGTCGAGAACATTCGGGTCGGCGAGCCGCTGGCGAGCGGGCTGACCCTCGAACGCACCTCTCTGACGGAGACGGCGGTGGAGGGGCAGAGCTTCACCTCCGGGGTCTGGACGATTGACGCGATCGAGCCGGGCGAGAGGGTCGAGCTGCGGGTCGTCACTCGCGTCGGGCGCGAGCAGGCCGATCGAGCGATCACCAATACCGCGAGCTTCCTGGGCGCGGTTCAGTCGGACGGCGACGCGAGCAACGACCGGTCCTCCGTCACGATCACGCCCCGGGCTCGTCAGGCGAATCTGACGCTCGGAGCGACCGCTTCCCCGCTCGATCCGGTGGAAGGGGACTCCACCGTGCTCGGCATCACGGTCGAGAACTCCGGACCGCATGAAGTGACCGATCTGGAGGTGTTCGTCCGGATCCCCACCGGACTCTCCCTTCGCCGCTGGCCGAGTCCAGCGCTGGGTGGAGCCGAAAGCGGCGGGATCCGCTGGGTGATCGGTGACCTGGAGGCTGGCGGATCCGCCACAATCCGCCCAGTCCTGGACGTCGCCGCACGCACCGCGGGGAGCACCCTGACCCCCGTCGTCGCGATCACGAGCTTCGCCGACGCAGTGGACGACGAGTCGGACAACCGCGTCGAGGACCTCGTGATCACGCCGCGCGAGGCGCCGCGTGACGCGGTGGCCCGCGACTACACGACGCTGGGCAACACCGAGCTGGTCGGGGGCGACTTCTCTCCGTGGTCGACCTATCCGATCTACGGCGTCGGGCTGCTCGACGGGCTCGGGGACGCAGAGATCGATCCCGATCTCGTCGGCACGCACGAGCTGGAGTACGGGACGCTGGAGGTCCAGTCGGACGGGGCCTTCTCGTACCGCCCGTACGCCGGGGTGACCGAGGCGAGGGAGACCTTTACCTACACCCTCACCAATGAAACCAGCGCCCCGGTGACGATCGACATCGAGGAGCTGGTCTGGTGGCTCGACAACGGCAGGGACCCGCTGCTCAGGGCGCCCGAGACCGCCGCGCCAGCTTCGTCGAGCGCCGGGGTCGAGCCGGTCACCGGCGGGACGACGACGGCGAGCTCCTACTACGGCAGCTTCGGGACGAGCTACGACCCCTTCGGCTCCTCGCACGACGTGGAGAACTTCGCCCCCTCCTACGCGGCGATCATCGTCCTCGGCGGGAGTGGTTCGTACGGACCGATCGAGCTGCAAGAGGGGCAGGAGCTCATCGGCAGCGGCGTCGACATCGACATCCCCGAGTACGGCAACCTCGTCCCGGCAGGGGACGCGCCGGTCTTCGCAGCGGCGGACTGCGAGGTCGCGATCCGCCTCGCGGGCGGGAACACGCTTCGCGGCCTCCGTGCCGAGGCGAACAACTCCGGAGGCTACCCTGCGATCTACGCCAACGTGAACAGCTCCGGGAGCGAGATCGACCGGGTTCACGTCTCGGGCAACGAGTCGCCCCTGATCGAGATCACCAACTCGAGCGGGACCTTCGACTTCTTCCAGCTGGAGATCGACGGGGGGCCGGGAGGGATCCGCATCCAGGGCGGCGACGCCAACTACAACGTCGACATCGCGTCGTGGACGCAGCCCACCGGGAGCAGCTGGGCGCTCTCGTTGGAGAACACCGACGGCGACTTCGAGATGAGCGGCGCCGCGGTGGACTGGCAGGGCGGCGGCATCTACGCCTTCAACAACGACGGCACCCTGGTCGCGGTCCGGAACCGGATCGTGCACCGGAGTTCGGATGGCGGCCCGCTCTACCTCGACTCGAACTCCGCCCACATCGTGATCGAGGAGATCGACTCGGAGTCGACCGGATCCGGCGTCTGGATCTACAACAACGTGGAGATCGACCTGAACTCCGTCCGCTACGTGGGCGAGGAGTACGCCACCTTCCTGGTCGATGACACCTACCTCGACGCGAACTTCGTCGACCTGCAGTACTCCGCTCTGGGCGACGACTACTTCGGGGACGCGATCCGGATGACCGACCTCTACGACGGCACGGACATCCGCATCGAGCGCGCCGACATCCTCGCCTACGGCGGCGACGCCCTCTTCATGAGCGGGCTCGACGAGGCGGGGCTTCGCGCGTCGCCAGCGCTCTCCAGCGCTGCGGCCACGGTGCGAGACCGTCGGGAGCCCTCCGAGATCGGCGGACGCGACGCCGTCTACCTCGCGACCGGGGCGCCGCGCCGGACGGCACGCGCGAACGCGGACACCCCCGCCATCATCTCCTCGGTCTTCACCACGCCCGACGTCGTCCTGACCATCCCCGACCCGACGCAGACCAACCTCACCTCGGTGGGCGGCGGCGGCTACTCCGGATCACCCCTCGTCCTCGAGCGGCTGGAGATGGACGTGTCGCTGGGCACGGTCGACGGGGAGGACATTCACTCCGGGCTGCAGCTCCACTACGTGACCGGGTCGATCTCGATCGACGACTTCGACGCCTCGGACCTCACCGGAGGCGCGGTCCTGATCACCGGCGGAGACCCGGACGTGGACATCGACGTCCGGGACGGGTCGGTGGAGGCGACGAACTCCTGGCTCGCGCGCATCCGCTACACGGGCTCCGCGGACATCGACTTCACCGGGGGCGCGATGCGCTCCAACGGCGGCTACGGGATCGAGCTGACGGACAACGACGAGTCCACGATCACCTTCGACGTCCCCCTCGACATCCGACCCACCGACTACGCCGTCGGACTGAACGCCACCGGAGGCGGCACCCTCGAGATTCTCGGCTCCAGCAACGTGATCGAGACGCGCTTCGCCGAGGCGGTGATCATGAACGGCGTCGAGGTCGGGGAAAACGGCGTCACCTTCGCGCGGGTGGCCGTCGAGGGCGACGGATTCTACCCCGACGGAGGGATCCAGCTGACCAACACCGGCACGCGGGGCACCTTCAGCGTCACCCCGACGACGGCGGGGATCGGGGCCGGGGGCGTCTTCACGTCGATGGGGGCGGGTCGCGGGATCGTCCTCGACAACGTCCACGGCGCCTCCTTCGAGGACATGGACATCGAGGGCGGGCCCGCGCTCCGGGTGACCGGCGGATCGAGCGACCTCGCCTTCCGTTCGATGATCCTCCGGGACGGCTACTTCGGTCCGGCGGTCGATCTCGACGGCATCGACGGCTCCGTGGTCTTCGACGACGTCGACTTCTACGGGAACGACGGTGCGATCGACGTGGCCGTCTACTCCGGGGCCGACGCACACCTCGAGGGTCGCGACCTGGAGATCAACGGCGGGGACCTCGAGATCAACACCTACTCGAGCGCGGTCCTCCGGACGGAGCTCTCGGGCGTGCGGCCGAGCTCCATCAGCGGCACCGCCATCCGCGTGGACGTCCAGGGCACCTCCACGCACGACTTCTCCCTGCGCGACTCCGACTTCGGGTCCGGGCTGGCGAACGGCGTCGACCTCCTCGGTGGACCGTCCGGATCCCGTCTCTTCTTCGATGTTCGAAACGTCGAAATGGCCGGTCTGACGGGTCGGGGCGTGACGATCCACGACGAGGGCGGGACGGTCGAGGGCGTCCTCTTCGACAACGACATCTCCTCGACGGACGAGGGGATCCGAGCCTTCGGCGACGGGGTCGGGTCGGGATTCACCGGGACCGCCGCCCTCTGGCTCCAGGGGAACCAGGTCTTCTCGAGCACCGAGCCGGCCGTCCTCATCACGATGGAGGGAGGCACACCGTCCACCGCGACCGGAACGGCCAGCGTCACCATCGTGGGCAACCAGTTCGAGGGCGAGTACGGCGCGCTCGACCTTCGCAACTCGCACTCGGCCACGCTCTGCCTGAACGTCGGGGGCAACGTCATGAGCGGGGGCGAGATCGAGGCCGGGTACTTCGACTTCAACTCCGGCACCACGCGGATCGAGCGACTCGGCGGGGGCTCCGGGAGCGAGTGGAGTTCCACGACGATCCGGGATCACTTCCTGAGCGAAGACGCCTCCGTCTCCCCGGACTGGAGCGGCATCGGGGTGGGCGACGGGGTCGCGCACGGGAGCTGCGCCACACCGACTACCGACCCCTTCGAGCTCGGCAACCTCCCGCCGGTGGTCATCCCGGCGGCGTTCGGGGTCGACTCGAGCGAGTCGAGTGTTCCTCTGACCGTGTACGCGGTCGACCGGGACGACGCCTCTCTCCTCTTCGGCGCCGGAACGCTCACCACGCCGGACGTGATCACCGTCGATACGACGGCGGTCAGCAACCTCTCCCTCGGCGCGAAGTCGGTCTCCTTCGACTTCAACGCGACGCTGAACCCGATCGGTCTCTACAAGCTCGAGATCACCGCGACGGATGGGAGCGGCGCAGACGACACCGCCGAGGCGAGGATGCAGGTCTCCGACACGGACTGATTCCGGGCCCGGGCGTCAAGCAGCGCTCCAGGGGGGAGGTCGGGAGCAGGTCACTCCCCCTCCCTCCCCAGCGCCCGCCACCCGTCGCGCGCCACGACGATGTGGTCGAGGAGGGGGATGCCCAGGATCGCCCCCGCCTCCCTCAGCTGGCGCGTGACCGCCCGGTCCTCCGCCGAGGGCGTCGGGTCCCCGCTCGGGTGGTTGTGCACGACGAGGATCGCCGCGGCGCCCGCCTCGACGGCCGGTCGAAAGACCTCACGCGGGTGAATCAGCGAGGCGTCGAGGATCCCCCGGGTGATCTGACGTTCGTCGAGGATCCGGTGCTGTCGGTCGAGGAGGAGGAGGTGAAACTCCTCCTGATCGAGGTCCGCGAGGCGCGGCTGCATCCGCGCGGCAACCTCCGCCGGCCCCGTGATGCGCAACGCCGCCCGTCCGCCCGCGGCCGCCGCCCGCCGGCCCAGCTCGAAGGCGGCAACCAGTCGGGCCGCCAGGGCGCGCCCGAGCCCCGGAACTCCGGAGAGGGCGTCCGCGGAGCGGCGGGCGAGGAGGGCGAGGCCGGCGGTCCCTGCCGTCCGAAGCAGCCCCTCGGCGATCTCCGGCGCCGGGCGGCCCCGCGTGCCGGAGCCGACCAGGAGGATCAGCAGCTCACGGTCCGAGAGGGCGGCGGCACCGAGTCTGCGGAGGCGTTCTCGGGGACGGTCGTGGGTCGAGAGGGACATGCCCGAAGGGTCGGGCGAGCCGCGGGGCGGAGCGATGCCGGGACGGGCCGCGATCGCGGCCCCGTCGGGCGGTGGTGGGGAGCCCGAACTCCCTCAGCCGCATCCACCCGCTCTCCGGAAGCCCTCGAGCCCGCGCCCGAAGCGGATCTCGTCGAAGCGGGCCTGCGCCCGGGTGACGAGCGGACCGGTCCCGCCCGGCTCGGCGTAGCGGACCTGCGCGAAGGACTCCATCGCGCCGTTGCACTCCCCCAGGAGGGCGAGGATCTCGCCGCGCTCGAACCAGGCCTGGCCCTGGATGTTGCGAGGCTCGCCGACCTCGATCGTGCGGTCGACGGCGGCGAGCGCGGCCTCGAAGGGCTCCCGTGCCTCGAGCGGGAGTTCGCGCGGTTGTGAGCTCCGGCGAGGGTCGCGGCGCCGATCCCGATCCCCGAAGATGCCGGGCGCCCGGGTGATGGAGGGTCGCGACTCGGGACTCCCCAGCGCCTCCTCCCCCTCGGCCCGAAGTCGACGCGCGAGCTGGAAGGAGCAGTTGCCGATGTACCAGTCCACCTCACTCCGCTGACTCCGCGAGGCGCGGCCACGGAACTGCTCGAAGAAGACGAGTGCGCGCTGGCAGTCGCCGATCTCCTCGTGCGCCTGGCCGATCTCGAAGACGACCGCCGGGAGGGTGTCGGAGCCGGCAACGAGGGCCCGCTGATAGAGGGGAAGCGCCCGCCCGTACTCGCCGTTCGTGAAGTAGTGGCGTGCGAGGGGGAGCGCCATGTCGCCCAGGCCGAGCGCCGGTTCGAACTCGAGCGCGTTCGACACCGCCGACGCCATCTCGAAGCCCTTCCCGTCCTCGCGCGCCCGGCGCGCCAGCCGCATCAGGTCGGCGACCGCCTGCGTCGACAGCTCCGGCTCCAGCCGGACCGCTCGCCGGTAGAAGTCGGACGACTCGTCGACTCGGCCGAGGGCGCCGTACGTGTGCGCGATGCGGGCGATCACCTCCGCGGACTCGTCGCCCTCGCGCATCGCGAGGCGGTACTCGGCGAGGGCCTCCTCGAGCGAGTCGGCCGCGAAGGCCACGTCGCCGCGCAGGATCGCGGTGTCCTCGGTCGCGGGGCCGCAGGCCGCCGCGAAGAGGAGGAGTCCGGGAAGGAGGGCGCGCGCCATCATGCCCGGACGTGGTGCAAACCGCGTGCCGGATGGGGAGTCCGCCCGCTCCCCGCTCGGCCGGGGCCCCACCGGAGGACTCCCTCGCCGGTCACACCCGACCCCGGTCGACCCGCCCACCGCACCTGCCGTCAGCCCCCGTACCCGTAGAAGTCGCGGATCGCAGCCGCCACCTCGTCGACCCGCTCCTCACCCAGCTCGGGGAAGATCGGGAGGGAGAGGACCTCGCCGCAGAGGCGCTCCGTCACCGGGAACTCGCCCTCGCGGTGTCCCAGCTCCGCAAAGCACTCCTGCAGGTGCAGCGGCTTCGGGTAGTAGATCCCCGACCCGATCTCCCGATCGGAAAGGAAGGCGCGCAGCTCGTCGCGGCGCTCCGCTCGGATCGTGAACTGGTTGTAGACGTGGTGGTTGCCCTCGGCGACGACCGGGAGGCGGAGCTCGGCGACCTCCTTGAGCCGCTCGTGATAGCGGCAGGCGTTCGTCCGCCGCCCCTCGGCCCAGCCGTCCAGGTGCTTCAGCTTCACCCGGAGTACCGCCGCCTGCAGCGCGTCCAGGCGCGAGTTCGTCCCGACCATCTCGTGGTGGTACATCTGGCGCCCGCCGTGGACCCGCAGCTTGGCGATCCGGTCGGAGAAGTCCTCGTCGAAGAGGGTGACCATTCCGCCGTCGCCGAAGCCCCCGAGGTTCTTCGTCGGGAAGAAGGAGAAGGCCGCGCCGAACCCCGCCGCGCCCGCCCGCCGCATCGCTCCGCCCTCGTCCCGCTGCGCGGCCCCGATCGCCTGCGCCGCATCCTCCATCACCAGGACGCCCTCGTGGCCGCACGCCATCCGGTTGATCTCGACCATCGGCGCCATCTGCCCGAAGAGGTGCACCGGCACGACCACCCGGGTGCGCTCCGACATCGACGCCTCGAGCGTCTCCGCCGTCACGTTGAAGGTGTCGGGATCGACGTCGCAGAAGACGGGCCGGAAGCCGGCGTTCCAGACGGCGCCCGCGGTGGCGAAGAAGGTGAAGGAGGGGATGACCACCTCCTCCTCCGCCTTCGGCTCGAGGGCGATGAGCGGGATGAGGAGGGCGTCGGTGCCCGAGGCGACCCCGACGGCGAAGGGCGCGCCCGTGTACGCCGCGATCTCCTCCTCGAGCCCCACGACCTGCGGCCCCATCACGAAGTACTGCGATTCCACCACGTCGCGGATGGCGGCGTCGAGTTCGTCCTGCAGGGTGGCGTACTGCGCCTTGAGGTCGAGGAGGGGGACGGGCATGCGGAGGGCCGGAGCCGGAGAGATCGGATTCGAGACCCCCGAATCTAGAGCCGCGGGCCTCGGAGGTGGAGACCGAGTCGGTCCCGCCCTACCACCTCCGCTCGATCACGACCTCCAGAACCATGTTCGTTCGATCCACCTCCGAGAAGTCGAAGCGGGACACCCGCTCGACTCCCAGTCGCAGCTCGCCCGCCCAGCGCGGGTCGAGGTCCACGGTGCGAGCGTGGAGCGAAAGCCGGGTCCGAACCTCCTCGGCGAAGTCCTCGATCTTCTCCCACGGGAGGGGTTCCGGCCCCTCCGGGCCCGGCGGTGAATCGATGAAGAAGCGGTCCCGCGAGTAGAGCTCCCGCGCCAGCTGCACGGAGGTCCGAAGCCGTGAACCGGTTCGAGAGATCTCCGCGTACGTTCCGTCCGCGTGTGGCCCGAGCGCGTCCCCCAGGACGCGACCATCCACCGCCATCCCCGAGGTGAACTGCGAGTGCGCATGCGCGATCGCTCCCGAGCGCACCCACGCCGCACGCGCGTCCCAACGCCCCCCGGGTCCAATTCCTCGAAGGTCCCACGCGACGGACCAGAGTGCGTCTTCCGTGTACCCCCGCCCCGGCTCGGAGAAGAAGCCCCGGTCGTCGGTGGTGGCGAAATGCAGCGCGAACGAGGAGTGCAGCGACGGGAGGTCCAGACGGAGATCGCCCCCCAGCACCTTGTTCGAGATCCCCGGGCGCCGGCCGTCGGGAGTGGTCGGCGTGCGATCGGGGAGGAGGAGCACATCGCGGACCCGGTCCCAGAACGCCGCCTCCGGAGCCCCGTCTCCACCCTGCACATTCGTGTAGGTGAGGCCGAACTCCAGGAAGCGCGAAGGCCGGCCCGATACCCGCATCAGGAGCGCGCGAGCGCCGGGGATGTCGCGGTCCTCGCCGAGGTGAGCCAGCGCGGCGGACGCCCTCCACCGCCCGAGACGACGGAGTGCCCCGGGCAGGCGACCCGGCCACCGCGACGATACCCGGATCTGGTCGATTCCCCGCGCCTGACCCGAGAGCATGGGACCGCGCCGCAAGCCGTGGCCCCACGCGGCGTTGAGCCGGCCAGCGCCGAGGGCGAGAGGGCCGACCTCGAAGCGCCCCCACGCCTCCACGACCTCGAGCGATGACTCCCCGTTCCCTCGGACGGTCGCGCGCGGAGTGAACCCGAGGGCGACCGGTCCGGGCGCGGCGAGGACGACCGCCTCCCCCCAGCTCGACCCGCCGTCCGGGACCGAGCGGCCGGCGGCGCGCTGGGCGAGAGGGTCGATCACCGCGTCGATCCGCTGCTGCGGAAGCCCGGTGCGGGCCTGCCGGGCCCGAGTGTCGGCGAGGCCCACCCCGACTCGGACGAGCGATCTCTGCGCAGAGCCACTCTCGGACGCCACGAACCGTGCGTGCAGCCGCGCAAGCGACTCCCGCGTGCGATCGTCGGGGATCGGGCTCGTTCGGCCCGCCTCGGTCGCGATCCGCGCGAATTCGGCCTCGGTGAAGGGCACCTCGCCGAGGAAGGCGGAGCCGACGAGCCCGCGCGCCACGAGCCACTCCACGTCCTCGTAGGCGGGATCGCCGACGGGCACCCACGGGCTCGTCTGCGCGGCGGCCGAGAGAGGCGACAGGACAATGGCCGCCGCCCCGACCATCGCGGCAGTGCAGCGGCGGAGGCGACGCGTCATCGAGGCGGGCGAAGCGCGTTCAGGGCGCCGTCGTGCCCTCACGCCCGTAGCGATCGTTCAAACGGACGATGTCGTCGAGGTGGGGCGTCGAGGCCTCGAGGATGTCGCAGTCGGTGATTGCCGTCATCCGGTGGATCGTCCCCGGCAACGTGCAGTACCCGTCGCCCGCCGCCAGATGGACGGATTCGAGGGAGTCCACCGACGTGCCGACCTCATACCTCACCTCACCGGAAAGAACGTGGATCGTCTCCTGCTTCCGTTCGTGGAACTGCAGGGAGAGCGCTTCGCCTGCCCGGATGTGCAGGAGCTTGCCCACGTACCGGTCGCATTCGGCCCAGATGATCTCGTGCCCCCATGGCTTCTGGACACGGCGAGCGGTACGGGGACCGGAGCTGGTGATGGGGTCGTTCAAGTCGAGCGGAGTCATGAGAAGCGTGGCGACGGAATATACCAGCCGGCATCAGAGCCGGAGAGTCACTAGCTTGCAGGCGATCGGCAAGCGTACCGTACCCCAACCTTCCCCACACCCCATGATCCTCGTCACCGGCGGCGCTGGCTTCATCGGCTCCAACCTCGTGGCCGCGCTCGACGACGCCGACGAGCGCGTCTCCGTCTGCGACCGCCTCGGCCACGACGACAAATGGCGCAATCTGGAGGCGCGGGAACTCGACGAGCTCGTCGATCCGGACGACCTGGCCGACTTCCTCGACCGTCGGGGCGACGAGCTCCGGGCGATCGTTCACATGGGGGCGATCTCCGCCACGACGGAGACGGATGCCGACCTGATCGTCGACACCAACTACCGGCTCAGTCAGTCACTCTGGCACTGGTGCGCCCTCGCCGAGGTGCCCTTCATCTACGCCTCGTCGGCCGCGACGTACGGGGACGGGAGCCACGGCTTCGACGACGACGCGTCGCCCGAGGCGCTCGCCCGCCTGCGACCACTCAACGCCTACGGGTGGAGCAAGCACCTCTTCGACCGCTGGGTGGCACGCGTTCTCGTCGATGGCGATGCGAGGCCGCCGCAGTGGGCGGGACTCAAGTTCTTCAACGTCTACGGACCGAACGAGCACCACAAAGCCTCGATGCGCTCCGTGGTCAACAAGGCCTTCCGGGGGGCGCACGCCGGGGAGCCCGTAACTCTATTCCGCTCGCATCACCCGGACTACGAGGACGGCGGTCAGATGCGGGACTTCGTCTGGGTCGGCGACTGCGTCGACGTGATGACGTGGCTCCTGGACCGGCCCCACGTCAGTGGGCTCTTCAATCTGGGGAGCGGGGAGGCGCGCAGCTGGCTCGAACTGATGGGCGCGCTCTACGCCGCGGTCGGGCAGGAGATGCGGGTCGACTGGGTCGACACGCCGGAGGAGATCCGGGAGAAGTACCAGTACTTCACGCAGGCGGAGATGGGGAAGCTCCGCGAGGCGGGGTACGACGGGACCTTCACCTCGGTGGAGGACGGGGTGGGCGAGTACGTGCGGGAGTACCTGGTCCCGGGTCGCTACCGATGACGCGGGAGTCGGGCGGCTTCCGCGTCCGCGCCCTCGAGGTCGGTGGGCGGCCCACGGAGGACGGACCGCTCCTGATCGAGGGACGGCGCTTCACAGACGAGCGGGGGTGGTTCACCGAGAGCTGGAAGGCCTCGACCTTCCGAGCCCTCGGGATCGGGGATGCCTGGTCGCAGGACAGCCTCGCCTGGTCGGGGGCGTCGGTGATCCGGGGGCTGCACTACCAGCTCCGCCCCGCTGCCCAGGCGAAGCTGGTCCGCGCACTCGTGGGACGGATCCTCGACGTGGCCGTCGACCTGCGGCGCGATTCGGCGACCTTCGGAGGGGCGACCGTGGTCGAGCTCGACGCCGGGGGAGGCGCCGCCCTCTACGTCCCGGAGGGGTTCGCACACGGCTATCAGGTTCTAGGCAACTCCGCGCTCGTCGCGTACAAGGCGGGGGGCGAGTACGCGCCCGAGTTCGAGCGGTCCCTCCGCTGGGACGACGCCTCGCTCGCCATCCCCTGGCAGAGGGGCGACGCCCCCCCCCTCCTGAGCGAGAAGGACCGCCGGGCACCAACCCTCGAGGAGCTGACCGCCGAAGACCTCTTCTGAGGTTCCGGCCGGCTCAGGTTGGGCCCTCCCCTCCCGCCGTCGGGACCACCGGGGTCGCTCCTACCGAGGCCAGATAGGCCTGAGGGCGCATGTCGTGCCGGTTGGCCAGGGCGCACAGCTGCCACTCCTCGATCGCCCCTTCGCGATCTCCAAGCCGGTTCTTCACGACCCCCAGCCGGAGGCGGGCCCCTAGGAAGTCGGCATTCTGTTCGAGCACGGTCTCCAGCTCGGTGCGGGCACGTTCGAGTCCACCCGCATCCATCAGCGCCTCGGCCAGCTTCGTGCGGATGTCGGCGAAGCGCGGTCGGACGCGGAGCGCCGCATCGTACTGCTCCACCGCCAGCTCGGGGCGCTCCGCGACCAGATAGAGGTCACCGAGCTGCGCGTGGGTGATGGCCAGGCGGTTGCCCAGATCGGACGGAAAGGCGGGGTCGCCCCGGTGATCGAGCCGCTCGGCCTCCGCAAAGGAGACGCTCGCGTCCTCGTGTCGTCCGAGCTCCTGCTGGACGATTCCCCTGTTGAGGTGGGCCTCGGCGTAACCGGGCGCCAGCCGGACCGCCTCCGCGAAGGCGGCATCCGCATCTTCAGGGCGGCCGAGCAAAGCGAGACAGAGCCCCCGCTTGTTGTGCACGTCGGCAAAGGTGGGGTGCTCGTCGAGGACGTGGTCGAAGATCCGCAACGCCTCGTCCAGGTCGTCCGCTTCCCACGCGGAGACCCCCTCGGCGATCCGCCGCTTGGCCAGGACTCTTCGCCCCTTCGGAATCATCGCGTGAACCAGTCCACCGTGCGCTCGAGTCCCCGTCGGAGCGAGTACTGTGCCTCGTATCCGAGGAGTTCGCGTCCCAGTTCAAGAGATGCCAGCGAATCCCGGATATCGCCAGCCCGAGGCGGGGCGTGCCTCGCCTCGATCTCGACGCCCATCACCGACTGGACCATCGCCCAGAGCTCGTTCACTGAGGTCCGGTCCCCGCACCCCACGTTGAAGGTTCGGCCGGAGACCGATTCCGCCACCCGGGACGCCGCGAGCAGGTTCGCGTGGACGGCGTTGCCGATGTAGGTGAAGTCTCGCGTCTGCTCCCCGTCCCCGAAAATCGTGGGGGCCGTCCCGGCCTTCGCATGGCGGATCAGGATCGGGATCAGCGCGGAGTAGGGCGAGTCCGGGTCCTGCCGCTCGCCGAAGATGTTGAAGTAACGGAGCACCACCGTCTCCATGCCGTAGGCGATCGCCCACGCCCGGCAGTAGTGCTCGCCGGTGAGCTTGGCGACCGCGTAGGGAGAGCGGGGCACGCCGAAGTCCTCCTCTCTCTTCGGAAGGGTGGGCGTGTCGCCGTACGCCGAGGAAGACCCCGCGTACACCACTCTGCGGACGCCGCCGGCGCGCGCCGCCTCCAGGACGTTCAACGTCCCGGTCGCGCACGCCTCGTGCGTCGGCACCGGCGCATCGATCGAGCGCGGCACGGAGGGGATCGCCGCCTGATGGAAGACGACCTCCGCGCCCTCGACGGCGGCCGCGCACGTCGCGGGATCCACGACAGACCCCTCGATGAAGCGGATCCCGGAGAGGACGCCCTCCAGATTTGCGCGGTGGCCGGTCGACAGATCGTCCAGAACGGTCACGTCGTGGCCGTCGCCGACGAGGCGGTGGACGAGATTCGAGCCGATGAAGCCGGCGCCCCCGGTGACCAGGATGCGGGTTGGAGCGAGCATACTCATCCGAGGACCCGGGCGGCTCCCCCGCCCGCCGCGATCGTCCGCTCGAAGTAGGGGATCGTTCTCCGGATGCCCTCCCGCAGGGCGACCTTCGGCTCCCAGCCCAGCTTCTCGCGGGCGACCCTGATATCGGGCTGCCGGACCTTCGGATCGTCCTGGGGCAGCGGGAGCGAGGTCAGCTCGCTCTTCGACCCCGTCTCGTCGATTACGACCTCCGCCAGCTCCCGAATCGTGAACTCCCCCGGGTTGCCGATGTTGACCGGCTGGTTCAGGTCCGAGTGGAAGAGACGGACGATCCCCTCCACCTCGTCCTCCACGTAGCAGAAGGAGCGCGTCTGCTCCCCGTCGCCGTAGATCGTGATCGGGTCGCCTCGCAGGGCCTGCACGATGAAGTTCGACACCACCCGCCCATCACCCGGTCGCATGCGCGGGCCGTAGGTGTTGAAGATCCGCAGGATGCGCGTGTCGACGCCGTGATGCCGGTGGTACGCCATCGTCATCGCCTCGGCAAAGCGCTTCGCCTCGTCGTAGCAGCCGCGGACGCCCACCGGGTTCACGTGCCCCCAGTACGACTCGGGCTGCGGGTGGACCTGCGGATCCCCGTAGACCTCGGAGGTGGAGGCGATCAGGAAGCGGGCGCCGTGCGCGAGCGCGATCCCGAGGCAGTTGTGCGTCCCCAGACTCCCGACTTTGAGCGTCTGGATCGGGATCTCGAGGTAGTCGACCGGGCTCGCCGGAGAGGCGAAGTGCAGCACACCGTCGATCTCGCCGAGGATGTAAATCGGTTTCGAGATGTCGTGCTGGATGAACTCGAACTCGTCGAAGGCCCGCAGCGGCTCGAGATTCTCCCGTGAGCCGGTCGAGAAGTTGTCGAGGCCGATGACGTGGTGGCCGTCGCTCAGGAAGCGCTCGGCGAGGTGGGAGCCGAGGAAGCCGGCGGCTCCGGTGATCAGAAGTTTCATGGGGCGGGTTTTCGGGGCGTCTACGCTCCGGACAAGCTAATGATCCGGGGCACCCCCGGCTCGGGTCCGCTAATCCCGGGCCTCGCCCTCCTCCACGCCGAACCGGCTGAAGCGGTACCAGGCGCGTTCGTGCCCGTAGTACAGGACCATCTTCGCGAAGAACTCGACGCCCCCGACCTGTGCGCCGATCCGCCAGTCCCCGGTGATCGCCCAGGCGATCACGATCGTTGCGGTGGTCGCGAGGATCCGCCAGGTGACGGTCTTCGCCATGTGACGACGAGGGGAAACCGACATTCGAGCCTCAGAAGCTGGTCGCGCGGGTCATCGTCCCTCCTGGATCACGTCGCGATCCACCAGCATCGCGATCACCCGGTCGACGGCGACCTCGACGGAGACATCCGACGTGTCGAGCTCCAGCTCGGGCGACTCGGGGCTCTCGTAGGGGTCGGAGATACCGGTGAAGTTCGGGATCTCACCGGCCCGCGCCCGGGCGTAGAGCCCCTTTGCGTCCCGCCGTTCGCACTCGTCGAGCGGCGTGCTCACCCACACCTCGTGAAAGCGACCCTCGTCCACACGGCTTCGGGCGAAGGCGCGCGCCTCCGCGTAGGGCGACACGAAGGCGCACAGGACGATCGAGCCCTGCCGCGCCATGAGCGCGGCGACCTCGGCGACCCGTCGGATGTTCTCCGTGCGATCGTCGAGCCCGAAGCCCAGGTCCCCGTTCAGCCCGTGCCGAACCAGATCCCCATCGAGCCGCGCCACCTGGACGCCGCGCCGGAAGAGCTCCCGCTCGACTCCCCGGGCGACGGTGGTCTTCCCCGAGCCCGAAAGCCCGGTGAACCAGACGACGGCGGAGCGGTGCCCCGATCGGGCTTCCCGCTCGGCGAGGGCGACCCCCTCCTCACTCTCCCAGACCACGTTCGGGCTGACGTGCACCGCGGGGCGGGCCCGGTCGGCAGGGTCCGGCACGGCGCGGACCTCCCCCCGGATCATCCCCGCGGCCACCGTGCCGTTCGTCGCCGGGTCGATCAGGATGAAGCTCCCCGTCTCGCGGTTCATCGCGTACGGATCGAAGGCGACCGGCGAGGCGAGCGCGACGTGAACGCGGGCGATGTCGTTCAGCTCGAGCGTTTCGCGCGCTTCGCGATGGAGGGTATCGACGTCGATGCGGTGCACGATGCGGCGGACGCGGCCCCGGACCGAGCGGGTCGTGTGCCGCAGCCAGACCTCCTGCCCGGCGCGCAGCGGTTCGTCCGTCATCCAGCAGATCGTCGCGTCCAGCTC
>JANQLR010000279.1 GCA_028280525.1 Longimicrobiales bacterium
CCCACCCGGTCGAGGTCGAGCGCCTCCACCAGCTCGGCCACCGTGAGAATCTCACGCTCCTCCGGGTGCGACCACCCGAGGAGGGAGAGGTAGTTGACCACCGCCTCGGGCGGGACGCCCCGCTCCCGAAGCTCGGAGACGGGGTCGGCCCCGGACCGCTTGGAGAGCTTTCCCCCCTCGGGCGAAAGCACGGTCGGGAGGTGGGCGAAGCGCGGAGGATCGGCGCCGAGCGCGTCGTAGATCAGCTGCTGACGCGGCGTATTCGAGAGGTGCCCCGCCCCGCGGATCACGTCGGTGATCCCCATCTCCACGTCGTCGACGACGACGGCGAAGTTGTACGTCGGGCGACCATCCCGACGGGCGACCACGAAGTCGTCGATCTCGGCTGCCGGGAAGCGAACCTCCCCCCGGATCCGGTCGACCACCGTCACCTCCTCGACGTCCGGTACCCGGAAGCGCAGGACGAAGGGCTCTCCGGCCGCCTCCCGGGCCGCCGCCGCCGCCGGGGGCAGTTCGCGGAAGCTCCGGTGGAAGCGTCGGACCTCGCCCTCCGCCTCCTCGCCGCCATCGTCCTCCTCCCCGAAGGCGGGGTAGACGTGCCCCGCCGCCCGCAGTCGCCCCAGCGCCGCGGCGTAGCGCTCCGCCCGCTCGCTCTGTCGATACGGCCCGAACGCGCCCCCGATCCCCGGACCCTCGTCGGGGTCGAGCCCGAGCCAGCGGAGGTCCTCGAGGATCCCCTCCTCGGAGCCCGCGAGGTTGCGCTCCAGGTCGGTGTCCTCGATCCGGAGAACGAAGGCGCCGCCGTGGTGCCGGGTGAAGAGCCAGTTGAAGACGGCGGTGCGGACGTTGCCGAGGTGCAGCCGTCCGGTGGGGCTCGGGGCGAAGCGGGTCCGGACCGGGCCGGTGATCGGGGGGAGATCGGGTGCGTGCGTCATGACGGGATGAAGCCGGATCGCTCGTGCCCCGTCAACCGATCGACCGACCGGACACGCGGTCGGCCCACCTCACGCCGGTCCCGCGGGGCCCAAGCGACCCACCCCGCCATCCCCCCCTACCTCGACAGCCAGGTCTTCACCCGGGCGGCCATGACCTCGCTCAGCCCCTCGACGCGCGAGATCTCCTCCTCCGTCGCCTCGCGGATCCCCTTCACCGATCCGAACCGGGTCAGGAGCGCCTTCTGCTTCGCCGGCCCGATCCCGGGGATATCGGCGAGTTCGCTCCGAATCGTGCGCTTCGAGCGGAGCTTCCGGTTGTAGGTCACGGCGAAGCGGTGCGCCTCGTCCCGGATCCGCTGCAGCAGGTGCAGCGCCCGGTCCCGGCGGTCGATCCGGACCGGCTCCGAACGCCCCGGGAGGAAGACCTCCTCCTCCCGCTTGGCCAGGGAGATCACCGCGACGTCCTCCGCCCCGACCTCGCGCAGCGCTGAGACGGCGGCGCCCAGCTGCCCCTTCCCCCCGTCGATCACGCACAGCTCCGGGATCGGCTTCTCCTCCTCGATTCGGCGGCGGAAGTAGCGCGCGACCGCCTCGTGCATCGAGCGGTAGTCGTCGTTCCCCCAGTCGCCCTGGATCCGCATGTGGCGGTACTCCGCCTTCTTCGGCTCGGCGTTCTGGAAGACCACCGCGCTGGCGACCGTCTCGGAGCCCTGCGTGTGCGAGACGTCGAAACAGACCATCAGACGCGGAACGACCTTCAGGTCGAGGTGCTCCTGCAGGTCGAAGAGGACCTCGTCGGCGCGGTCGGTGGCGGTCTCGGTCGCGATCCGGTCCTCGAGCCCGTGGCGGGCGTTCGTCTCCGCCAGCTCCACCAGCCGGCGCTTCTCCCCGCGCTGCGGGACCTGGACCTGGACCCTCCGCCCCGCCTCCACGGTGAGGATCTCCCCGAAGAGCTCGCGGTCGGGGATGTCCGAGGGGAGGAGGATCTCCTTCGGCAGATCGGTCGTCCCGACCGCCCCTCGCCCCAGATAGAAGCGAGAGGCGAAGCTCTGCAGCAGGTCCGTGTCGCTCTCGTCTCCGATCTCCTCGAAGCGGAGCGTCTCCTTCCCGAGGAGGAGGCCGCTCCGGATCTTCATGACGACGGCGGTCGCCCGGGCGCCGTCCCGCGCGAGCCCGACCACGTCCTGGCTCCCGCCCCCGAACTGCTCGACGCGCTGCCGACGACCGAGGGAGTCGAGCCCCTTGAGGATGTCGCGGAATCGGGCCGCCTGCTCGAAGGCCAGCTCCTCGACCGCGGCGTTCATGCGCGCCTCGACCTCGCGGCGGAGTCCCTCGGTGTCGCCCTCCAGGATCCGCAGGATCTCGTCGATCATCGCGCGGTACTCGGCCTTCGACTGCAGCCCGATGCACGGCGCCTTGCACTTGCCGATGTGATAGTCGAGACAGGCCCGGTCCGGCGTCTCCTTCATGAGCCGGTAGCGGCAGGAGCGGACGTGGTAGAGCCGCTTGATCACCTCGAGGGCGGCGCGCATCGGCCCGACCGAGACGTACGGGCCGAAGTAGCGCGAGCCGTCGTTGCGGGTGTTGCGGGTCACCCAGATCCGGGGGAAGTCCTCGTGGACGGTGACCTTGATGTACGGATACCGCTTGTCGTCGCGCAGCTGGATGTTGAAGCGGGGGTGGTGCTCCTTGATGAGGTTCGCCTCCAGGATCAGCGCCTCCGCCTCGGACTCCACCACGAGGGTGTCCACGTCGACGATCCGCCGAACGAGCTCGCGCGTCTTGATCGACTTCGAGCGGTCGGCGTTGAAGTACGAGCGGACGCGGTCTCGCAGGACCTTCGCCTTCCCGACGTAGAGGATCTCGCCGTCGTCGCCCTTGAACATGTAGACGCCCGGGCGGCGGGGCAGGTGCTTCAGGGTATCCTCGATGCGCCGCGTCACGGCTCCGTCTCCTCGTCCGTCCGTTCGGCCGTCCCCTCGGCGGGCCTCCCGTCCGTCCCCTCGGCGGGCCTCCCGTCCGTCCTCTGGTTCGCCTCCCGGTCCGACTCCGGCTCCGTCCGGTCGTCCGCCTCTCCGCGCCCCGTCCGACCGCCGCCGAGCACCCGCAGCGCCCCGACCCAGACCGCACCGAAGATGAGGAGAAGGACACCGCCCAGGAGGAGGTGATCCCCGCCCCAGACCGCGATCGAGGGCCGGTCCGAGAGGGGCGACAGCGCCTCCGCCAGCGGAGAGCGGACCACGGCCGCGGCCAGCCCGGCCACCCCGCCGGCTACGAGGAGGCGCACCACGTTCGCGCCGCCGGGACCGTGCGCGCCGATCCGCCGGCCGAGCGCCCGCCGAAGGAGGACGAACTCGAGCCAGGCACCCACCGCAGCCCCGAGGGCGAGCCCGACCGCCCCGAGCCGGATCCCGGCCGCGACACCGGACCCGGCCGCCACACCGGACCCGGCCGCGACGTCCGCGGGCCCTCCGATCCCGAGCGAGCCCGCCGCGTCTGCGCCGCCCGCGCCGAGCGCCCCCCCGGCGGCCCCGCTGCCCGTCGCGCCTGCTTCGAGCCACCCCCCGTCCGGCCCCACCGCAATCCCGTCGAAGGGGAACATCAGCGCAGCCCCGACCACCAGCGACACCCCCACCCTCAGGATCGCGATCCGCGCCGGCGTCCGCGTGTCGCGCAGCGCGTAGAAGGCGCTCGTCAGCGTCCGGGAGCTCCCGGAGGCGGAGAGCCCGACGGCGTAGGCGGCGAGCACCCACCCCGCCGCCCGCGAGTCGTCCGGTCCCCACCCGCCCCGCTCCAGGAGCGCCGCGATCAGGAGGTCGCCGAAGACGAGGTAGGCGACCGTCGACGGGATGAGCCAGCGCAGGACGGCGCGCAGTGCGTCGCGGACGCGTCGGGCCACCACCCGCTCCCCTCCCCCGCCCGGCCCGGCCCGCGACAGCTCCGGCAGCTCGGAGGCGGCGACGGCCATCCCGAAGAGGGAGATCGGGAGGAGGTAGAGCATCTGCGCCCGCGACAGGAGCGAGATCGCCCCACCTGCGAGCGCCGCCGCGAGCGCGACGTCGAGGAGAGCCGAGAGGTTTACGACCCCGCGCGCCAGCACCACCGGACCGAAGTTGCGGATCGCCTCCCGCACCCCCTCCACCCCGCGCCCCAGCGACACCCGAAGCCCGCCGAGGAGCGAGAGGACGGCCGGGAGCTGGACGAGGAGCTGCAGCACGCCCCCGATCAGCGCCCCGACGGCGAGACCGGTCAGCGGTCCTTCCGCCGCCTCGATCGCCGACGCGCCCTCCACGGCGCCGAAGCTCCCGAGCGCCCACCCGGCCGCCCCGATGATCGCCAGGTTCCAGACGACCGGCGCGACGTACGACAGGAAGAAGCGGCGGTGCGAGTTCAGCACCCCCAGCGCCCACGCCGAGACGACGAGCGTCGCCGTCATCGGGAAGAGGATCCGGAGCACCCGGGCGAGGAGTTCGATCTCGGCCGGGGTCCAGACGGCCGCCTCCGCGCCGAGTCGGGTCAGGATCCACCCGGGGCCCTGCGCGACGATCACGGCGAGCCAGGGGGCGGCGAGGACGCCGAGGAGCGCCCCGCCGTAGGCCACCACGACCAGGATCCCCAGAATCGCTCCGGCGAAGCGCCCGGCCTCCTCCTCGCGCCCCTCCTCGAGGAGGAGCGCGTAGATCGGGATGAAGGAGGCGGAGAGCGTCCCCTCTCCCAGGAGGTTCTGCAGGACGTTGGGGAGACGGAGTCCGGCGAACCAGATGTCCGCGCCGCGCCCGGTGGGAAGGAGCGCCGCCACCGCGGCACTCCGCACGAAGCCGGAGATGCGCGAGAGGAAGATCCCGGCCGCGACGCGGGCCGAGGACGACCCGATCAGGAGGGATCGTCTCCGGAGGGGAGTTCAGGGGGGGGCGAACTGTCGCTCGCCCGCTCCGTGAGGAGCTGCTGCACGAAGCGGCTCTCCTCCGTCACCCGATCGAGTTCGCCGGCCAGTCGTTCCACCTCGCTCTCCAGGTACGCGATCCGTTCCTGCGTCACGGAGTCCCCACCCGACAGCCCCCGCCCCTCGACCCGCGCCGCGAGCGCCCGTCCGAGCTGGGAATCCAGCACGATCGAGGCGAGCGGGATGAGGAGCACCAGCATCACGATCATCCAGAACATGCCGGAAGCTAGAAGGTTGTCGGAGAAGCCGGGAGGGGACGACGAGAGCGCCAGGCGCCCCCGTGGCCTTCTAGCCCTCCGCCATCGACGCCTGCAGGGCGGGGTCCATCTCCGCGAGTACGTCGTGCAGGAAGTGTGCCCCGTAGCGGGCGAGGTAGTAGACGATCGACATCGTCCGCTCCTGCGGCGTCGCCTCCGGGAAGAGGTGCAGACGAGCCTTCTCGATCTGCTGGAGGGTGATCTCGCTCTCCCGCTTCACCGCCCTCAGGATCGCCTTCTCCGCGTCGGCGAAGGCGGCGAAGGCCGCCCCCCGGGCACTCCCGATCGGCCCCTTGAGCGTCGGGTCGATCGCGCGGGCAGCCTCCGTGAGCTCCCCGGAGCCCTGCCCGATCGCGCCGCGGATCTTCCCGAGCGCCGCGCGGACCCCCTCGGGCACCTCGTCGCGGGCGAAGTCCTGCGCGATCTCGTGGAAGGGCCGGGCGAGGGTGTCGATCTCGATCTCGTGCTTGGCGAGCACCTTCCCGATCTTCGTCTCGATCAGGGTGACGCCGTGCCGGGGGTAGATCACGGGGGCCGCGACGCCCAGAGCGCGGTAGAGCGGGTCGAGCTGCGCGAAGTAGGTCAGCTCCCCCGGCCCCGCCACGTAGGCCAGCGTGGGGAAGACGTGCGCCTCGACCATCGGGCGGAGGTGCACGTTCGGGGTGAGCCGGTCGATGGCCGACTCGGCCATCGACTCGAGCGCCTCGGGGGTGAATCGCTGCCCCGAGTGACGCATCACGAAGTCGTCCCCGTCGCGGTAGAGGCGCTCGCGGTGTCCCTCCGACTCCACGAAGAGGTTCACCCCCCCCTCCAGAATGGGAACCTGGACCGGGTAGCCGGCGGCCTCGAGCGCCTCGGCGCGCTCGCGCAGCTCCGTCTCAATCTCCTCCGCGCGCCGCCACGACGCCTCCAGGATCGGGCGGGAGCGACGCTTCAGCTCGGGGGCGTCCGCCTGCACGAAGGCGAGGCCGAGCGGCCCCAGGAGCCCCTCGAGGAGCGATTGGAAGCCCGTCGCGAGCGTCGCCCCGGGGCTGCGGTAGGCGGCGGAGAGCCGGTCGATCGTCTCGCGGGCGACCTCGGTGTCGGGGAGGAGCTCGGCGGCCTGATCGATGGCCGCCCAAGCCACGCCGTCGATGGGGAGCCGGAAGAGGGGCGCGTCCCCCGCCCCCTCCACGGCCGGGAGGGCGATCCGGTGCAGCTCGTTGTCGACGCCGACGAGGTGTGCGTGGTCGGTCTCCTCCCAGTCGTGGTCCTCGGAGGCCACCCAGAAGAGGGGGAGGACGGGGACCTCGAGCGCCTCCTCGAGGGTGGCGGCGAGGCGGATCGCGGAGAGTCCCTTCCAGACGGCGTAGAGCGGCCCCCCGAAGAGGCCGGGCTGCTGCCCGGTCGTGACCACGAAGCCGTCCCCGTCGATCACCGCCTGGAGCTTCTCGCGGGCGGGCTCGGAGGCGGTGGAGACGGCCTCCGCCCACCCGGCGTCGCGCGCCTCGGCCCGGATCGCCTCGGCGCGCACCCGGTACCCTTCCAGACCCCGCCAGCCGCGGGCGAAGAAGGGTCGACACCCCTCGTTTCCGGCGACGTAGTCGCGCACCAGGGGATTCGACCCCGGCCGTCCGATCAGAATGTCCACGCGCGTTCTCGCGTCCGATGAGGTACGACCCGCTCAGGGGCCTTTGTGATACGGTTCGTTGCGGGCGATCGTCCCGGCCCGGTAGAGCTGCTCGGTCAGGACGAGGCGCGCCAGCTCGTGCGGGAGCGTCATCGCTCCGAGCGAGAGGCGGGCGTTCGCGCGGGCCAGGACGGTCGAGTCGAAGCCCCAGGCGCCCCCGATCAGGAAGCTCACCCCGCTCCGACCCTCCACCCCCCAACGCGCGAGTCGGTCCGCCAGCTCCCGGCTCGACCACTCCCGGCCCTCCCGGGTGACGGCGACGACGAGCTCCGTGGGCGAGAGACGGGCGAGGATGCGCTCCGCCTCGGCGGCCATCACGCGGGCGGGGTCGTCCTTCCCGCGACGGGTCCCCGCCTCGACCGTCGCCACCTCGAAGCGGTGGTAGTGTCCGAGGCGCTTCTCGTACTCGGCGATCGCCGACCCGATCGGGCCCTTCGCCTCTCCGACCGCGATGACGCGGAGCTTCATTCGACCGCTCCCATCCCGACGCCTCCTTCGAGCACCGTGTCGCGAAGGTAGCGCTGATTGTCCCGCCACGGATGGTCCGCGAGGTGGTGCAGCCCGCGCGACTCCCGACGCCGCAGGGCGCAGCGCACGATCAGGAGCGCCGTCTGGGCGAGGTTGCGGCGCTCGACGTCCATCGTCGTCCACCGGGAGAGCCCGCGGAAGCTCAGCTCCTCCGCCCGCACCCGCGCCTCCAGCTCGTCGTGCGCCTCGTGCAGCTCGGAGAGGGTGCGCACGATCCCGGCCTTCTCCCACATGAGTCGGCGCACCCGCTCTCGGGACTCGGGGTCGTGGTCGACGCCGTCCCGCCCGTCGTCCGCCTGCGGCGTCGTGAGTACGCCCACGTCCGACGCCACGCGTCCGCGTTCGGCCACCTCCGAGGTGATCGCCCGCGCCGCCCGCGCCGAGTAGACCACCGCCTCCAGGAGCGAGTTGGAGGCGAGCCGGTTCGCGCCGTGGACGCCGGTGCACGCGACCTCCCCGGCCGCGTAGAGATCGCGCAGACTCGTCC
>JANQLR010000315.1 GCA_028280525.1 Longimicrobiales bacterium
CAGGAGATCGCCGAGAGGGCCAGGAGCAGGAGACCCCCCTCCCGGCCGCCGGGACGCCGCCGGGCTCGATCAGAGAGCTGCAGGCGGAAGGGGAGGCGACGGCGCCGCGACATCATCATGCGCTCCAGGGACCGGGCGGGTAGGCGGATACACTATGCGCACACCGTGGCGGGTTTCGTGTTCCTTTCCGCGTCCGCCGGACCCCGGGGCGCCTCCGCCGCGCCCCGCGTCGTCCGCTCCTCCCCGCGCCGTCCGCCCTCCCCGCGCCCTCCTACTCGCTCCGCATCGCCAGCATCGGGTCCACCCGCGTCGCCCGCACCGCAGGAACCCACGCCGCCCCGATCGCCGTCGCGCTGAGGAGTACGACCACGGCGAGCAGCGTCAGCGGGTCGCCCGCCTCGACCCCGAAGAGGAAGGATTCGAGGAGCCGCCCGCCGAAGAGCGCCCCGACGCCTCCGAAGACGAGGCCACCCGCGACCATCGTCAGTGCGCCGCGCACCACGAGCCGCCGCACGGAGGCGGGCGTCTCCCCGAGCGCCAGCCGGATCCCCATCTCGCGGTTCCGGCTCGCGACCTGCCAGGAGACGACGCCGTAGATGCCGACGCCGGCCAGAAGGAGGGCGAGCCCGCCGAAGGCCCCGAGGATGGCGAGGATGAAGCGGCGTTCAGCGACCGTCGCCAGGAGGCGGTCCTCGAGCGTGCGGATGGTGAAGGGGGTGGTGGGGTCGAGTTCCGCCATCGCCCGGCGAACCGCGGACCCGGCCACCGCGGGGTCGCCGCTCGGGCTCCGGGCGATCACGTGGAAGCCGAAACGAGAGCGTCCGGCGCGCTGGTAGAGGGGGAAGTAGTAGGTGGGGTCGACCTCGCCGGTGAGGCTGTAGTGACGCACGTCGTCCACGACCCCGACCACGGTGGCCCACCTCTCCTGGCCCCAGAAGGAGTCCATCCCGCCGCCCGTCATGACCTGCCCGATCGGATCCTCGCCGGGCCACGCCCGCTCGGCCCACGCGGCGCTCACGATCGCGACGTGCTCCCCGTCGCGGCCGCGGTCGGCGTCGGTGAAGTCGCGCCCCTTCAGGAGCGGGATCCCCATGAGGTCGAAGAAGCCGGGGGTGACGGCGAGGTAGGTGCCGGGGCTGACGTAGGTCTCGGGGTCGTAGTGGAGATTCACGCTCCCGGTGGAGAGTCCGGGGCCGAAGGGGACGGCGTTCGAGAGGGCGAAGGACTCCACCTCGGGCGCCTCCTGGAGCCGCTGGGCGATGCGCTGATAGTGGTCGATGTACGCGGGCAGCTCGGGGTAGCGCTCCGGCGACAGCCGGGTCGACACGCTCACCAGCCCCTCCGTCTCGAAGCCGGGATCGACCGAGAGGACCTGCTGGAAGCTCCGCATGAGGAGGGCGCCGCCGGCCAGGAGGAGGAGGGCGAGGGCGACCTCGGCACCGACGAGGAGCCGCCAGATCGGGCCGCGTCCCCCGGCGTTTCCGCGCGACCCGCTGCGCAGTGAATCCGCAAGACCGTTCTCCGAGACGCGCAGGGCGGGCAGGAGACCGCACAGGAGCGTGGTGAAGACGACCGCGCCGAGCGTGAAGAGGAGCACGAACGGATCGATTCCGATCTCGTGGATCCGAGGGATCGAGTCCGCGCCCAGCGTCCGGAGGACACGCAGGACCACGCCGGCGAGGGCGAGCCCGGCCGCGGCCCCGGCGACGGAGAGGACGAGCGACTCGGTGAGGAGCTGACGAACGAGTCGGCCCCGACCGGCGCCGAGGGAGGCGCGCACCGCCATCTCCCGGCGGCGGTTGGTGCTTCGCGCCAGGAGGGTCGAGCCGAGGTTGGTCGCCGCGATGAGGAGGACCATCCCCGCGGCCACCATGAGGAGGGTCAGCGGCTCTCGTGCGCCCCCGGCGATCTGCTCCCGGAGCGGCGTGACGATCGCACCCTCGATGTCGTAGTCCTCGGGCGGCAGTCCGGCGACCATCCGGATCGAGATGGCGTCGAGCTCGGTGTCGGCGGTCTCCGGGGAGACCCCGTCCCGCAGGCGCCCGGCGACGCGGTAGTTGTGCGCGGTCCGGCTCAGCGAGTGGCCGAAGCGTTCGTTCGGGGTCCAGAAGTCGGCGTCGAAGGGGAAGTTGAAGCCGGAGGGTGCGACGCCGACGATCTGAGTGGATCGGCCCGCAACCTCCATCACCCGTCCGACCAGTCCGGGGTCACGGCCGGTGTTCGCCTCCCACCACCGCTCGCTGACCACCGCCACCCCGGGCCCGCCCTCGACGTGCTCCTCCGGGAGGGTCAGTCGCCCCGCGACCGGCGCCACGGGAAAGACCCTCCAGAACTCCACCGAGACGCTCGCCTGGACGGCCGTCACCGGCTGGTCCCCTCCGAGCACCGGTACCGAGCTGGCCCCGAAGGTGGTCATCGATTCGAAGGAGGACGACTGCGCCTTCCAGTCGACGAAGTTGGGCCACGGCACCGGTCCGGGCCCCGCCCCGGGGCCGTCGTGTGCCTCCGCGATCCAGACGATCCGCTCCGGTTCCGGGTAGGGGAGCGGCTTGAGCAGGACGCCGTTCAGCACCGAGAAGATCGCCGAGTTCGCGCCGATCCCGAGCGCCAGCGTGACGACGGCGACGATCGCGAAGCCGGGGCTGCGCGCGAGGCTTCGAAGCGTGTATCTCACATCCTGCATCATCCCCTCCCATCCGTGGGCGCGGCGCACCGCGCGGTCTCTGGCCCGGGTCTCCGCCTCGCTCCGTCGCCGGATCCCCTCGACGTCGCCGAATCGACGCTCGGCCTCGGCGCGCGCGGCCCCCGCCTCCCATCCCTCCCGCATCAGCTCCTCGGTCGCCTCCTCCAGGTGCGCCCGGATCTCCCGTTCCACGTCCTCGCGGATCGGGAGGCCGTCGACCTCGGGCCGGTCTCCGTGGAGCCGGGTGGATCGCCGCCGCGTCATCCCCCCGGCCTCTCGGCCAGGAGCACCGCCGACATCGCCCGGACGTAGCGCTGCCACGTCGCCACCTCGTCCCGGAGGCGAGCCTCACCCGGGGTCGTCAGCCGATAGAACTTGGCTTCTCGCCCGGTCTCGGTGACGTCCCACTCGGAGCTCAGCAGCCCCTTCTTCTCGAGTCGTCGCAGGGCGGGGTAGAGCGCCCCCTCCTCGACGCGAAAGTCGTCGTCGGTGGCCTGGCGGATCGCCTTGGAGATCCCGTAGCCGTGGCGGGGACCCCAGCTGAGCGTCTTCAGGATGAGGACGTCGAGCGTCCCTTTCAGCAGGTCGAGGCTCATGAAGGCAGCGCGGGTGGTGAGGGGTGTGACCCATAATGATTCCATACATAGAACACTAATGGGTACGATGTCGAGCCGCCCGTGGTTTCGGCTCCGCCCGCTGACCGCAGAATTCTTCAGAAAGCGAGTGCGTGCGTACGCGCCTCATCGCGTGTAACTCCCGCATGAGTGAGCACTTGCCCGAGAGGACCGCGGCTGCGGCCCGACGCTGCGGATCGGTCGTCGCCCTCCTCGCGCTCGGGCTCCTGTCGACCACCGTGGCCGAGCCGGTGCCCCTCGCCGCGCAGAGTCGCTCCACCGCCGCACTCCGCGGTGACGTCCGGTTCCCCTCCGGTGGCCCCGCTCCGGAGGCCTTCGTCCGGCTTCGAAATGCGTCGACCGGCCTCGAGCGCACCGGGCTGACGAACGCCTCGGGTCGCTTCCTCTTCCTCGGTCTCCCACCGGGGGGGCCGTACGAGGTGGAGGTGACGCTCCTCGGGTATGCTGCGGTCACCGTGGAGTCGCTGACGCTGGCCGTCGGCGAGACGCTTCCTCTCCGGATCACCCTCTCTCAGCAGGCGCTCGAGCTGGAGGGTATCGACGTGTCCGCGGAGCGGAGCGGGCTCTTCGACCCCGGTCGGGTCGGGCCCGTCACCCTCCTCCCGGCGCGCCAGATCGCGAATCTGCCCATCCCGCGGCGCGACCTGACCGAGCTCGCCCTCCTCTCCCCCCTCGTGACCCGAACGGAGTCGGGCGGGCTCTCGGTCGCCGGTCAGAACGATCGCTACAACGCCATCCTGATCGACGGACTGACCGCCCGCGACCCCTTCGGGCTGTCGCCGGGCGGGCTGCCGGGTGGGGCGGCCGGCGGGAAGCTCCTCCCCCTGGACGCGGTGGCGCAGTACGAGGTCCTGGTCGCCCCCTACGACGTGCGACTCTCCGGCTTCACCGGGGGCGCGATGAACGCGGTCACCCGGTCGGGCACGAACGACCTCGAGGCCACCGCCTTCGCCGCGCATCGCCCGTCGGCACTCGGGGGGGAGTTCGCGGCGGTGACCGGGTCGAGTTCGGGAGCGGACGTCTCCTCGACGCAGGCGGGCTTCTCCCTGGGGGGCCCGATCATCCGGGACCGTGCGCACTACTTCGTGGCCCTCGAGTACGAGGCGCTGTCGCAACCGCCGCAGGGCTTCATCCTGGGTCGGGACGACCCCAACCTGGTTCGACTCGGGGAGCCGGAGGTCGCGGAGGCGCAGGACGCGATTCGCTCCTTCTTCGGAGCGGATCCGGGCACGGCGGGGGTGACCTCGCTCGATCGCTCCCTGCTCAACCTCTTCGCCAGGGTCGACTTCGCGCTCGCCGACCGGCACCGCCTGACGGTGCGGAACGTCCTCGCCCGCGCGGTGGACGATGGGGGCCCGAACCGGCTGGGCGTCGATCCGTACGGCCTGACCTCGAACGGGGTCGAGCGGAGGGGCCTCTCCAACACTCTGAACGCCGAGCTCGTCTCGGTGCTCGGAGACCGGGCGACCAACGAGCTGTCGGTCCTCCTTCAGGTTGGGAGCGACGAGTCGCTGCCGAACTCGCGGTTCCCACAGGTGGAGGTTCCGGTCGTCAGCTCGTTCGGCGAGGCGTCCGCGGTGCGAGACCTTCGGGCGGGGGCGTGGCTTACCGCACAGGACAACGACCTGAACCAGCTCCAGCTGCGGATCACCGACTTCCTGACGCTCGCCCGGGGCAACTCGACCGTCACGCTCGGGGTCACCGCGGCCCGCTACGAGTTCTCTCAGCGCTACCTGCCCGGGGCCCTCGGCGAGTTCACCTTCCCGAACGTCCGTGCGATCGAGGCCGGGCTCCCGAGCCAGCTCCAGTGGACCTCGGTGTCGGAGGGGAGCTCGGAGCAGGTGGACTTCGGAGTGACGGAGGTGGGCGTCCTGGCGCAGAGCGAGCTGTACGCCGGGGAGGGACTCACGATGCGTTTCGGGCTCCGCGCCGACATCCCGTGGGTGGACGGGAACGCCCGCCGGAACTGGGGCGTCCTCAACTCCTTCGGCTGGGACACCGGGGATCTGCCGAGCGGGAACGTCCTGATCTCTCCGCGGTGGTCGATGAACTGGCAGTCGGACGACGGGCGCGGGGGGACCCAGTTCCGGGCGGGCGCGGGTCTCTTCAACGGGCAGCTCCCCTTCGTCTGGCTGGCGGACGCACTCCAGAACGACGGGATGCGGACCGTGGTGAACCGGTGCACCGACGAGAGTATCCCGGTCTGGACGGGGACGCTGCCGACGTCCTGTCGAACCGGGGAGCCCGAGCAGATCCGCAACGTCACGATCTTCTCCCCGGACTTCCGGTATCCGCAGGACTTCCGCCTCTCGGTCGGGCTGGATCGGCGGGTGGGCGACGCCACCCTCTCGGCCGGCATCCTCTTCAATCGGGCCTTCAATCAGCTGGTCCTGGAGGAGCTGAACCTCGGGACGCCATCGCAGGTCGGGCCGGTGCGCGAGTACGGCGGCGTCTTCCGGAACTACTACGGGGAGCCGGTGGAGCGCGGCTTCGAGCCGGTGCGCGCCGATCCGGACTTCGGCCAGGTGCTCTTCGCCTCGAACGAGAGCGAGGATTGGGCGGCCGCGTTCACCGTCGAGGCACAGGGGAGCTTCCGCGGCCTCGATCTGCGGACCGGGTACACCTTCTCGGCCTCCCGGGACCGGATGAGCCTCGTGGCGACCGACATGATCTCCAACTTCGGCTTCACCGGAGTCGAGACCGCGATCAACGTGCAGCCCCTGCGGCCGTCGAACTTCGACCGACCGCACAAGGTGGTGGCGTCGGTCTCGGCGCAGCCCCTGGGCGAACGGGGGCCGCGGGTCTCCGTCCTCTACCTCGGGCAGTCCGGAGCTCCCTTCGCGTACGTCTACGGCGGCGATGTCAACGGCGACGGCTATCCGGGGTTCGGGCCCGCCTTCGAGCGCACCAACGACCTCTTCTTCGTGCCGGAACCCCCCGGCATCCTCCAGATGGGGGCCGCGTCGCAGACGCTCCTGGCCACCGCACTGGAGTCGTTCGACTGCCTGAGCGACAACGTCGAGAGCTACATTGCCCGGAACTCCTGCCGCTCCCCGTGGCAGAACTCCCTCGATGTGCGCCTTTCGCAGATCGTGCCGAGCGCGCTGGGCCGACTGCGGGTGGACCTGGACTTCGTGAACTTCCTCAACCTGGTGAACCCGAACTGGGGTCGGGTCGAGACGGTTCGCCCGGTGGTCCCGCTCATCGACCTCGTCGAACGACAGGAGGCGCCGCCGGATCGTGGCTCCGGGGCGCCCGTCATCCCACCGGTGATTCACCGCTGGTCCGGCGCGTCCTTCCAGGGTGCGGACGGAGGGCTCATCCCGGTCGAGCCGTGGACCGCGGTGCCGAATCGCTCACAGTGGCAGGTCCAGCTCGGAGTCCGGGTGGAGGTCGGGGGTCGATGAGCGCCCGCTCGTGGCAGTGGACGGCGACCGCTCTCCTGACGGCGATCGCGGTCGCGGCGTGCGGGGACACCGTCCGCCCCCGCTTCGTCGCTACCCTCACGCTCCGCCCCGACTCCGTCTTCCTCCGCCCCGGCGAGGAGGCGGTCTTCACGGCGCGAGCGCGGGACTCGAGGACCAACCTCCTTCCCGACCGGCCCCCCTTCACGGAGTGGTGGACGGCCGACTCGACCCTCCTCACCCTCTCGGACACCCTCGGGGCGTCGATCTCCGTCGAGGGGCGGGTCCCCGGCACGGCTGAACTCCAGGCGCAGCTCGGCCTCGCGACCGCGAGCGCCCTCGTGCACGTCACCCCGCCGGGGGAGCTGGCGATCGAGATCGTCCCCACGGATCCCGAGTTCGAGGTCGGATCGGAGGTCGAGCTGAACGCCATCCTGACCCGCCCGAACGGGGACACGATCAGCGGCGAGGGCTACCGCATCTCCTGGAGGGTCGACGCGGACGGCGCGGCCACCCTGTCCGCATCCGACGGCACGATGGCGCGCCTGCTCGGCGTGAGCCGCGGCAGTGGGACCGCGACGGTCATCGTCTCGGATCTGCGGGAGTCGTCCACCTTCACGGTGCGGGCTCCGTAGCCTCTCTCGCAGCCGCCGAGCGTACCGTGATCGGTCCGGTGAAACACCGGGCCCGGGACGGGGCGTGTACTCCCGCAACTTCATGTGTATCCATGACATGCCGATCTCGCCCCGCACTTCCCGTCGAGCTGGACGCCTCGCTGTCTGGGTCGTGGCCGGCGTCCTCGGCTGGGCCGCCCTCGCCCCTCCGGCGAGCGCCCAGAGCCGCTCGACCTCCGCACTTCGCGGCGAGGTCCTCCTCCCCGGTGGTACCCCCGCCCCTCAGGTCTTCGTCCAGCTGGAGAACCCGTCGACAGGACTCTCCCGGACGGCGCTGACGAATGCGTCGGGACGCTTCCTCTTCCTGGGGCTCCCCCCCGGTGGGCCGTACGACCTCGAGCTGACGCTCCTGGGCTACGCGAAGGTCCGGATCGAAGCGCTGAACCTGGCCGTGGGGGAGACCCGACCGCTCCGCATCACCCTCTCCACCGAGGCGCTCGAGCTGGAGGGGATCGACGTCACGCTGGAGCGGACGAGCCTCTTCGATCCCGGGCGGGTCGGACCGGTGACGCTCGTTCCCGCCGGGGAGATCGCGAACCTGCCCCTGCCGACGCGCGACCTGACGCAGCTCGCTCTCCTCTCCCCGCTCGTCACGCGGACGGAGTCCGGAGGCTTCTCGGTCGCCGGCCAGAACGAGCGCTACAACGCGATCCTCATCGATGGACGGACGGCGCGCGATCCCTTCGGTCTGACCCCCGGGGGGCTGCCGGGGGGCGCGGCCGGCGGAAAGCTCATCCCGCTCGATGCCGTCGCGCAGTACGAGGTCCTCGTCGCCCCGTACGACGTTCGCCTCTCCGGGTTCACGGGCGGTGTGATGAACGCGGTGACCCGCTCGGGGACCAACCGCCTGGAGGCGACCGCCTTCGCCGCCCACCGGCCCTCGGCGGTCGGAGGCGAACTCCTCCTGGAGACGGGGGCGAGCTCGGGGGCCGACATCTCGACGACGCAGGCCGGCTTCTCGCTGGGCGGCCCGATCGTGAAGGACCGTGCCCACTACTTCATGGCACTCGAGTTCGAGGCCCTGTCGCGGCCACCACAGGGGTTCATCCTCGGCCGCGACGACCCGCAGCTGATCCGGCTCGGGGAGCCCGAGGTCGAGGTGGCGCGGGAGGCGATCCGATCCTTCCTGGGCGAGGATCCGGGGACGGCGGGCGTGTTGTCGCTCGACCGGTCGCTCCTCAACCTCTTCGCGAAGGTCGACGTCGCACTGGGTGAGGGACACCGCCTGACCGTCCGCAACGTCCTCGCCCGCGCGGAGGACGATGGGGCGCCGAACCGGCTGGGCTTCGATCCGTACGGGCTGTCGACCAACGGCGCGGAGCGGACGGGGCTGTCGAACACCGTCAACGCGGAGCTGATCTCGGCGCTCGGGGGGCGCACGACGAACGAACTCTCCGTCCTGATGCAGGTCGGGAGCGACGAGTCGCGCGCCAACGTCCCGTGGCCTCAGATCGAGGTCCCCGTCCTGAGTTCGATCGCCGGCGCCGCCTCCGTCCGGGAGCTGCGCGCCGGCGGCGCCCTCACCTCGCAGGACAACGACCTGGAGCAGCTGCAGCTGCGGGTGACCGACCACCTGACCTTCGTCCGCGGCAGCACGACCTACACCTTCGGTGCGACGGCCGCCCGCTACGACTTCTCCCAGCGCTACCTCCCGGGTGGAGTCGGCGAGTTCCTCTTTGCCGACGTGACCGCGCTGCAGAACGGGAGCCCCAGCCAGCTGCAGTGGACCTCGGTCGCCCCGGGCCGCTCCGAGCGCGTCGACTTCGGGGTCTCCGAGGTCGGCGTCATGGCCCAGAGCGAGCTGTCGGCCGGCAAGGGGCTGACGATGCGATTCGGCCTCAGGGCGGACGTCCCCTGGATCGACGCCGATGCGCGGCGGAACTGGCCCGTGCTGAACTTCTTCGGATGGGACACCGGCGCGCTCCCCGGCGGCAACCTCCTCCTCTCGCCGCGCTGGTCCTTCAACTGGCAGTCGGACGATGGGGCCGGATCGACTCAGGTGCGGGCGGGCGCGGGCCTCTTCAACGGTCAGATCCCCTTCGTCTGGATGGCGGACGCACTGCAGAACGACGGCGCACGCACCGTCGTGAATCGCTGCGGCCAGGGGAACATCCCGGGGTGGGACGGGGCGCCGCCGGAGTCGTGCCGCTTCTCCCCCCCGGAGGAGACGCGGAACGTGACCGTCTTCTCCCCGGACTTCCGCTACCCGCAGGACTTCAGGATCTCGCTCGGGATGGACCAGCAGGTCGGCGACGCGACGCTCTCCTTCGGCGTCCTCTACAACCGGGCCTTCAACCAGCTGGTCCTCTCCGAACTGAACCTCGGGACGCCCAGTCGAACCGGCCCGGTGCGCGAATACGGGGGGGCGGACCGGACGTACCACGGGGAGCCGGTGCCGACGGGGTTCCTGCCGGTTCGCGCCGACGAGCGCTTCGGGCAGGTCCTCTTCGCGTCGAATGCGAGCGACGATTGGGCCATGGCGGCCACCGCCGAGGCGCAGGGACGGATCCGGGGACTCGACGTCCGCGCGGGGTACACCTGGTCGGCGTCGCGCGATCGAATGAGCCTCGTCGCGACCGACATGATCTCGAACTTCGGCTTCACCGGGGTGGAGACGGAGCCGAACGCCCAGCCGGTTCGTCGGTCCAACTTCGATCGGCCGCACAAGGTCGTCGCCTCGATCTCCGGGGCGCCGCTCGGCGAGGTGGGTCCCCGCATCTCCCTCCTCTACATCGGCCAGTCCGGAGCGCCCTTCTCCTACGTGTACGGCGGGGATGTGAATGGCGACGGCTACCCCGGGCTGGGGCCGGCCTTCGAGCGGACGAACGACCTCTTCTTCGTCCCGGAGCCCCAGAGTCTCCTCCTGATGGGCTTCGCCTCGCAGGGGCTCCTGGCCGAGGCCACCGAGCAGTTCGAGTGCCTGCGCGGACGGGCGGGGCAGTTCGTCGAGCGCAACGGCTGCCGTGCGCCGTGGCAGAACTCGCTCGACCTCCGCTTCTCCCAACTCCTTCCGAGTGGACTCGGACGTCTGCGACTCGATCTGGACTTCGTGAACGTGCTGAATCTGGTGAACCCGGAGTGGGGGCGGATCGAGACGGTGCGCCCCGTGGTGCCACTCCTCGACTTCGTGGAGCGTTCGGAGGCCGGGTCCGTCCTGGATCCGGGGCAGGGGGGACGGATGGTGAATCGCTGGTCGGGGGCCTCCTTCCGAGACGCGGAGGGGCGGCTTCAGCCGACGCAGCCGTGGACCTCGGTGCCGAACCGTTCGCAGTGGCAGGTTCAGCTGGGGGTGCGGATGGAGCTCGGTCGATGAAGCGCCCGCTCCGTCTCGCGGTCGTGCTCCTCGCTCTCGCCGGGTCGGTCGGCGCGGGCTGTTCGGACCAGGTCCGTCCTCTCTTCGTGGACTCGATCTCGATCGAGCCGGACTCCGTCTTCCTCCGCCCCGGGGAGCGGGCGGTCTTCCGGGCGACTCCGCGCGATTCGAGATCCGGCGAACTCCCCGACCGCGCCCCCTTCACCCGATGGCGCGCGATTCAGCCCCGGTTCGCGACGGTGTCCGACACCGTGGGGGCGTCGGTGACGGTCGAGGGAGGGGAGATCGGCACCACCGCGCTCGAAGTGGAGCTGGGGAGGGGGCGGGCGATGGGGTTCGTGCACACGACGCCTCCCGGCGAGATCTCGGTCGAGATCGTCCCCGAGGAGGTCGACCTCGTGGACGGGGTGGGGCAGCGACTGGAGGCGATCCTCACCTCGCCGAGTGGGGACACCGTTTCCCCGGACGGCTACCGCATCTCCTGGCGGGTGGCCCCGGACAGCGTCCTCCTCCTCTTCAGCCAGGGGGGACCCGTGGCGAGCGTCTTCGGGCTCCGACCGGGTCCCGCACGGGTCACGGTCATCGTCTCGGATTTCCGAAGAACGCGGGAGTTCGTCGTTCGGCCGCCCTGACCGGACCTACCGACGGATCGGCTCCACCCGCCGTCCGTTGACGCCGTCGGACGCCTCCACACTCACCCTGCCGCCCGCCGGCACCCGAACCCGCGCCTCCCCGCCGCGCGCGAACTGAATCACCCTGCCGCTCGCGGGGTCCCGGACGACCAGCATCGGGTAGCGCTCCCCGTCCCAGAGAAGGCGCACATCGTCCCCACCCACGGACTCCGCGACGACCCGGGGTGAGCGTTCGGTCGGCGGCGCCCGCATCTCCGCGCTCCGGGCGCCGTCGGTCAGCCGAATCCTCGACAGGGCGCGCGACTCCTCCAGGGGGACGGCGAAGGCGAACGCCGCGGCACCCTCGGAGCCATCGGCGATCGGGCTCGGGGCGAACCGGAGATCGAAGGCCGGACCGCCCCGCTCGTCGACACCCTCGATCCGGTACGAACCGGGGGTGGTCGGAAGAGAGGGCCGCACGTGCGCGCGAAAGGAGGGCTCCAGGATCAGCGAGTCGCCCTCGACCCGTCCCCAGACGATCAGGGAGGGCTGGGGCGAGCCCTGCGCCGGGCGAAGCTGCGCCTCCCTCCTCCGGAAGTCGAGCACGGCTTCGTACGTGTAGTCGCCGATCCACGGCGGGGAACCGCAGTAGCCCGATCCCATGATGTCGATGGACTCCCGGTCGTAGAACTCGTTCGTACGCACATCGAAGCCGTAGACGCCGATCGTCCCGTCGGCGTTCGGATAGTCGGGGTCCGGGCCGGGCGCCGAGGCGCACGCGTGGCGCCGGCCCCAGTTGTGTCCGAGCTCGTGCGCGAGAATGGTGAACGCTCCCTCGGTACCCATCGAGACGGGGCTTGCGAGGGTCGCCACACCGTACGGCAGTCGATCGCCTTCGCGGGGCAACACGCCGTAGTAGTAGTGGTCGGATCCGTCGGCCAGCCGGGCCGCCGCGATCTGCGAGAGGAGTTCGTTCGCGTCACTCTGGAAGACGATCAGGCCATCGACGTGAAGAGCTTCGGCTCGCACCTCGGCGTCGACCCGGTGGATGGGGAACAGGCCCGTGGCCCACGTTGCGAAGTTTGCGGGGTCGGGGACGGATCCGGTGCTCCCGCCCACGCGGATCGGAACGAAGGTGATTTCGAGGGGCGGCGCTTCCTCGACGAGGGGGAGCCACTCCTCCCCTCGGTTCGGGAGGGTGTTGTCGTCGACGCTCGTCTCGACCACCGATCCGTTCGGGTTCACCTCGAACTCCGCACGCAGCCCCGGCGCAATCAGTTCGCCGGGGATCAGGAGGTTGTGCGAGGTGTTGCGGGGGAACTCGGAGATGCCGGGTCCGAGCGTCGCGGAGTTGGAGAGGTGGATGGACTCCTCCAGGAGGAGCGCGCCGTCTCCGTCCCGTAGACGAACCCGGACCGACGGGCGCTGCGAGGTGATCCGGTTGGCCTCCACGAAGACCCTCAGGATCGCGTCCCGACCCGCCACGAGGGGAACGTCGCCGTCGAGGCGCTGCACCGCCTGGACGAAGTACGCGTTCGGGATGGTCAGGTTGAGCGTGCTCGGGAGGGCCGTCGCGGAGAACGTCGTCTCGATGGAGTCCGCCCCCCGGACTCGGGCCGTCGCCTCCGTCGACCCCACCCGAGTCGGTAGCCTCCAGGTCGCGGTCGCGATTCCGCCCGAGTCGGTGGGTGCACCTCGCGTCGAGAGGCTGCCCGAGCCTTCTTCGCCCGTCCACTCCAACCGGGCGCCTCGCACCGGATTCTCCCACGCGTCGGTGACTCGCGCCTCCAGCGGCTCGATGAGCACCTCGCCGACCTCGGCTTCCTGTGCGTCGCCCGACGCGACTTCGATCCGAGCGGGGGCACCCGCCTCCGCGGTCGCGCTCAGGGTTACGGGGGGGAGTGAGACGTCGGCCAGCTGGACTCGGACGGATGTGGGGCCGGCCTGCGTGCCCAGAGTCCATCGAGTCGATGCGCGGCCCTGGTCGTCCGTCACGGACGAGGCGGGATCGAGCGAACCGCCCGGGTCGGTCGTGGTCCACGTGACCGAGGCACCCGAGATCGGTCGGCCCTGATCATCGCTCACTCGAACCACGATCGGGTCGGCGAGCATCGTGGCCACCGTACCCCTCTGGCCGTCCCCCGACACCGCGGCGATCTCCGAAGGGACGGGGGAGGGGGTCACATCGCCGCCGCAGGCGATCGACCACGCCAGGAGGCCAGGAGCGATCCCGGCCTGGAGACGGCGGAACAGGCGCGGTCGGGCGAACGGGCGGATGGGCGAGTGCGAACGGCCGGTGGACGCAGGCATGGATGGTCCCGGGGTCGACGGAGTGGAGTCGCATCATATGCGCGATTCTGTGCAGGCCGCCAGTGGCCGGCCTCGTCGAGCACTTCCCCGGAGGACCGGGGACGGGGGGCTCAGCCCGCTGTCGTCCCCACCTTCGGCGCCGCGCTGAGGATCTCCTCGGACGCCTGATCGGCGAAGCTCTCGAAGTTCTTTACGAACATCCCCGCCAGCTTGTTCGCGGTCTCGTCGTACGCCGCCGGGTCGGCCCACGCGTCCCTCGGGTTCAGCACCGAGGAGGGGACGTTCGGGACGGCGGTCGGGAAGGCCAGGCCGAAGATCTCGTCCGTCCGGTACTCGGCGTCCTCGAGGTCGCCGGCCAGAATCGCATCGATGATCGCTCGGGTGTACTTCAGCTCGCAGCGGTGCCCGACGCCGTACGCGCCCCCGGTCCACCCGGTGTTCACGAGCCAGACGTTCGCGCCGTGCTCGCGGATCTTCTCCGCCAGGAGTTCCGCGTAGACGGTGGGATGGAGGCTCAGGAAGGCCGCACCGTAGCAGGCGGAGAAGTTGGGAATCGGTTCGGTCACGCCCATCTCGGTCCCGGCCACCTTCGCCGTGTACCCGCTGATGAACTGATACATCGCCTGCCCCGGGGTCAGACGGCTGACGGGGGGCAGGACTCCGAAGGCGTCGCAGGTCAGGAAGATGATGTTCTTCGGGTGCCCGCCGACGCAGGGGATCTTGGCGTTGTCGATGTGCTCGATCGGGTAGGAGCAGCGGGTGTTCTGCGTGATCGAGACATCGGTGTAGTCGACCTCGAGCGTCTCCGGGTCGTAGCCGACGTTCTCGAGGATCGCCCCGAAGCGGATCGCGTCGTAGATCTCGGGCTCCCCTTCCCGAGAGAGGTTGATCGTCTTCGCATAGCAGCCGCCCTCGAAGTTGAAGACCCCGGTGTCGCTCCACCCGTGTTCGTCGTCCCCGATCAGGGCCCGCTTCGGGTCGGCCGACAGGGTCGTCTTCCCCGTCCCGGACAGCCCGAAGAAGAGGGCGACGTCTCCGTCCGCCCCCTCATTTGCCGAGCAGTGCATCGACAGGACGCCCTTCCTGGGCAGGACGTAGTTGAGGACGCCGAAGACGCCCTTCTTCATCTCCCCGGCGTACTCCGTGCCGAGGATGACCATCTCCTGCGTCTTGAAGTTGACGTTCACGCTCGTCCGCGTCCCCACCCCCTCGATCTGCGGGATCGCCGGCATCTGTCCGGCGTTGAAGACGACCCAGTCGGGGTCGCCGAAGTCCGCGAGCTCCTCCTCGGTCGGCCGGATGAGCATGTTCCGCATGAAGAGGGCGTGGTAGGCCCGGGTGCAGATGATGCGGACCTTGATCCGGTGCGCCGGATCCCACCCGGCGAAGCCGTCGATGACGTAGATGTGGTCCCGGCAGTTCAGGTAGTTGACCGCGGTCTGCTTGTTCAGCTCGAAGGAGTCCTCGGAGATGGGGATGTTGACCTCGCCCCACCACATGTCCGCCTTCGTCGTCTCCTCCTCGACGATCCGCTTGTCCTTCGGCGAGCGCCCGGTCCGCGGCGCCGAGAAGGCCATCAGCGCGCCATTCCCGGCGAGCTTGTACCGGTCCCGCTGGAGTGCGATCGAGTAGAGCTTCGCCACCGACGGGTTCCGGTGGATGTGGTAGCCGACGATCGAGTGGTTGGTCGTCTCGCCGGTGATGCCGTACTGGGAGAGGTCGAAGCTCACGGGGGGCTCCCGATGCAGGTGAATCGCGGGCTGCGGTGGGCACCCGGTCTCATCCCTTTAGTCTGTGCCGATTCCCGACATTGAGCCAGAGGGGGGGACTCCCGGGGCGCCTCTCGGCGCCCCGGTCGGTCACCGCCGGATGAAGCGCAGGTTGCGGACCCGACCCGCGTCGGCGCGAAGCCCCTCGATTCCGCCGTCGGCGGCGCGCTGAACGCGAAGGAGGATTCCATTCGCGTTCCAGACGTCCCGCTCGACCGGGACGACGGGGACGGAGCCGGCGGGCCCCACCCGCATGCGAACCTCGTCGCCGATCGACTCGATCTCCCAGACCGCCCCGACTTCCGCGCTCTCGTAGCGCCCGGCGAGGGCGTCGCGCTCGGTTGCCGACACCTCCGGAGGGGCGGTCCCACCCGCCGCCTCGCCCGACGGTGCCCCCTCCCCGGACCCCGCTGCCCGATCGGCCGCGGGCGTCTGCGCCGGCTCCATCCGGTCGGCGAGGATGACCTCTCCGACCCGGAGACCGAGGGTGGCGGGGTCGACGTCGGCGCGGTTGCAGAGCGTCACCACCGCCGTCCCCGCCTCCGGCCACGTCGTCACGTCCGCCCGATAGCCCACGAAGGCGCCCCCGTGTCCGAAGGTCTGGAGCCCCCGTTGCTCGCCGTAGTAGAGCCCGAACGCGTAGTCGATCTCCTCCCCGTCGTTCATCCGGCCGCGGGTCCCGACCAGCTCCCGCCACCGCGCGCCACCGGCCTCCTCGCGGGGGGCCAGCAGGTGCGCAGCCCATCGCGCCATCTCCTCGACGCTCGAGTACACGCCCCCGTCCCCGATCATCGGGAGCGTCGTGGTGCTCACCACCCATTCGGCGCCCGCGAAGGCGTCGCGACCCCCGTCCCACGGCCCGGGCCGGTAGCCGGGCCAGACCTCGTCGGCGACGGGGGCGTCCGCACCGGGCCGGTACCACTCGGCTGGCGCGTACCCGGTCGCCCGCCGAGGGACCAGTCGCTGCCAGTGGTCGTGGTAGTGGGTGGCCGCCATCCCGAGCGGCTCGAAGATCCGCACCCGGGCCTCCTCCGCGAGGCTCCGGCCCGTAACCCGGTGCACCAGCTGCGCGAGGAGGAAGTAGCCCGAGTTCGAGTAGAGGCGGTCGGAGCCGGCGGGGAAGTTGAGTTCCTCCTGTCGGGTGAGGAGCCGGTAGAGCTCCGCGTCGTCGTAGTAGTCCTCGTCCCGGCGACCGGCCAGCGCCATGAGGGTGAGGTAGTCCCGGTACCCACTCGTGTGGTGGACCAGGTGGCGCAGCGTGACCGGACCGTCGGCGAAGTCGGGCAGCTCGGGGAGGTAGCGACGGATCGGGGCGTCCAGATCGATCCGCCCCTCGAGTGCGAGGTGGGCGACCACCCCGGCGGTGAACTGCTTCCCGACCGAACCCATGCGGAAGACGGAGCGGGTGTCCAGCGGAATCCCGTGCTCCAGATTCGCCATCCCGTACCCGCGACCGTAGACGAGCTGGCCGTCCTGGATCACGCCGACGGCGCAGCCGGGGACGTCGTCCCGGTCCATGTCGCGGAAGATCGCGTCGATCTCGTCGGAGAGGACGTGCGGGCGGGAGGTGGTGGAGTCCGGCGGGTGGGGCATGACGGCGACCGAGGCGAGGGGGAAGAGCGGGAGGAGGGCGAGGAGGATGGGGCGGGGGGCGGGGGCGGTCATGGCGCCTTCGGTCTCGGTCCGGGAGGGACGGGGCGGAGGATCGGCCCCCGAGGAGACTGAACGTGCTCCCGGTACGCAGCAACCGTCGGCGGTCTTCCGGGCCGGCCCGTTCGGGCGGGAAGGTCCGTCGTCCTCGATCCGCTGGATCGTGGGGGGCGCGCGCGTGTACCGTGCTCACGAGGTGTCCTTCTCCGATGACCCGTCCGACCTGGACCCCCGTGATCCGCACCCTCACATCGCTCCTCCTCGCGCTGACCTTCCTCTCCGGCTGCAGCTCCCCGACCGAGCCGGAGCGCTTCGTCCTCGACCAGAGCCGGTGGTCCGGGGTCTTCGTGACGGGTGGCGGGCAGCTGATCACGCTCCGACTGACCGAGGGGGAGACGGGAGTGCTCTCGGGCGTCGCCACCATCACCACCGTCGAGTACGCGGTGACCGGTCGGTACGAGCCGCCGCTCGTGTACCTGGAGATGGAGGGACCGTTGCACACCTTCCAGTACGTCGGGCAATTCGAGTCGCGGGACTCGATGGAGGGCTTCATCTCGTCGACCGACGAGCTTCTCGACGGTCTGGCCCTTCGACTCAGCCGGAGGGGGTAGCGAGGGTGCGACGCCCGCCTCGTGCGCTGATCGCCCTCCTGGCCGTCCTCGGGTGCGAGACCCCGGTCGATCCGATCGAGGGCGCGATCGAGATCACCCCGCCCCCTGCGTACTCGGAGTGGTGGGACGACACCGAGCGCTGCGCCCGGATCTCGGGCGACTTCCTCGGCGTACGGTGGTTCGTCGCCTTCGAACTCGACGGCTCCGACGAGGTCGTCGGCCAGTGGACGGAGCGGCGCGAGATCATCCTCCGGTCCGACACCTGGCTCGACTCGATCGTCGTCCGGCACGAGATCCTCCACGACCTCCTGGGCGGGGACCGCGGACACGAGGGTCCGGAGTGGGATACCTGCGACCTGCGCGGACGGTCGCTCCCGGGGGGCTGATCGAGCGGCGCGCTTCCGGCCCCGGGCCCGCCGGTGGCGGGGTCCCGGCGTGCAGCTGCGGGACTACCGTTCGACCGGGTCCCCCGGCCCGTACGCCCCGCGCTCGGTGAGGCGAGCCCGCGCCGCGTGGGCGTAGTTGTACTCCGCCCACCCCCACGGTGTGGACCCGTGCAGGCCGTCGACCGGTGCCGGGTCGGCACCGGCGTCCAGGAGGAGGTCGATCCGCTCGACATCGTCGTTCCACGCGGCTTCGTGGAGCGCGGTCTGTCCGTGTCGGTTGACCGCGTTCGGATCGGCCCCCGCCGCGAGCATCCGCCGGGCGACGTGGAGATCCATGCAGAGGAGCTGTCGCACCCGCGTGGTCGGGAGCTCGCCGACCTCGGTCGCCCGCAGGATCTCGTCGAAGCGGTCCATCTGCCCGCGCGCGGCAGCCTCGACCAGGAGGAGTTCGGGGGGCGCGGCGGCCTCCAACAGCCGGTAGACCTCGTCGAACCCGTCGCGCCGTGCGACCTCGAGCGGGGAGGAGGCGAAGTGGAGTCGCCAGATGTAGATGTTGCCGCCCCCGAGGGCCTCGTCCCCCGGTTGGACGGTGATGGCGCCGGCGTCCGCCTCGAGTAGCCGGCGGGTCAACGCGACGTCGCCGAGCGCCGCCGCCATCCACAGATCCGTTCGGCACCCGCGCTCGACGAGCCTCCGCGTGACCTCTCGTCGCCCGTCGACCGCCCACATCGCGGGGGTCGAGCGGTGATCGACGCAGGGGTGGTCGATCGGGGCGCCGCGGTCGAGGAGGAGGTCGGCCACCTCGGGCGTCCCGGCCATGTGCAGCGGGGTCGCGCCATCCGGTCCGCGCTCCGTGAGGCGTTCGGGCGCCGCGTCGAGCATCCGGGTCAGCC
>JANQLR010000380.1 GCA_028280525.1 Longimicrobiales bacterium
TGACGAGCGGTGTCACTCCGACCAGGTCGATCAGCCCGTTGATGTCCCGCGAGGAGCGGGCGAACCCCGTCACCGGAACCCCGACCCCCTCGGTGGAGAGGAGCTGCATCGAGCGGAGCTTGTCCCGCGACTGCGCGATCGCCTGCGAGGCGGCCACGGTGAAGGTGCGCTGCATCTCGAACTGCCGGACGACCGCGCACCCGTAGAAGGTGATCGACGACCCGATGCGGGGGATGATCGCGTCGAAGCGGAGCGCCTCACCGCCGTACATCACCTGCGGCTTCTTCGCGGCAATGTTCATGTAGCAGCGGAGCGGATCGACGACCCGGACCTGATGCCCCCGCTCCTCGGCCGCCTCGCGAAGGCGTCGCGTGGAGTAGAGCGATCCCTTCCGGGACAGGATGCCGATTCTCATCGCAGGCGGATGGGGTGGAGAGAGGAGTACGAGGAGGAGCGCCGGACGGTGCCCTCCCGGAGGAAGATCGGGTGGGAATCCTCTACGGGCGAGGGGGTTCTCGATCGGTCGGGTCCGTCGCCCCCTACCTCCGGTCTCCGAGGAAGGAGCGCCCGGCGTCGACGACGTATCCACCGCGAAGTGCCTCGCGGCCGAGGAGCATTCGGAAGCCCATCGAGTCCCGCCGCGTCAGCGTCAGCTCGATTTCCCGTTCCTTCCCGAACCAGCCGATCCGGGTGACGATCACGGGGCGCAGCGTGACCACCCCGGAAGAGCTCCGCACCTTCCTCTCCCCGATCACCTTCGCCTCCGCGAGAACCTCCCCCTCGGCATTCCGCTGGAAGGGGTGGACCCAGAATCGGATCCACGACACGCCCCTCCGGCGGAAGCGCTTCATCCCGAAGGCGTGGAGCGCCGACGATCGGGCCCCGGTGTCGACCTTCACCTTGATCTGCTCCACCCCGAGGTCGGGAAGGGAGATCCACTCCCGCCAGCCGACGATTGTGGGAGACTTCTTTCGAGGCGACATGGATCGCGGACAGGGGGGGACACTCGGCGCCACGGGGTACCGTGGACCCGGCACCTCCGGTAGCTTGTTGAGAATGGGTATCAATCTGCGGGGAGCGAGCCCCGCACGCACTGCCCGGCCCCTCACCCACCGTCGACGATGACCCCGAAGCCGCACGAGCTGAAGCTGCGCGACGTGGACATCGATCAGTGGGTGGAGCTGGTCCGTCTGGAGCTGCCGGAAGATCAGGCCGAGGCGCTGATGGAGCGAGGCCTCCTCCCCGGGTGCCGCCTGCGCCCGGTTCGCAGGGCCCCGTCCGGGGATCCGATCGTTCAGGTCGACGGGGTCCTCCTCGCGCTCCGCCGGGAGATCGCCGCCTGCATCCGGGTCGCGCTGACACCTGCCGTCCAGGGCTGACCGTCCCTACACGATCGACGTGACCCCCGACACCGCGACGGCTCCCCCACCGACGTCCCCCCCGACCCCCTCGGCGGCCTCCTCCACGACGCGCCCGATGGTCGCGCTGGTCGGCCCTCCGAACGCGGGGAAGTCGACGCTCTTCAACCGGCTCACCGGGTTGCGCCAGAAGGTCGCGAACTACCCGGGCGTGACCGTCGAGAAGAAGGTCGGACGCATCGACTTCCCCGGGGATCTCTCGGTCGATCTCGTCGACCTCCCGGGCGTCAGCGGGTTCTCGGCGCGGACCCTCGACGAGCGGCTGACGCGCGACGTCCTGGAGGGCCGCGTCGAGGGGATGCGGGCGCCGGACGCCCTCGTGGTGATCCTCGACTCGACTCGGCTCGAGACGCAGCTGATGCTGGTGGAGCCGCTGATCGAGGTCGGCGTCCCGACGCTCGTCGTCCTCAACATGTCGGATGAGTTGGCGGCGCGCGGCGGATCGGTGAACGCCGCCGTGGTCGGGGAGCAACTCGGGGTCGAGGTCGTGGTCGGGAATGCCCGCTCGGGCGAGGGCGAGGCGGAGATCCGGGAGTTCCTCGGCGCCGTCGCCCGCCGGGGCCCCCTTCCGGAGCGCCCCTGCCCCGCC
>JANQLR010000326.1 GCA_028280525.1 Longimicrobiales bacterium
CCGCCGCGCCGGCAGGTAGGACGCGAGCAGCGTGGTGCCCACCAGCAGCGCGACGGCGGCGGCGTAGCTGGTGGCGTCGAGCGGCGACGTACCCACGAGAACGCTCCGGAGGCCTCGTCCGAGCAGCAGTGCGGCCCCGAGCCCCACGACCATCCCGACGCCCACGCTGCGAAGCAGTGCGAGCACCAGCGCCCCGATCACGGACCCGGCCGAGGCACCGAGTGAGAGTCGGATGGCCATCTCGCGACTCCGCCGGGCCGAGGAGTAGCGAACGGCCCCGAAGACTCCGACCAGCGTCATCAGAAGCGCGACCGCCGCGGCGCCCCCGAGTAGCCACACCGCGACCCGAGGGCCGAGCATCTTCAGCGCCACATGATCCTCGATCGTCCCCTCCCCCCAGACGACCACATCCGGCCCGGCTTCCCGAACCGCGCGCCGGAGCGCACGTACCGCGTCCGGACTCGGTCCGCGACTCGTGCCCACGACGGCGAGCAGGAAGGCTCCAGTCTGCCGCACGGGGCGGTAGAGGTGCGGGGTCGTCCCCTCACGGGGGCGGGAGACCTTCACGTCCTCCACGACGCCCACGATCTCGGTCTCGACGCCGTCGATCAGCACCGTAGCGCCGGGCTTCACATCCGAACCCCGGAGCAGTTCAGCCAGTGAACGGCTCACCACGGCCACCCGAACGTCCTCGCTCAGATCTCCTCGCGGAAACCCCGAACCCGAGACGAACTCGATCCCCATCCCGTCGAAGTAGTCGTGCGAGACCGCGAAGTCCTCGACGGTCCACGCCTCCCCGCCCGGCACCTCCAGGCTCACGTTCGACGAGAAGGTCCCCAGCGGAACACGGGAGGTGAAGAACACCGCGTCGATGCCGGTCCCCACCGTCGCCTCGGAGCGAATCCCATCCAGGAGCCCCGGGAGCGCCTCCCTCGACATCCCGGCCGAGGCGAGCTCCAGCGTCACGATGCCGGCGCGCTCGCCCCGGAATCCGAGCTCGACGGTCGCCTCGGCCAGCAGGCTCCGCGTGAGAAGTCCGCCCACGACCAGGAGCACGATTGACGTCGCGACCTGGGTCGCCAGGACGGCAGACCGGAAGTGCCGCCCGTCGGAGCCTGCGCCGCCGCCCCTCGCGAGGGATCCGAGGTTCCGCGTCGTGTAGAGGGCGGGGACCAGCCCGAACGCGAGGGAGGCGGCGGTCGCCACGACCACCGTGAAGGCGATGACCGCTCCGCCCATCGAGACATCGAGGTGGATCGGGAGCGGCAGCGGGACATCGATCGCTCCCAGGCCCGCGACGCCGACCCGACACAGGATCAGACCGACCCCCGCGCTCAGGCCCGCGATCAGCATCGACTCCTGGAAGAGCTGCCGAACGAGGCGTTGCCGGGTGGCCCCGAGAGCCCGGCGCATCTGAAGCTCCCGGGCACGGTCCGATCCACGCGAGAGGAGGAAGCCCGCGAGATTCACGCACGCGACGAGAAGCACGCAGAGGAGGACCAGCATCACCCCACCCGCGAACGGGAACAGGATGCGGTCGGCGGCGGGGGAGAGCGCAACCCGGTCGGAGCGGACGAGCGAGAACTCGACGCCCTCGTAGCTTTCCGGATGACGCTCGGTCCAGGCCTCGAGGCGCGAGGTGAGGTAGTCCCGCGCGTCGATCATCCGGACCCCGGGCCTCAGGCGTCCCTTCAGCTGTACCTGCCAACGCGTGCGATCCTGGTCCGGACGAGTCGTGGCCTCCGGCAGTGCCCGCCCCAGAGGCAGCGACCAGCGAGGCAGGAAGAGCCCGCTCGAAAGGCCGGGGATGGCACCGGTGAACTCCCTCGGGGCCACTCCGATCACCGTGAAGACCTCGCCGTTCACGTCGATCGTGGATCCGAGGACGTCCGCCCGGCCCTGGAGGCGCTGCCGCCACGTGCTCCAACCGAGGACCGCGACCGCCTCCGCGCGCCGCGCGTCCTCTTCGGTGAAGCCCCGACCCAGCTCCAGAGGGACCCCGAGCACGTCGAAGTACGACGGGTCCACGACCTCGCCGAACACGCCCTCGTAGGCGCCCCCCGCGACCCGAAGTCTCCCGAAGAGGGGCTCGTAGCCGATCACGCCCTCGAAGATCGACGTCTCGTTTCGAAGGTCGTCGGCCATCGGCCACGACGCGACCGGCGGTCGCCGAAGGTCCCCCGTGCCGGCCGTGTAGATCTCCACGACGGCCTCGGGATCCTGGTAGGCGGGATCCTCCAGCAGGACCGCATCGATGACCGAGAAGGCGATCGCATTCAGGGCGATGGCGCCGCCCACGGAGAGAGAAGCCATCGCGGTGAACCCTCGGTGGGTCCACGCCTGCCGCAATGCGAATCGAAGATCCAGCGACCAGCCGGCACCGCCCAGACCGGAGGTTTCGACCTTCTCGAACTCGCGGGCCACGAGCTCGGCATCTCCCAGACCCCGGATCGCGATCTCCACCGCGCGGGCCTCTGGAACCCCGGACTCGACCTGGACGCGAATCGAATCGAGAAGGTGCTGCTCGAGCTCGTCGAGGTCGTCGCGGGACAGGTTCGCGGCGCGGCTCCACACCCTCCGCCACTCGCTCAGTCGAGCGCGCGTCGGATCCGTCACCCGAGCATCCGACACCACGTGCCGCCCGCCGCCCACCGAGGCGCTGCCCCCCCGTCCGCCGGGCCCACGATCATCTAGTGCCCTCGGCCCAGGCGGCGGCGAGCGTCCGACTCACCTCGGACCACTCCGCCCGCGCCGCCTCGGCTGCTTCCTCCCCCCTCGGCGTCAGCCGGTAGTAGCGCCTCCGTCGTTCGTTCTCGGCCGTGACCCATCGAGATCGAACCAGGCCCTCCGACTCGAGACGCCGGAGAACCGGGTACAGCATGCCGTCGCTCCATTCCAGGCTTCCACCGGAGAGGGAGCGGACACGCTCGATGATCTCGTATCCGTAGCTCTCGCCCGCCCGAAGGAGCGAGAGAATCAAGGGTCGAGTCGAGGCCGAGACCAGCGCCTTGCTGGGCATTCGCAGCGGGGTTGGGGTGAGCGTCGGGAGCGCGTCGCGGCGTGGACGGGCGAACCGGGTGGCGGAGTAACGTCCTCTTGCGGGCACGATACATGCGTTCCCAATGTACATGCGTTCTCAATGGCCATGCCGTCAAGGGCCAGCCTCGAGACCGACACCTCCCGCGACCCTACCCCATGCACAGAACGCTCTGCCCGTCCACGCTCTCGGTGCTCGCCCTCTGGCTCCTGTCGGGGTGCGGCGTGGCCGATACCGGGGAAGCGGCCGCGAGGCCTCCCGCACCCCCGCCGGAGTGCGCGCCACTGTGGGCAACGCCCTCCACCCAGGCCGTCGTCGATACGATCCGACTCGCGACCCGAAGAGGCCCGGACCTCTGGCCCGGGTACCGACCTGATCAGGTCCACATCGCGATCCACGCCGGCGAGAACCCCCAGGGGGAGTCGTGTGTCGGTCTCTTCCAGGGCGGTGAAGCGATTTCGTACGCGGCGCTGAGAGAGCCTCCCGGACTCGGGAACCCGCTGTACGGTCTCTACGTGAGCTACGACGCCGCGGGCGGCCCGATGCCGAGCTTCGGGCGAATCGCCTCCCAGCCCGAGGCCGTGTCCTCCTGGATGGCGTCGAATGGCGCCCGGGCGGTCGTTGTGATCCCCGTCGAGCCCGAGGACTTCCCCATGGAACTGCCGGCTCTCCTGAAGGCCCAGGTGGCGCTGCACGAGTCATTCCACGTCAACGTGCAGGCGCCTCACTGGATGGGACTCCCGTCCGACTGGCCGACGTGGGAGGCACCACCCGACCGGGCCAGCACCCGGCAGTGTTACGACCGGGATGACGAGATCCAGACGGTCTTCGGGGAGGAGCGGACCGCCCTCACGGGGCTGGTCGTGGGCCTTCTCGACGGCGCCCTGCCCGAGGCATGTGACGCAGGGCGGGAGTTCCTCGAGGCCAGCTCCTCACGTGCGGCCGCCCTCTCGGCAGTCCGAATCGAGATGGGTGACGGGACTGCAGGCAGCTGCCGCGATGCGGAGGCGATGATGGAGATGGAAGAGGGCCTGGCCGACTACGCGAGCTGGGTCCATCTGTACGAAATCGGCCTCGCCACTCGGGCCCAGCTCGAGCGCCGCTATCGAGCGCAGCAGCGGGACGTCTTCTATCTGACCGGGGCCATGAAGATGCACGCCGCCAGCCTGCTACGAGGCGACCCGATCCCGGAGGCGAGGACGATCATCGAGTCCACGTCGGTCCAGGACGGGTCCCCGCAGGCGAGGGTCGAAGCCGCTCTCGCGTCCGCCTGCGTCGCCCACTGGTGAGGGGTCCGGCGCTCGACGTGTGCACGGAAACGGGAAGAGGAGGTGGAGGAAGATGACGCGAAGAGACGGTCGAGCCCGAATCGGACTCGTCACCACATGGGTGGCGCTGGTCCTGGGGAGCGCCCCTGCCGCGGCGCAGGACCCCTGGACGGAAGCGATCCACTCCCTGTGGGAAGCCGAGCATTCGAAGCTCCTGGAGATGGCTCGGGACCTCCCCGAGGAGTTGTACGACTCTCGCCCCCATCCCGACTCCCGCTCGGCCCTCGAGGAGCTGCGGCACGTGACGATCGGGCTCGAGATGGCCGCCGCGGAGCTGACCCGCACCGACTTCGACTACGGACGGAGGACGGCCGAGGACGAAGGCAAACCTGCGAGCCGGGAGTCCCTCGTCTCCGAGATGGAGGCGGCGCTTGCAGCGAGCCTCGATGCGATCGCGACGGAGGGCGCGACGCCGCGCATCGCCTGGTGGCTGACGCACCAGGCGGAGCACTACGGCAAACTCGTCTCGATCTACCGCATGAACGGGCTCGTACCTCCCGCATCCCGCGCTCCGTCCGCGGGCGCCGACCCTCGGAGGCAATGAACCGCCCCTTCTGGTCGGTCGTCCTGTCGGTGGAGGACGGGTTCGTTCTGATGGTTGCCGATGATTGAACGCACGTGTTCGGGGATGCTGGCGGGGGGTCCGGCGGGCTCGACCCCGACCGCCGAGAGTAGTGTCGGGGACGGCGCGCCCTCGCCTCAGGCAGAGTACCGGTCGACGCCAAAGTGGCTGGCATGCGGACGTTGCTTCCTCCCCGGTTGGGCGCCTAGCGGACCTGGTTTCCGGGGGCGCTCCAGATGCACATCCAAGGCGAAGCTATCCAGCTGACCGGCGCGTCCCTCGCGAGACCCTGTTGGGGGAGCATCTGAACTCCCGCAGCGGGGGAGAAGTCGTGAACAGGTCATCCGACTAGCGCACCCGGACCTCCCGCATCGTCACGACCTCCCGCTCCCCCACCCGTGCTCTCAGCGTCACCGTGTAGTCCCCGGGCACCACACTCTCCATCTCGATGATCAGCGGGGTCGAGTGGACCTCGCCCTTCGACGGCTCGCTCCATCGGATCCGAGCATCCGCCGCCGTGCGGTCCCGACCCGGCAGCAGCCGACGGATCTGCTGGAGGAAGCCGCCGCCTGAGGCAGTGCGGAGCTCCAGCTCGTACTCGATCATCTCGTTCTCCGGGACGCCGTACACCTCCCAGTAGAGACCGACCTCTGGGGAGTCCGCGACGGTGGTCGACGGCAGCATCAACGCGGTGGCGGCGATCAGTGACGGGGGCTCCGAAAACCCTGTTGGGCGGTAGAGAAGGATGTCCGAGACCCCGAGGTCCTCGTCGTCCAGCGGGTAGACCATCTCACGGTGCCAACCGACTTCGCCCTCCTCCACGACCTCGAAGCTCGAGACGTACGGGACCCGGTCCGCCTCCACGAGGAAGACCGCGCGGCCGTCGGTGAACTCCGACTCCAGAACCACCGGGAAGCTCTCCGGAGCATCGGTGAAGACGAGGTAGGCGGTGCTCGCACTC
>JANQLR010000004.1 GCA_028280525.1 Longimicrobiales bacterium
TGGCCGGCCGGCGGGTCGTGGGCAGGATCGTGGAGACGGAGGCGTACCTCGGGTCCGACGACCCCGCCTCCCACGCCGCGACCCGGGCACCGACCGAGCGCAACCGCGTGATGTACGGTCCGGCCGGGACCGCCTACGTGTACCGGATCTACGGGATGCACTGGTGCCTCAACGTCGTCACCGGCGAGGCGGGGCAGGCGCAGGCCGTCCTGATCCGCGGTGCGGAGATCGTGGAGGGAGAGGCGCATGCGCTGGACCGCCGGTCGGGCCGTCGGCCGCTCGCGGCGGGCCCCGGTCGCCTCGCGGAGGCGCTCGGGGTCGACGGAGAGCTCCACGAGCACGATCTCGGCTGCGCCCCACTCCAGCTCCACCGGGGTGATCCCGTCCCGAGCGATCGGGTCGGGGTCTCCGGGAGGATCGGGATCCGGGTGGCCGCGGACTGGCCGCTCCGCTATTTCGTCCGCGACTCGCGCGGCGTCTCGCGCGGTCCGCACCACCCCGGGGACCCGTCGCTCTCCCTCCCCGAGGCTCCCGGCCGCGTTCATCCCTTCGCCCTCCTCACCGACGCATGACCGACCCGACCTGGATCTCCGTTCTCCCGCCGGTCGTGGCGATCGTGCTCGCGATCTGGAGCCGGCAGGTCTACCTGAGTCTCGCGGGCGGCATCCTCCTCGGGTGGACGATCCTGAACGGGTGGAATCCGCTGACCGGGCTCGGCGTCTCGATCGATGCGACGGTCGAGGTCTTCACGCGGCCGGGCGACACGAAGGTCCTCCTCTTCACCCTCGTGATCGGGGCGCTCATCGCCACGGTGGAGGTTTCGGGGGGCGTGCGTGGCTTCGTCCGCTGGCTCGAGACCCGGAACTGGGTGTCGAGTGCGAAGGGGGCGCAGCTCCTCGCCTGGGCCACCGGCGTCGTGATCTTCATCGAGTCGAACATCACGGTGCTCGTGGCTGGATCGGTCGCGCGGCCGCTGATCGACCGGTACCGCACCTCCCGCGAGAAGCTGGCCTACCTGATCGACTCCACCTCGGCGCCGATCTGCATCCTGATCCCGCTCAACGCCTGGGGCGCATACAACCTGGGGATCCTGAGCGGACTCGACGTCGAGAACCCCCTGCAGGTCTTCATCCAGGCCATCGCCTTCAACTTCTATTCGATGTCCGCCGTCGGGCTCGCGCTCCTGGTCGTCCTCTTCGGGATCGATCTCGGGCCGATGAAGGCGGCGGAGGCCCGGGCGGCGCAGGGGAAGGTGCTGCGCGACGGGGCGACGCCGATGATGGACGAGGCGCTCTTCGAGAGCGTCGACCCGACGGCGGGTTCGCCGGAGGATACGCGCGCGGGCCCGGCCCCGGGGGAACTCGCCCGCAACATGGTCCTCCCGATCGTGACCATGGTCCTCTTCATGCCGCTGGGGCTCTGGATCACCGGCGACGGCAACCTCGTGGAGGGCGACGGCTCCACCTCGGTACTCTGGGCAGTCATGGCGGGGCTGGCGATGGCGTGGCTCCTCCTCCTGGGCCAGCGGGCCTCCACCGTCGACGACCTCATGCGGGTCGCGCTCAAGGGAGCAGGAGGCCTGGTTCCACTGGCGCTCATCCTCCTACTCTCGATTGCGCTGAAGGACGTGACGAACGAGCTGGGGACCGGTCGCTGGGTGGCCGAGGTGACGATGGGCGTCCTCCCGCCCGTCGTCTTCCTTCCGCTCGTCTTCATCGTGGCCGGGGGGATCGCCTTCTCGACCGGGACGAGCTGGGGAACCTTCGGGATCATGCTTCCGATCGCCGTCCCCGCCGCCGCGACGATGGGGCTCCCGCTCGCGCCCTTCGTGGCCGCCTCCCTCTCCGGAGGGATCTTCGGCGATCACTGCTCGCCGATCTCCGACACGACGATCATCTCCTCGATGGCCGCCGCCACGGACCACATCGACCACGTGCGGACACAGCTCCCGTACGCCCTCACCGCGGGGTCGATCGCGATCGCCGGCTTCGCCATCACCGGGCTGCTCCTCTAGCGTCGGATCGAGGGCCGTTGGGCGTCCGTCCCGGCCCGGCCCGGCGCCCTCGAATCCGGTCGGTTCCGGGGTACCGGCCCGGCCCGCCCTCGGGTAGCTTTCAACGGCTGTATTCCCAGGTTTTCCAAGGCAGGAGCCCACGTGAACATTTCGGTCTGTGTGAAGCGGACTCCGGACACGGAGACTCGCATCCGCGTCGGCGACGATGGCACCTCCATCGATCCGAGCGGGGTCAAGTTCATCGTCTCGCCCTACGACGAGATCGCCGTCGAGGCGGCGCTCCGGACGAAGGAGGGCGCCGGCGCGGGCGAGGTGACCCTCGTCACCCTCGGCGACGCCTCCTCCCAGGAGACGCTCCGCGCGGGTCTCGCGATGGGCGCCGACCGGGGCGTCCTCCTCGAGGGGTCGGTCGGGATGGACGGTCTCGCGACCGCCAAGGCGCTCGCCGTCGAGCTGGGGGGCCACGAGGCCGACCTCATCCTCTTCGGGGTGAAGGCGGCCGACGACGATGCCCAGCAGGTCGGCCCGATGGTCGCCACGCTCCTGGGACGCCCCTGCGTGACCGCGGTGGCCGACTTCGAGGTGGGCGAGGGCGTGCTGACCTGCCGCCGAGAGGTGGAGGGTGGTGCGGAGGTGGTCGAGGTCCCGCTCCCCGCGGTCCTCTCGATCACGAAGGGTGCCTTCGATCCGCGCTACGCCTCGCTCAAGGGGATCATGGCGGCCAAGCGGAAGCCGATCGAGACGAAGGCCGCCGCGACCGCCGAGCCCCGCGTCACCGTCGAGTCGCTCGACCTCCCGCCCGCTCGGCCCGAGGGGCGCGTCGTGGGCGAGGGTGCGGCGGCGGCGGGCGAGCTCGTCCGGCTGCTTCGCGAGGAAGCGAAGGT
>JANQLR010000069.1 GCA_028280525.1 Longimicrobiales bacterium
AGAGGAGGAGGAGCGTCCCGAGGAGCACGCGGACCCGCGGTCAGCGTTCGTCGGCGGGGGGCAGAATGAGCGGCAGCTCCGAGTCCGCCGCCCACTCCGTCATCGACCCGTCGTACAGCCGCGCGTCGATCCCGAGCGTACGCGCCGCGAAGACGACCGCCGAGGCCCAGTAGCCGATGTGGCAGTAGGCGACCAGCTCGTCCCCCTCCTCGTATCCGGCCATCTCGAAGAGCGACCGAAGTTCGCCCTCCGGCTTCAGGCGACCGGCCTCGTCGTACAGCTCGGTCTGCGGGAGCGACCCTGCACCGGGGATGTGGCCGACGCGGCCCGGGAGTTCGGGGCGGGTGCCGTCCCACGACACGAGCCGCCGGGCGTCCACGAGCGCGACGCCATCCGCCTCGCCCCGTTCGAGCACGTAGCCGGCGTCGACCCGACGGTCGAGCGCGAGGGGGCCCTCGATCCGCCCCGGCACCACCTCCGGCCGCTCGGCGGTCAGCTCTCCGCCCGCGTCGACCCATCCCTCGATGCCGCCGTGGAGGATCGAGACGTTGTCGTCGAACCCGAGCGCCTGCAGCGTCCAGACGGTGCGGCTGGCGTTCGGGAAGCGCCCTCCGTCGTAGGCGACCACCACGCGGGAGTCGTCGGAGATCCCCGCCGCCTCGAAGCGCGCGACGACCTCACCGATCTCGGCCGGAAGGTCGAGGCGGATCCGGGGCCCGCCCTCCGTGTCGCTGGAGTACGAGATCTCTCCGAGGTGGAGGAGTCGGGCGCCGGGGATGGTCTCGACGGTCTCGACCGCCTCTTCGTCGGCGGCCACGTGCAGGACCACGAGCCCCTCCATCTCGCGGTTCTCGAGGAGCCAGGACGGCTCGACGAGCAGTTCGGAGCGGGAGTCCTGTCCGGAGAGGGGAAGAACGACGACGGCGAGGAGGCCGAGTAGAAGCGTGAGGGGCGGGCGGTTCATTGGAGTCGGTCGGGTCTGCGGGGGCTCAGTCTACTGAGACGATCTTCACCCGCGGGGCCGCGACCGACAAGCGCTCAGGCCTCGGCGGCCATCGCCTCCCAGAAGCGGGCGATGTGCGACTCGGCCTCCCGCAGAGCCTGGAGGGCGAGCAGGTCGATCTTCCGCGACAGTTCGGTCCCCAGCAGCCCCGAAAGGAAGGCCAGCGGCTCGTCGAGCTCCCAGTCCAGGAAGGGCTCGGGGCCGCGATCGAGGTTGGCGAGGATGCGGAGGACCAGGTAGGCGTCGTCGAGCAGCCCCGCGAGTCCGTGCGTCATCTCGGGAAGGAGGTCGATCGGCGAGACGAAGTACCGCGTCGCGAGCTCGAGGACCGGGTCGAGCAGGTGCTGCAGGCTGCGGGCCTCCGCCTCCTGCTCCGCCCGCGCGATGAAGACCGGGATCGACTCGACGATCTCCACGGAGAGCAGGCGCATCTCCTCGATCTGCTCGGCCCCCGCCTCCGGAAAGCGGTCCGCCAGGAAGCGGTCGAGGGAAGAGGTCCCACGAGCGACCGCGGAGTGGATGACCGCCTGTACGTCTTCGATCCGGCTCATGTGCCGTCCTCCGCCCCGCGAAAGAGGCGCTCGAACCGTGCGGCGAGGCGGGGCCCCGTGCCCTCGTCCTCGTGCTTGAAGAAGGTGTGGGCCTCGCCCCACTCCGCTCCCCGGACCCGCTCCACCCACTCCTCCAACTGCCCCTCGGCATACGCTTCACGCCGCAGCCGCAGGTAGCCCCAGTCGGCGGTGGCCACGAAGGGCGGGTCCTTCTCCTCGTTGCCGGTGTCCGCGATCACCAGCGCGGCGTTGGATGCCCGCAGCCGCTCGAAGACCTCGTCGTCGAACCAGCTCGTCGAGCGGAACTCGAAGGCGGCCCGGACCTCCCCGGGGAGCCGGTCCAGGAAGGCGTCCAGCACCTGCACATCCTTCTTCAGGTAGGGCGGCGTCTGGAAGAGGAGCGGACCCCTCCGTTCTCCGAGCGCCCCCGAGGTCTCGACGAAGTAGTCGAGCGCGTCGAACCCGGACTCGTCGAGCTTGGCGTTGTGCGTGATCCGCCGCGATGCCTTGAGCACGAAGCGGAAGTCCGCGGGCGTCTGCTCGTTCCACCCTTCGAGCATCTCCCGCTTCGGGAGGCGGTAGAAGGTGTTGTTCACCTCGACCGCACCGAAGCGCCCGGCGTAGAAGGTGAGGAACTTCGACTGGGGGAGGTCGTCCGGATAGAACGAGCCCTTCCACTCCTTGTACGACCATCCGCTCGTGCCGACGCGCAGATGCATGCCCGGATTCCGTGAGGTGGGAGGGTGGCCGCGGAACCGATCGCGGGGTGGAACGTCGGGAGGGCAAGCTAGATCCGCGCGGCGGTCGGGGCCACGGCCGGGGATCCACCGCCTTGGCACGTCTTCCGAAGTCCGCCTAGAATTGCGGGTCGCGGTCGCCGACGTGGGATCGGTGGAGCCGCCTACATCAGCGTGGGAGTAACAGGGTGAAGCTGCACACGAAGATCGCCATCGGGCTCGTTGCGGGAGCCGCGGCCGGGGGCGGAGCGAACGCCTTCTTCGGCGATGCCGCCTGGGTCTCGTGGATCTCGGACAACGTGGCCTACCCGGTGGGACAGGTCTTCCTCCGCATGCTCTTCATGACGGTCGTCCCGATCGTGTTCACCTCGATCGCGCTCGGCGTCGCCGGCATCGGGGACGTGAAGACGCTCGGCCGCCTCGGCGGACGCACGATGATGTACTTCGGCTTGTCGACGCTGATCGCGGCGACGATCGGGCTCTTCCTGGTGAACAGCATCCGTCCCGGAGACGGGCTACCGCCCGAGACGCGTGACGAGCTGATGGCGCAGTTCTCCGGAGGCGCGGACGGACTGGCGGCGAGCGGACCGACCGAGTTCGGCGTGAGCACCTTCGTCAACATCGTCCCGCGCAATCCGGTGACGGCCGCCGCCGACACCGACATGCTCGCGCTGATCTTCTTCTCGCTGATCTTCGGTGTGGCGCTCACCCTGATCCCCCGCGAGAAGGCCCAGCCGGTGATCGACGTCCTCGAGGGGATCGGGGACGCGATCATCAAGATCATCGACATGGCGATGGGGCTCGCGCCGTACGGCGTCTTCGGCCTGATCTTCGTCATCACCTCGCAGTTCGGGTGGAGCATCCTCGGGCAGCTGGGGATGTACGTGCTGGTCGTCCTCCTCGGGCTCTTCCTGCACGCCTCCTTCGGGATCAGCGGTCTGGTCGCATTCTTCGGGCGGATCAGCCCGGCGCGCTTCTGGAAGGCCGTCACCGCCCCGATCATCACCGCCTTCTCGACCAGCTCGTCGATGGCGACGCTCCCGACCTCGATCAGCACCGCCGAGAAGGAGCTCGACGTCCAACCGAAGGTCGCCGGCTTCGTCCTCCCGCTCGGGGCGACGATGAACATGAATGGGACCTCGCTCTTCGAGGGGGTCACCGTCCTCTTCCTGGCGCAGGTCTTCGGCGTGGACCTGTCGATGGGACAGCAGATCACCGTCATCGCCCTCGCCGTGATCACGGCGATCGGTGCGGCGGGCGTCCCCGGAGGGTCGCTTCCGCTCATGATGCTGATCATGGCCTCGGTCGGGGTGCCCCCCGAGGGGATCGCCATCGTGCTCGGCGTGGACCGGATCCTCGACATGGCCCGGACCACGCTGAACGTCTGCGGCGACATCTCGGCCTCGGTCTACGTGGATCGGGTCGACCGGGAGATGGAGGCGCTGGAGCCCGCGGCGGTCCCGACCGGGGCCGACTGAGGACACGCGCCGCCGTTGCCTTCGGCACCCGGCGAACTCGGCGCTGGCCGTCACGAACCGCGCGCTTCAACGTAGGGCTGACCAGCGGACTCTCTCCGAGTCCGCACTCCCTCGGTACAGGTTCAGTCCATGAAGCGCTCTCTTCGTTCGCTCCCGGCCCTCCTCCTCCTCTTCGCACTCCCCCTCTCGGGTCAGAGCTTCCAGGAGGAGCTCGCCCTCGACCTGGAGAATCAGAAGTCGAAGTGGATCGGCCTCTTCGACGCCATGCCGGACGACGCCATGACGTGGCGGCCCGGCGAGGGTGTTCGGTCGGTCAGCGAGGTCTTCATGCACATCGCCCTCGCCAACTTCATGATCCCCGGAGCCATGGGAGCGGAGATGCCGGACGGCATGCGCCCCGAGTGGCAGACCGAGCGTGAGCAGGTCTCGGAGCGCGCCTCGATCCGTCAGGCGCTCGAGATGAGCTTCGACCACATCATCGGCCTCGCCAACTCGTCGTCGGACGCCGACATCGAGGCCGCGGTCAACCTCTTCGGTCGGGACACGAACGCCCGTGGTGCGATGATGCTGATCCAGACCCACTGCCACGAGCACCTCGGTCAGATGATCGCCTACGCCCGGACCAACGGCGTGGCGCCGCCCTGGAGCATGTGACGGCTCGGGGGTGCCTCGACGTTGCGGGCGTCGGGGCACCCCGACCTCCAGTACGATCCGGGGCAGGCGGGCCTCCCCGCTCCACCGGGACGGGTGTTCGGTCGTCTCCAGACAACGGCCGCGCCGGCTCGCGGGTCTCTTCTTCGGGATTCTCGGCGGGGCGTGCCCGACCGGTGCATGGT
>JANQLR010000080.1 GCA_028280525.1 Longimicrobiales bacterium
AGGCCGGAATCGACCCCGACGATGCCGACGTCGCCGCCCGGAGCCTCGCCTCGACCGCCTTCCGCAGCGCGCCGGAGGGGTGGGGGGGAGAGACCGACCCAGAGCATCCGTACGATCCGGCCGCGCGGATCACGTCCGAGGGGGTCGACCCCCAGCACGAGGATGTCGACCTTCACCTGCGCGCCCTCCCCGAAGAGGCCCGCGACCTCTATCGACGCCTGCTCGGCTTCGGCCAGGAGACCCGAACGTGACCGAGAGCCCCGACCTCCGACTCTTCGTCAACATCGACCACGTGGCGACGGTCCGGCAGGCTCGCCGCACCGACGAGCCCGACCCGGTTCGCGCCGCCGTCCTCGTCGAACTCGCCGGGGCGGACGGGATCACGGTCCACCTGCGGGCCGACCGCCGACACATCCAGGACCGCGACGTGCGCGTCCTCGCCGAGACGCTCCGGACCCCGATGAACCTCGAACTCGCGACCGTGGAGGAGATCGTGGCGATCGGGCTCGAGGTGAGGCCCGCGCAGATCACCGTGGTTCCGGAAACGCGCGAGGAGATCACGACCGAGGGCGGGCTCGACCTCGCCACCGACGAGGCGGTCGACCGGGTGCGCGCCGTCGTGGACCGTTTCCGGGAGATCGGCACCCGCACCTCGCTCTTCATCGACCCCGAGCGGTCGGCGATCGACGCGAGCGTCCGCGTCGGGGCGGACGCCGTCGAACTCCACACCGGGGAGTACGCGAACGCCCGGACGACGGAGGAGCGCGACCTGCAGATCGAGCGGCTCGTCCGTGCCACGGAGGAGGCTCGTGCGCGGGGTCTCGACGTGCACGCAGGCCACGGTCTCACCTACGAGAACGTCGCGCCCGTTGCCGCGATTCCCGAGATCGAGGAGCTGAACATCGGCCACTCGATGATGTCGCGCGCGATCCTGGTCGGCCTCGAGACCGCGGTGATCGACATGCGCCAGATCCTCGACCGGGCTCGCCCGTGAGGCTCGACTGGAAGGCGGCCCTCGGGATCTCGCTCTCGGCGTTCCTGATCTGGTACACCCTCCGCGGCGTATCGCTCGTCGAGGTGTGGGGGCTGATCCGCGGGGCGGACATGCTCCTGCTCGGCGCCGCCGTCTTCGTCGCCACCTTCGGCTTCTTCATCCGCGCGCTGCGCTGGAAGGTGCTGCTCACACCCCTCGATCCGGACACCGGCCTCCGCGCACGGTACGCCGCGGTCAACATCGGCTTCATGGCGAACAACCTCCTCCCCGCCCGGGTGGGGGAGTTCGCGCGTGCGCTCGCCTTCTCCCGGCTGCAGCCGTCCGTCAGCGCCGGGGGCGCCTTCGGCTCCCTCGTCGTCGAGCGGGTGCTCGACGGCCTCGTCCTGATCGGCCTCCTCGTGGGGACGGTGCTCTGGCCCGGCTTCCCTTCGGAGAACCTCGGCGACGGCTATCGCGCGACGCTGACGGGTGCGGTGACGCTCCTCGGGGGCGTCTTCGTCGTGGTCCTCCTCCTCCTCCTCTTCCCGGGGCCGGTCGTGCGCATCGGTCGAGCCCTCGCCTCCCGGCTACCCGAGCGGCTGGCAACGCCGCTGATCGAGACGCTCGAGGCCTTCCTGACCTCCCTCGACATCGTGAAGTCGCCGGTGCTCCTCCTCTCCGCGATCGCGTGGAGCGTCGGCTTCTGGCTCTGGCACGGCCTCTCCTTCTGGCTGGGCATGCTCGCCTTCGGCATCGACACCGGTCTCGTGTCGGCCTTCTTCGTGGAGGCGGTCGTCGGCTTCGGGGTCGCCGTCCCCGCAGCTCCGGGCTTCTTCGGCACCTTCCACTACTCGGTCCAGGTGGCTCTGGAGGGGGTGTACGGCGTCGCCGAAGCGCCCGTCCTCGCCTTCGCCTACGCCTACCACATCGGGGGCTTCATCCCCGTCACCCTGATCGGCCTCTGGTACGCCCGCGAGGTGGGTCTCTCCCTCGGCGAGGTGGGCGCGGCGGGGACCGCCGTGGAAGAGGGCTTCGATCCGGTAGCGGCCGAGGCGCACCCGGAGTCCGGCCGGGGATGATCTCGACCCTCGCGCCGGCGAAGGTGAATCTCGGGCTCCGGATCCTCGGGCGTCGCGCCGACGGCTTTCACGACCTGCAGACCGTCTTCCAGGCGGTCGACCTCTGCGACACCCTCTCCTTCGACCCCGGGGGCGACCGATTGGCGCTGGAGGTCCACGGGGCGGATGTCGGCCCGCTCGAGGACAACCTCGTGATGCGGGCCGCTCGTCTCTTCGGCGAAGAAACGGGGCGTCCGGTCGTTGGACGATTCCGCCTCGAGAAGCGGATCCCCGCCGGGGCCGGCCTCGGTGGGGGTTCGTCCGACGCGGGGGCGGCGCTCCGTCTGCTCGACCACCTCGCGGGCGGGGCGCTGGGCGTGGAGGGCAGGGTACGGATCGGCGGCCGGATCGGGGCGGACGTCGCCTTCTTCGCCGGCGGGATGGCGTGTGCGCTGGGGGAGGGACGGGGCGAGCGGCTCCGACGGCTCGATCCGCCGGCGTCCCGCACCGTCCTCGTCGCCTGGCTCCCCGGGACGCACGTCGCGACCGGCCCGGCGTACGGCGCGCTCGCGCGGGACCGCGCCGAGTCCGGGGCCGGGGTGCCGACCGCCCTCTTCGACTCCGCTCCGGCTACCGACTGGCCCACCCTCGAGTCGATCCTGGTCAACGACTTCGAACGGACCGTGTACCGCGATCACCCGCGAATCGCCGCCCTCGCCGCCGCGGTCCGGGACGCCACCGGGTGGCCGACGCTCCTCTCGGGAAGTGGGGGCGCCGTCTTCGCCCTCCCCCCCCCCCACGTGGCCCCGGCGCGGATCGTCGAGGAGCGGACTGCGCTGGCCGATCGGGCGTCGGACGCCGAGATCCGGACCGTGATGACGCGAAGGGAGGCCCCGCCGATCGAGGGTTGAACCCCCTTTCGCGCGCCGGTTAGGATGTCGGGCGGCGGGTCGGAGGTGCAGCGACCTCTCCGGTGGCCCATGGTGTAATGGCAGCACAGGAGTCTTTGGAACTTCTGGTCCAGGTTCGAATCCTGGTGGGCCAACTCCCCGATCCCCGCACCCGCTTTGAGGACCTCGGCCTCGCACTACCGTCCAGCCCTCCTCCTCGCGGCGGGAGCGTGCCTGTACGGCGCGGGGGAAGCGGGGGCCCAGAACCCGGATCGCGTGGCGAGTCGGGGCGCGGGCGTGGAGGCGCGGATGACCGCGTCCGACTCGGCCGCCGTTCTTCGGGACGCCCACGCGGCCCAGGAGCGGTTCGAACGGCTCAAGATCCGTCGAGCACCCGTCGCGCGAAGCCGGCGGGTCGGCCGGTGCGACGAGATCGTGGGACGCATGTGCATGCGCCTCGACGGCGGGTCGGACTGGTGGCCTCGGGAGGAGCACGAGGAGGTCGTCGAGGGGCGGACGGGATTGATCGCGCGGCTGGACGAGTTGGCTGTACTCCTCCCCGGCGACGGGTGGCTCCTGGCCCAGCGCGTCCACTACCGCGTGGAGGCGGGGGGGCTGAACGACGCCCTCTCCGTCGCCCGCCGCTGTGGGGTCGCGGAGCGGTGGTGGTGCGACGCACTCGAGGGGTATGCGCTCCACGTCTCGGGGGAGGTGGCCTCGGCTGGCGTCACCTTCGACCGCGCGCTGGAGGCGATGCCGCAGACCACGCGCGAGGCGTGGCTCGACCCCGGGTGGCTCCTCGACGACGAGGGCCGACGACGGCTGCGAGACCTTCCGCAGGCCGACCGGGCCGCGGCGATCGGCCGTTGGTGGGTCCTGGCCGACCCCTTCTACACCGTCGAGGGGAACGACTTCCGGACGGAGATCCTCGCGCGGCGAACCGTCGCCCGACTCCGGCGCGAGGCGGAGAACGGCCATCGGATGCGCTGGGGCGACGACCTCGAGGAGCTCCTCATCCGCTACGGGTGGGAACTCGGATGGGAGCGGACGCTCCCCTCGACCGGGACGGTGGTGGGGACTGAATCCGCCGTCGGGCACCAGCACCCCGAGTCTCGGGAGTGGAGCCCGCCCCCCGTCGCCATCGACCGCCCGGAGGAGACGGAGGCGCGGAGCTGGACCCACGGGGGACGCCCGCTGCAGCGGACCGGGTACGCACCGGACTACGCGCCGGTCGCCTCCCCGGCAGACGTGGAGCTCCGGACCTTCGCTCGCGACGGAGCGGTGCTGGTCGCCGCCGACATCCGACTCGACGAGGACACCAAGTACCACGCGCAGCACGAACACCCACCCCTCGAGCGCGCTCCCCGCTGGAACGAGCTCACGTCGATCGTCGGCCTCGCGGCGGTCCATGCCGAGACGCTCGAGCGGAGAGAGGTGCGTGGCGTGCCGGGGGACGGCGCGCTCCAGCTTCGGCTTCCCGCCGGTCCGTGGGTGCTGAGTGCGGAGGTCGTCGAGGCGGCCGCCGGTCGAGCCGGTCGCCTACGGAGGGGCTTCGTGGCCGATCCGCCCCGGCGCGATCTCGCGGGGGTTTCGAATCTGGTCGTCGCCTCGGCTCCCCGCGCCGGTG
>JANQLR010000100.1 GCA_028280525.1 Longimicrobiales bacterium
CGCTTCCACGACGGCCTCGGGGCGGGCGTAGCCATACCGGCGCTCGTGCTCCCGGTCGAACTCGGCACGCCACTGCTCGGTCGCGGCGACGCGGAGCTCGAAGCTCTGCCCCAGGTAGCGGGCGTCGACTCGCAGGTCGACCTCGATCGACCCGGGCGCCGCCCCCTCCTCCGCCAGCGCGCTCCGCGCCGCCGACTCCAGCTCGGCGAGGGCGTCCCGGGTCCGCCGTGGCGTGTCGGGGTCGTCGTCGCGCAGGAGGATGGTCCGGGACCGCTCGTGCGTCGGCGGCGCGGTCAGGATCCCCCACGCCGAGAGGAGGCCGGGGTCCGGCGGGATGAGCGCCTCGCGCGCGCCGAGGCCGGCGGTGAGGCCGGCGGCGTGCAGGCCTCCGGCTCCGCCGAAGGCGACGAGGGAGAAGTCGACCGGGTCGTAGCCGCGCTCCACCGAGATGACGCGGAGCGCCCGCTCCATCGCGCTGTCGGCCACGGCGAGGATCCCCTCGGCCGCCCGCTCCGGGGAGCTCCCGAGCCGCTCGGCGAGCGCCGTCAGCGGCGCGCGGATCGCGTCGCGATCGAGCGTCCCCTCCCCACCGAGGAAGCCGTCGGTCGGGATCCGTCCGAGCCAGACGTGCGCGTCGGTGACGGTCACCTCCGTGCCGCCGCGCCCGTAGCAGATCGGCCCCGGTCGCGCTCCGGCGCTCTCCGGTCCGACCCGCAGCGCGCCCCCCGCGTCGACCCTCGCGATCGACCCACCCCCGGCGCCGACCGTGTGGATGTCGAGCACCGGGACCGCGACCGGCTGACCGTCGATCACGAACTCGCGCGTCCCCGTCGGCTCGCCGTCGCAGAGCGCCACATCCGTGGAGGTTCCGCCCATGTCGAAGGTGACGATGCGTTCGACCCCCGACCGCCGCGCCCACCCCAGCGCGCCGACCACCCCGCCCGCGGGCCCGGAGAGGACGGTGTGGACCGGCTCCCGCACCGCCCTGGACACGGCGAGCGTCCCCCCGCCCGAGCCCATGATCGCGATCCGCTCCGCCCCGGCCTCCCGCTCCAGGCGGTCGAGGTAGCTCGACATCACCGGCGCCACGTAGGCGTTCACGACCGTCGTCGACGTCCGCTCGTACTCGCGGTACTCCGGGAGGATGCGGCAGGAGACCGAGACGGGAAGGCCGAGAGGGGCGAGCGCCTCCGCGACCGCCTCCTCGTGGCTCGGGTCCGCGTAGGCGTGCATGAGGCAGAGGGCGACGGCGTCGAAGTCGCCCGCCGTCCGCAGGCGCGCGGGGAGTGCATCCAGCTCCTCCGGGTCGAGCGGCGCCCACTCCGTTCCGTCCGGCGCGACCCGGCCCTCGATCCCGAAGCGATCCTCTCTCGCCACGAGTGGGGGCGGGCGATGCCCGACCAGGGCGTAGAGCTGGGGCCGGTCCTGCCGACCGATCTCGATGACGTCCTCGAAGGCACGGTTCGTGATCAGCGCGACGCGGGCACCCTTCCGCTCGAGGAGGGCGTTGGTCGCGACCGTCGAGCCGTGGAGGAGGATCCAGGCGCGGTCGCCGGCGAGCCGACGCGCCCCCTCCAGGATTGCCGCGGACGGATCGTCCGGGGTGGAGGGGAGTTTCAGCGTCCGGACCGCCCCGCCCTCGAAGAACACGAAGTCGGTGAAGGTGCCCCCCGTGTCGACGGCGAGAACCGCGGTTGACCTGTCTGTCGGGGGTCGGGACATTCGATCGCCGCGTCGTCGGGCGCGCACCGTGCAGAGGTTCGGTCCTCCGATCCGGCGCACACCGCTCTACCTCGGAAGGACCATGGACTTACGCCCGTCGCTCGAGGAATTCCAGACCCTCGCCCGCTCGGCGCGGGTGATCCCCGTATCGCGGGAGTTCCTCTTCGACGTCGACACCGCCGTCACCGCGTACCACAAGCTGGCTCGCCCGCCCTTCGGCTTCCTGCTGGAGTCGGTCGTCGGGGGGGAGCAGTGGGCGCGTTGGTCCTTCGTCGGCTCCTCTCCCTCCGCGGCGTGGCGGCTCGAGGAGGGGCGGGTCGACTGGTGGACGCCGGAGGCGGGGTGGACGCCGGTCGAGTGCGACGATCCCCTCGACGACCTCGACGTCCGACTGACCGAGCGGACGCCCGCGGAGGTCGAGGGTCTCCCGCGCTTCTGGGGCGGGGCGGTCGGCTTCTTCGGGTACGACGTGGTTCGACACGTCGAGGACCTTCCGAACGCTCCGACCGACGACCTCGGCACCCCGGACGGGATCTTCGTCTTCACCGACCGCGTTCTGGCGATCGACAACCTCCTCGGGCGCGCGATGGCGATCGTGACGGCGGAGGTCGACCCGGGGATGAGCGACGAGGTTCTCGAGGAGCTCTACCGTGCCGCAGTGGCCCGCACCGACGAGATGATGCGCGATCTGGCAGAGCGGCCCGGTCCGGCGCCGCTCGCCCTGCGACCGGAGCCCGATACCGACCCCGAGTACACCTCGAACGTCTCCCGCCAGAAGTTCGAGGCGGATGTCGAGCGGGTGCGCGAGTACATCCGCGCGGGCGACGCCTTCCAGGTCGTCATCAGCCAGCGCCTCGGGATGGAGCTCGACGCCGCGCCCTTCGACCTCTACCGGGCGCTCCGCACGATCAACCCGTCGCCCTACCTCTACTTCCTGGAAATGGACGGGGTAACGCTGGTCGGCAGCTCCCCGGAGGTGCTCGTGCGGCTCGAGGACGACGTGGTGACGGTGCGCCCGATCGCCGGGACGCGACCGCGGGGAAGGACGCCGGAAGAGGACCGCGCCCTCGCCGAGGACCTCCGCGCGGACGAGAAGGAGCTCGCCGAGCACCGCATGCTCGTCGACCTCGGTCGCAACGACGTCGGGCGGGTCGCCCGTTACGGGAGCGTCCACCTCCCCGACCTGATGATCGTGGAGCGGTACTCGCACGTGATGCACATCGTCAGCCAGGTCGAGGGCACCCTGGCGGAGGACCGGAGCGCGGTCGACGTCTTCCGCGCCTGCTTCCCCGCCGGAACGGTTTCGGGGGCGCCGAAGATCCGCGCGATGGAGATCATCGACGAGCTGGAGACGACGCGTCGAGGGCCGTACGCCGGGGCGGTCGGCCACTTCTCCTTCGGCGGGCGCCGCATGGACACGGCGATCACGATCCGCACCGTCCTCGTGACCGGTGGTCGAGCCTTCGTTCAGGCGGGCGCGGGGATCGTGGCGGACTCCGTTCCGGCGACCGAGTACGAGGAGACGCTCAACAAGGCGCGCGCGCTCCTGAAGGCGGCGGCGATGGTGGGGTGAGGCGGCGCGGCGCACCAACCCTCGGCGCTGCCGGGACCGGTCACCTCAGCGCCGCTCCAGCCACCTCCAGCCGTACCCGTCGACCGTCACCGAGCCGCTCGCCGTCGAGCCGTCGTCG
>JANQLR010000343.1 GCA_028280525.1 Longimicrobiales bacterium
CCTGCCCGCCGTCGCCATATTCCTTCTCGTCACCGTCAACGACCGACGCAGGATGGGCGGCCACGTGAACGGCGCGGTCTCCAACCTCTTCGGCGCGGCGGTGGTGCTGGTCGCGGCGGGGCTCGGTCTCCGCGCCCTCGCGCTCGTGCTCGGGTGGATCTGAGCCTCGGGTATGCGCCGGCCACCCCGCACACCTCGACTCTCCACAGGAACCGCATCGTGGGCGACGCCGCCACCTCCGAGGCCCGCAAGGCGCTGAACCGACTCCGCCGCGCCTCCGAGAAGACGATTCACGAGATCGATCGGCTCGAGGGCGCACTCCGCCGAGCCGAGGGGGAGGACTTCCCCACGGAGCTGTACGGAGAGATGCGCGAGCACCTCGACTCGGTCCTCCACTTCGTCGATGACGAGGCGGCACGCCTGCAGGAGAAGGTGCTGCACGGCGGTGGGCTGGAGCCCGGTCGGGTGCGCAGGGGCTGACGGTGGATCGTCGCACCTTCGTCCGACAGGGCACCCTCTGGACCGGGGCCGCGCTCGCCGCCCCCGAGGGCGTGCTGGAGCGGCTGGGCGCGCCGGCGCTCCACCTCCCGCCGCGGGGTGCGGCCGACCTGGTGGTGCGTGGCGGGCTGGTGCTGGACGGCACCGGAGGGGCGCCCATCCGCGCGGACATCGCCGTCGTCGGGGACCGGATCGACCGCATCGCGCCCGACCTCCCCGGGGGGCTCCGGGAGATCGATGCACGGGGACTCGTCGTCGCCCCGGGCTTCATCGACGTCCACTCCCATGCCGACCTCTCCGTCCTGGTCGAGCCCCGGGCCGAGAGCCGGATTCGGCAGGGGGTGACGACGGAGGTCGTCGGGCAGGACGGCACCTCGATCCTCTGGGGGGAGGCGGAGGCGCGGGCCCGCTCCGAGGGGTACCACGCCCGCTACGGCGTGGAGCTCGGCTTCCGAGACCTGGCCGGGTTCTTCGACCGTCTGGAGGAGACTCCCGCCGTGGTGCACGTCGCCTCGATGGTCGGCCACGGCTCGGTGCGCGGCTACGTGATGGGTGGCGCGGATCGACCGCCCACGCCGGCCGAGCTCGATCGGATGCGGGCGATCGTGCGCGAACAGCTCGCCCAGGGCGCGGTCGGGCTGTCGAGTGGCCTGGAGTACACCCCGGGCGCCTTCGCCGACACCTCCGAGCTCGCCGCTCTCGCCGGCGAGCTTCGCGGGACCGGTCTCCCGTACGCCTCGCACATGCGCAACGAGGATGACCGCGTCCTCGCGGCGATCGAGGAGACGCTCACCGTCGGCCGACTGGCCGGCGTTCCGGTCCAGGTCTCGCACCTCAAGGCGCAGGGGCGACGGAACTACTGGAAGGCGGAGGTCGCGCTCCAGATGATCGAGGCGGCGCGAGCGGACGGGATCGACGCCCACATCGACCGCTACCCCTACGGCGCGTACGCGACCGGGCTGTCGAACCTCTTCCCCGCCTGGGCCCGCCAGGGGGGGCACGTCGCGCTCCGTCGCAGACTCGACGCGGAGGGGGGGGACGAGGTCCGCCGGGCCGCCCGCGACAAGGTCGAGCTCCTGGGCGACTGGGACGCGGTCCAGATCACCTCGACCGGCGCCGAGACCGCGTGGGCCCGGGGACGGCGCCTCGGCGAACTCGCGGCCGAGCGCGGGGAGGATCCTCTCGACCTCGCCCTCTCCCTTCTCGACGCGAACGGGGGCTCGGTCGGGATGATCGGCTTCGGCATGTCCGACGAGAACACCGAGCGCGTCCTCGCCCACCCGCTCACCATGACCTGCTCGGACGGAGGCGCCTACGCGCCGTACGGCCCACTCTCCGCGGGTCGACCCCATCCGCGCGGCTACGGCTCCTTCCCGCGTCTCCTGGGGCACTACGTCCGCGACCGCGGCATCCTCCCCCTCGAGGAGGCGGTCCGCCGGGTCACCTCGATGCCTGCGGTGAAGCTCGGAATGGCCGATCGGGGGGTGATCGCACCGGGGCGACTGGCCGATCTCGTCGTCTTCGACCCCGATCGGATCGCCGACCGCGCCACCTTCGAAGACCCCCACCAGTACCCGGAGGGAATCCCGCACGTGGTCGTGGCCGGACAGCCCACGATCGAGGGGGGCGAGCAGACCGGCGCCCGCGCGGGTCGACCGGTCCGGGGGGGCGGGCGATGAGCTTCGAAACCCTCGCCGCGGAACTCACGCGGCTCTTCGAGCAGGGGGCGGAGGCGCAGCTCGGCGAGGCCGAGTTCGACGCGCTCGCCCGCCGCGTCTTCGCCTACCAGGTAGGAGGGAACGTCGCCTACCGACGCTTCTGCGAGGCGCGCGGCCGCACCCCGGAGACGGTCCGGTCGTGGCGAGAGATCCCCGCCGTCCCGGCCACCGCCTTCAAGCACCTGGATCTCGTCTCCGGCGACCCGACCGCCGTCGAGCGCACCTTCCGGACGAGCGGCACGACGCGGGGCGGAGCGCTTCGGGGTCGGCACCCCGTCCGCTCCCTCGCACTCTATCGGGCGGCATCCGTCGGCTGGATGCGCGCCCACCTCCTCCCCGAGGGCGGCAGGATCCCCATCCTCTCCCTCGTCCCCCCGGTCGAGGCCACCCCCGAGTCCTCCCTCGCGACGATGATCGACTTCGCCCTCGACGACTTCGGCGGGGAGGGGAGCGGCACCTTCGCCACCGTCGAGGGGGGCGTCGACCTGGACCGACTGATCCCGGCGGTGGATCGCCACGTCGAGGGGGGCGATCCGATCCTCCTCGCGGGGACCGCCTTCGCCTTCGTGCACTGGGTCGACGCTGCCTCCGTCCAGGGGTGGAGCACCGAGCTGCCCGCCGGGTCGCGCCTCATGGAGACCGGGGGCTTCAAGGGGCGCTCCCGCGAGGTCGCACGTCCCGAGCTCTACCGGATGCTGGGAGACCTCCTCGGCCTCGGGGACGACCGCATCGTGAACGAGTACGGGATGACCGAGCTGCTCAGCCAGTTCTGGGAGCCGACGCTGCGAAGGCCCGGCGCGACGCGGCGCCACCACGCCCCCGCCTGGCTGCGGACCCGCGTCCTCGATCCCGTCGACCTGTCGGAGCGTCCGGCGGGCGAGCCGGGTATCCTCCAGCATCTCGACCTCGCGAATCTGGGATCCGTGTCCGCGATCCTGACCGAGGACCGGGGGATCCTCCACCCAAACGGCGGGCTGGAACTCCTGGGGCGTGCTCCCGGGGCGGAGCCGCGAGGGTGCTCGATGACGATGGAGGCGGTGCTGGAGGCGAATCGATGATGCGGGTTGCGGGGTGGGCCCTGCCTCGCGGAGCGCATCCTCCCGCGACGGAGGTGCGCACGGTAGGACGTGCGATCGTCGAGTGGCCCGCGATCGACCCCGTCGCGGCGCTGCGCCTGATCGACGGACTCCGCTCCACACGCCCCGCGCTCCTCGGACGGAGCTCGACCTCGATCGCGCGGGTGCTGGGTCAGGTCGGCCTTCGCTTCCTCGATCGGGACGATCCGCTCCACGCCGCCGCCGTCGAGGCGGTCGTTGCCGAGTCCGGGCTCTCGGGGCCGATGGCGCTCCGGGTCTTGGAGGGGATGGCCGCCGACTGGACCCCGGATCGTCTCCTTCGACTGGTGCGCGAGGAGTTCGGAGATCCCGCGATCCTCGACGGCTTCTCGGACGGCCGCCGCCGGGTCGGCGCGTGGGGGGACGGCTTCGCGCTACACCTCGTCTCCGGCTCGGTCCCGGGGGTGGGCACGACCTCGCTGATCCGGTCGCTCCTCGTGAAGACCCCGCTCCTGCTCAAGCCGGGAGCGGGGGACATCGCGCTCCCGGTTCTCTTCCTGCGCGCCCTCGGAGAGGCCGACGCCGAGCTCGCCGACTCCGCCGCCGTCGCCTACTGGCCCGGCGGTTCGGGCGAGGCCGAAGCGACGCTCCTCTCCAGAGCCGACCGCGTGGTGGTCTACGGGGGATCCGAGACGATCGCGCGGCTTCGGGCCGACGTCCCGAGCGGGGTGCCGATCGTCGAGTACGGTCACCGGGTCGGCTTCTCCGTCGTCGGCCCCGGGGACTTCGACGCCGACGCCCTCGCCCGCGCGGTCGGGTTCTTCGATCAGCGCGGGTGCGTCACGACCCACCAGCTCTTCGTCCTCGGCGATCCCGGACGGGTCGAGGAGGTGGTCGTGCGGCTCGGATCGGCGCTGGAGCGTCTGGAGGCCGAGCTGCCGCGGGGGCGACCCGACGACGCCGAGGCGGGAGCGATCCGCCAGCGAGTGGAGGCGGCGGAACTCCGCGCGCATGCGGCGGGTCGCGCCTTCGCGGGGGGGATGGCCGACGGGTGGGC
>JANQLR010000126.1 GCA_028280525.1 Longimicrobiales bacterium
GGCTGAACGCCGACAACCCGGCGGCGGTGACCGCGCTGGTCGCGGAGGTCCTCCCCGGCTGAGGCCCCGGGAAGCTCGTCGCTAGAGCCGCGCGAGCGCCTCCGCGTCGTACCCCCCGATCCCGAGCGACTCCGGCGTCCGCAGCGCCTCACCGGCGTAGTCCCGCGCCATCAGAACCGAAGCGAGGTGGATGACCGCCTCCATCGTCGGCACCTCGACGCCCAGCTGGCGGGCCAGACGGGACATGAAGACCAGCCCGTAGCCGACATCCTCGTTCAGGTAGCGGTGGTCCAGCCCCGGCTGCGCCCCGATCCCCTGGAATCCGGGCGCCGTCCGGTACGCCTCCCCATAGTCGTCGGCGAGCATGTATCCCTGACGCATCCCCATCACGGGGTCCGGCAAGATCTCCACACCCATCGCCGCCCCGATCGCGATCCGCTCCCGGTCCACCGCCTCGATCCAGCGGCCCGTGGCGTCGCTGACGCCCTCCTCGTAGAAGAGGAAATCGCCCCCGGTCCCCTCGATGCGGGCGGCGTTGGCCAGCGTCACCGCCGGGTGGATGATCGGGTTCGCGTTCTGCAGGGAGGTCTGCATCACGCTCCGCGCCGACTCCATGCTCCCGTAGACGTCGGAGATCATCTCGAGGATCGCGTCGGTGTGGGTCCCCGGGAGGGCGGCCAGCAGATTCCCCGCCTTCAGCTTCAGGAAGACCCGGATCCGGCCGGGTTCGGTGAGCCGGACCGCGTAGTGCAGCGTCGAGGTCTCCGCCACCCGCACGGAGTCGTCGGCCACCTCCAGCCCCGCCGCCGCCTTGAAGGCGAGCGCCCCACCGCACGATCCCGGCGTCACTACGACCGTCTGGCCCGCCCGGAGCCTCCCCCGCACCGCCGTGCCGAAGGGACCGGTGCTGTACGCCGGGCCCACCACGTAGATCAGCTCGGCCCCGCCGAGCGCCCGGTCGACGTCGTGACCCGCGTAGGCGATCGGTGCGAAGCCCTCCAGGTCGCCGCTCGCGTGGATCCCCCCCTGACCCGCGATCCCGGCCACGTTGTCCGGGAAGTCGTCGAAGTCGAAGAGTCGAACCTCGTGCCCATGCTGCGCGCAGTCGAATGCGGTGGCGGTGCCTCCGGCCCCCGCCCCCAGTACGGCGATCTTCACGCGTGTCTCCCTGATCAGGTGGGAGGGAACCCCTCGGATCGTCCCCTCTCGCGCCGGCGCACCCGGCGGCGCCTAACGTACGACGGAAGCTGCGTTTCAGCCCCCGATCTCCGGACTCCAGCGGAGCACGTCGTAGATCAGCGAGGCGAGGAGGAGGGGGAGCAGGAGGGCGTGCGCGCGCCTGCGGGAGGATGCGTACAGCGTGCCGACGATCACCAGACCGACCAGCGACGCGGCGTTGCCCGGCGAAAGGAGGGGGGTCCCCGCGAAGAGCGGCCGAAAGGAGGTCGATCCTACCAGCGTCACCATCGACAGGAGCCACACCGGGCGCATGGCTCCGAAGTAGTACTCCTCGAGGTCGGCGCCCTCGAGATTCTGGGGGAAGAGGAGGTGCCCCATCAGGAAGAGCGAGATCGGCCCCAGGAGGAGGACGCCCAGCGCCGGGAAGCTCCAGGAGGGCACGTCCCGGAGTCCCCACGACTCCCACCACTGCTGTACGAGCGCGACGAAGACGGTGGCGACGGCAACGCCATGCAATGTGTAGTAGCGGACGCTCGAGCGGGCGCGGATGGTGCGGGCGACCCCGGTCAGAACCTCGGCGATCCCGAGGCCGATGATGATCGACACGAGCACCATCAGGAACTCGAAGAGGGACATCGCCGCTCCCCCGCTCCTCGTCAGGACGCCGAGCGGAGTCCGTCCGTCGCCGACTCGCCCCGGCTCGCCACCTCCAGATCCTGCACCAGGATCAGATTCCGGTCCCCATCGTCTTCCACGATCATCCGGATGCGCACGAGGCGGTGCCCGCGCTGGAAACGGAAGACGAACTCGAAATCGGCGTCGCCTCCCCCGGAGGCGAGCAGCTCACGCCAGCGGTCCTCGAACTCCGTCGCCTGCGTGCACGGCGCGACCTCCCGGAAGAAGTCCTTGCCCAGCACCGAGTCCACCGCGAGCCCCGCCATCTCCGCCTCGGTCACGTTGTACCGACGGACGACCCCCATCCGCGTGAGCTCCATCAGGCCGAAGGGGAGCCGATTCACGTCCTCGGAGTCGAGGGCATGCATGTCCGTGACCGGCATGTCGAGGAGCCCCCCCAGACAGTCGAGGCAGACCCCGTGAGACACGCGATCGGCCGGCGCGTTCGGATCGTCGGCACGCTCGATCACCTCGCCGCACCAGGCGCACTCGACGACGGTTTCTGGGCTCATGGGGAGTCGGGGCAGAGTAAGGAATCTTCACATCCTACCCCGTCGACTCCCGCGAACCCATGAACCGGCGCTGAAAATGCGTACAGCCGCGGGGCCGTTCGCAGGTGCCCGGAGCCGGGCTTCAGGCCGCCTCGGACTCCTCGAAGCGGTAGCCTCGTCCCCGAGCGGCCTGGATCCACTCGTCCGCCCCGATCTGACGGAGCTTCCTCCGCAGATTCCGGATGTGCGAGTGCAGAAGACCGGTGCCCGGATCGAAGGTCAGGTTCCAGACCTGCAGGAGGAGGTCCTCCCGGGAGACGATCTCCCCCTGGGCGGTCAGGAGCGCGGCCAGGAGTCGGCTCTCCACATCGGTCAGGCGTACGGAGCGGCCCGAGTGGCTCGCGCGGCGATGAAGGAGGTCGACCGCGACTCCCCCGAAGCTCACCGCGCCCCCGTCGCGCTGCATCCGGCGGTAGAGAGCCTCCAGGTGGGCGAGGATCTCGGAGGCGGTGAAGGGCTTCTTGATGTAGAGATCGGCGCCCTGCTCCAGCCCGTGCACCACGTCCTCGGACTCCCCGAGACCGGTCAGGATCGCGATCGGGACGGCCGGGTGCTCGTCGCGGGCCCAGCGAACGAGGTCGAGCCCGTTTCCGTCCGGCAGGATCAGGTCCACGAGGAAGACGTCCGGCGGCTCCGCCCCCTCGAGCTTCTCGAAGGCTTCGGCGAGCGTCTCCGCGCTCTCGACGGCCAGACCCACGTTCTTGAACCCGATTCGGAGCGCGGTCACCACCCCTGCGTTGTCTTCCAGGAGGAAGGCTCTACGGAACATCCCCTCTGCACCCCTGCGGTCGCACCGGCGATCACCCTCCGCGATCGCCCATCCGGGCAAAGTACCGAGAGTGGGGCAGATGGAAAGGGGGGAGCCCCCCTCCAGCCGCGGCGACCCGGCGTCCGGACCAGGAGCCGGGCCCGCGTCGTCTTCCTGGACGGCGAGCGGGAGCGCTACGCCTCGCCCTTCACGATGTCGAAGAGGACCACCCGCTCCACATCGAGCGGCCCCGTGATGATCGCGGCAGCACGGCCTCCCGCGACGTGCTTCAGCGTCGTATTGGCCGGAACGTGGACCCGAGCCTGGAAGCCGCCCTCCGGATCGAGGACGAACCAGTGGACGACCTCGTCGTCGGCGTTCGGATACCTCTCCATCCAGATCCGTCCGACATCGTCGACCAGGAAGCCACGGAAGAAGGGCAGGAACTCCGGGAAGTCCCAGTCGAGCCAGCGAGCGTTGAACTCCCGCCGCTGATCGGCGGTCTGCTCGGCAGGGCGCTGCGCCTCGACGTACGCGGCTCCCTGGGCCACGACGGGCTCGACCTCCCCCGACAGGGTCCACAGGTGTTCGCCCTCGAGGGAGAACGCATCGACACGCAAGCCGGGGCCTTCCGCGACATACACGGTCCGAGCCCGCATCGCGATCCCGACGACCGCCCCGAGTGGGGCCGGGCCCGTTCCTCGATTCTCGAACCGATACCGTTCGGGACCCATCACCCATCCGAGGGAGGTCTCGACTTGCCCGTCCGGACCGGCCAGGGCCAGCGGTACCGGGATTCGGAAGCGCCCGATGGGCCCCACGCGCGGGTCGCCGTCCCCCCACTGCATGCTCAGCACCCGTTCGTCGGAGCAGTCCCACAGCCAGGGCGGCTGGTTCGGGTGGTAGCCGAAGACGCGGTACTCGTCGCGGAGCCCCCCACTCGTGTCGAAGACCTTCATCCTCATCTTCGATGTGTCCATGACGTAGTAGCCGTCTGCGCCACATTCGCGAACGGCGTCGATGAGGCTGAACTCGTCCGGTCCGTCCCCGGGGCGTCCGAGCGTGACCGCCGGTGCCGGGCTTCCGTCATCGAATACCAGGACCTCGGACATGCCCGCGTTGGAGACGGCAATCCTGTCGCCCTTCAGGAAGCGTACGTCCGAGATCCGGTCGAAGAGCACGGTCGTGTCCTCTCGGTTGATCCCGACGCCGCCGAGGGTGTCCTTCGGGACGAGCTCCCACCTCTCCTCGGGACCGCCCGAAAGATCGACCGACCTCAGGTCCGTCACCGCGGGCAGCTCGGGGATCAAGGAGGGCAGCAGGTCGACGGAGTAGGGGTCGGACTCCCGCTGGCAACCTCCACACGCCAGGAGCAGCGAGGCCATCAGGAACCGGGTACGCATGGGGCTCATCTTCGCTCCGGAGGTGCGGGGTGCCGGTGGGCCGGTCTCTCCACGACCGCGATCAGTCTACTGCACGTACCTCTTGTGCTGGCCGGTGGTGGGACAGGTGAAGTGATCGTTCCGGATGCAGCCATCCAACTCCTGGGCGTCGCAGGCCGCGACGCCGAGTTCGAAGTTCATCCCCCATGCTCCGGAGCTCGGGGTCGCGGTTACCGTCAGAGGGGTCAGCGCGGCAACCGTGGCAACACCAGCTGCAACAACGAGTCTCTTGACCATGCGTATCGTCCTGGTTGAGAGTGGTCCTGAATCGGTCGGGTCCTTCGTTCGCAGTCGTTCCTGGAGCGGCCGGCCCACCGGTCCGCCGACGCGGAGGATTGCGGACTAGCTGTCTCCGTCACATCCACGGGCCGAAACCTCGGCCAATCTGGCCAACGCGGTCCCCTGCTCCGTTCACTCCTCCTCGGCAATCCCGTCGAGCAGGTCGGAAGGGCGGAGATTCAGCGCCTGCGCGATCCGGACGAGGTTGGTCGCCGTGAACCTCGGCTTGGTAGCCTGCCACTGGAGGGTCGACCAGGGGACACCGGTGCGGCGCGCCAGCCAGCGCCACGATCGCCCATCGAGAGCGTCGTCGATCCTGGCCCGAATCCTCCTCTGGACTTCGTTTCGCGTATGCACGGCTGATCCCCCCTGAGCTGTGAGCGACGTGGACCCGTTCGCAGGGGAGCTTATATGCTGCCGGTTTCGATTGGTTTCCCGGTGACAACGCAAGACCCCTGCCCCGCGGTAGATCGCGAAGCAGGGGTCTGGCACATGTCCCCGACTGGATTCGAACCAGTGGCCTGCTGCTTAGGAGGCAGCCGCTCTATCCACCTGAGCTACGGGGACCCGATCCATCGTCCCCCCGCGCCAGGCGTGTACCTCCCACCCGGGCGAGGCCCGAGTCAGGCGGAGCGAGTCAGCGGTTCTCCGCGTCCCAGCCTCCGGAGCCGTTGATGATGCCGTCGTCGAAGCCGCGGCCGGCCTTGCCGGAGATGGCCTCGCCGGCGCTGACCGCGATCGTCAGGACGATCCCGCCGATGATGAAGAGGAAGGCGAAGATCTCACCGGGTCGCTTCTCGAGAAGGCTCATGATTCGTGCGGATCCAGAAGGTGGGGGGTGCGAACTCGCCGCTGGTACTCCGGATCAGGCGTCCGGGTCCAACGGCTCCCTCAGCCCTGCAAGATAACCGACGCAGTAGCCCCGCAAAGTGGTCTCGAAGCGCGACATCCCCGGCTCGGTGCGGAGCCCGGCCTCCCCCCGCTCCTTCACCGCCTTCACCAGCCCGACGAGCCGGGCGTAGAGCCGCTCCACGTGCGGATCGTCGAAGCGGCCCCCGCCCCGTCCGCGTTGCTTGACCTCGAGGCTCATCCCGGTGACCTGCACCTCCATCCCCTCCGCGACCGCGGCCTCCGCCTCCTCCCCGAACGCCGAAGAGCTGTGGGAACGGAGGACGTCCTCGAAGTCCTCCGGGACGGTGGGTTCGGCCTCGCGCACCACGGGCTCGTCCGGGGAGAAGAAGGCGTCGTCGGGCATGCGTGTCCCGGAGCGCGTCACCGGGTCGTCCGGAGAGAAGATCGCGTCCTCCGGGATCGAGCCGCGCTCGATCGGGGCGTCGGGCGAGATGAAGGCATCCTCCGGCACGCTCCCGGCCTCCGGGCGGACCCTGTGCGAGGATCCGGGGGGAAAGGCGGGCGGCGGGAGGCGATCGTGGGGCTCGGAACCGTTCGAATGCATGCCGTCTCCGGATCAGGTCGGCGGGGCGGACCGGCCGACGCGCTGCGCATGAATTCTCAAGGTACTCCCCTTCATGCTCGTCGGGAAACAGATGATTCCGCTCGGTCGTCGTCCGTGCGGCTTCATTCTCGGCGTCGGCCCGGCTCAGCCCTCGGAGT
>JANQLR010000165.1 GCA_028280525.1 Longimicrobiales bacterium
GGGCCGCGGCGGTGAGGGGTCGTTCGAAGCCCGGCAGGGGTCGGCCGGGGAGCGCGCCCCCCTCCGCGATGTAGCGTTCCCGGGTGTGGGTGTAGACGATGTCCTCCCCCACGCGGGTCACGAAGTGGCGAGGCCCCGGAGTTCCAAGGAGCCTCTCCGGAGGGGCGCCGGGGGTGGACGACCGGAACACCCCGCTCGTCGTACCGAACCAGACCGATCCGTCCGCGCCCTCGGCCAGGTAGTGGACCTCGCCGATCCCGCCCGAGACGAGCAGTTCGAAGGCCCCGGCCCGGTAGCTGAGGACGCGCCCGTTCTGAAGTCCGATCCAGAGGTCTCCACGGGAGCTCTCGAGGAGGGAGAGGATCCGGGCCTCGTTCAGGAGGGGGGTGTTGGAGAGATCGAAGATCTGGAACTCCACGCCGTCGAAGCGGACCAGCCCGCCGAAGGTGCCGATCCAGATGAAGCCGTCCTCGGCCTGGACGATGGCGTTCACCGAGTTCTGGGGCAGTCCGTTCCGGGAGGTCCAGTGCCGAACCGACCACTCCGGGCCCGCCTCCGCGTACTGCGCCCGGGCTGGGCTCGGCCCGAACGCCAGGAGTGCGGCGAGGGCGAGCGCGGCGGGGAGGGAGGGGCAGGGACGCGGTACGTGCATCACCCGGGACGAGCGGAGGGGGAGGCTGGGCTCGAAGCTACCCGGCATGTGTCCCCCGTGCACGGCTCGCCAGCCGCGCGACCGCCGTGGGCGAGAACTCGACCACCTCCGGAGGGGCGATCGCCCAGCATCGGTCCTTCGGCGCCGGGTCGACGAGGACGCCCGAGGTGAACTCGGAGAAGGCGGGGAGGACGAGGGTCGAGGAGCGGTACCAGAACCCGGGGGTGCGGACTCCGGGCCCGATGCGCCACGCCGGGTGGAGGTGGCCGGCGAGGGTGAGTGGGGGCGGGGAATCGAGCTCCGCGCCCTCCTCATCCCGCAGGGGGGGCTCGTGGCGGAGGAGGAGCGGGCCCTCCCGCACTCCCTCCGGAACGACCTGAATCCCCAACTCCGGGGACGGGTCTCCCGCGGATCGGTCGTGGTTCCCCCGTACGACCACGACCTGAAGGCCGGGCAGTCCCGAGCGCCACTCCAGGAGCTGCGCTTCGACCCCGGGGGTGCGGCCGCGACGAGCATGCAGGAAGTCGCCGAGCACGATGAGTCTGCCCGCTCCCAGCCCCGTGACCATGTCCAGGAGTCGACCGAGGTCCGAGGCGAGCACTCCGGGGGGGATCGGCATCCCGGCGGCCCGCAGGGCCTCGTCCTTCCCGGCGTGCAGGTCGGCGATGAAGAGGGTTCGGGTCTCGGGGAGCCAGACTCCGCGCCCGGCGAGGAGGTGCAGCCGGACCCCGTGAAGCTCCACCTCCAGCGCGCGGCGTCCCTGCGGCGGCGCCGTCACGCCTCGACCCCCGCCGCGGCTTCGAGCCGCTCGGCCGTGCGCCGGACCCGGTCGACCCACGACTCCGTCGACAGGTGCGCCTGGATCCGCTCCGCCCAGATCGGGAAGGCGAGCGGCGTCAGCCGGAGGGGGCTCGTCAGGAGTCGGGTGCGCCGCTGGAGGGAGAGCAGGCCCTCGCGCAGCCGGGCGAACTCGATCTCTCGCCGGAGAACCTCGGTGCGCGTCTGGTCGAGGAGGAGGTTGTCGGGGTCGTACCGCTCCAGGACCTCGTAGATCAGCCCGCTCGAGACCTGCAGCGCCTTGGTGCTCTTCGAGCGACCCGGGAAGCCCTGGAGCACGAGCCCCGCGACGCGCGCGATCTCGCGGAACTGCCGCTTCCCCAGCTCTGCACCGTTGAGCGACTCCAGCAGGTCCACCTCCAGCGTGTCCGCGCACAGCAGCCGGCTCCACGCCTCGTCCGAATCGAGATCGATCTCGGCGGACGACACCAGCTCGAGGCCGTAGTCGTTCGCCGAGATGTGAATGGTGGCGGGGGTCTCCTTCGCGATCCGATGGGCGAGGAGTGCCGAGAGCCCGTCGTGGACGCGCCGCCCCAGGAATGGGTAGAGGAAGAGGTGACTCCCCTCGCGGGTGCGGATTCGTTCGACCAGGAGCCGACCACTGCCGGGGAGGGCCGACCACCGGTGCTGCAGCTCGAGGAGTGGGGTGAGCGCCGCCAGCTCGGGAGACGGCGCGCCGTTGTCCGCGGTGTCTCCGGGTCCGGTCCCGTCGAAGCCGTCCGGGGCCATCCGGTCGAAGACGTCGAGGAGCGCCTCGCCCAGCTCCGAGGAGATCGGCATCCGGCCCCCGGTCCACTTCGGGACGACGGAGGCCGCCCGGCGACCCGCGAGTCGTACGTACGCCTTCATGTCCCGGATACGTACGAGCCGAAGGCGCCGGCCGGCGAAGGTGAAGACGTCGCCCGGGGAGAGGCGCGCGAGGAAGGACTCCTCCACCGTCCCGAGTCGGCCGCCCTTCAGAAACTGGACGGTGAGCTGGCCATCCGAGGTGATGGTGCCGATCGACATGCGGTGGTTGCGGACGACCGTCCGATCCGAGCTCGCCACCCAGCGCCCGTCGTCGCGGACGCGGACCCGCGCGAAGCGCTCGTACGCCCTGAGGGCGTCGCCCCCGTTTCGCACGAAGTCGAGGCACCACCTCCACGTCTCCGGCTCGAGATTCCGATAGGCATGGCTGGTGCGGACCTCGTCGAAGAGCGCGTCGGGGTCGAAGCCCCCTCCGGCCGCCACCGTCACCATGTGCTGCACCAGGACGTCGAGCGGACGGTCGACCGGCGTCCGAGGCTCAATCCGCCGCTCGGCCACCGCCCGTCGCGCCGCCGCGAACTCGGCGACCTCGATCGCCTGCGTCGGGACGCAGAGGATCTTCGAGCGACCGTCCGGGGTGTGCCCGCTCCGGCCGGCGCGCTGAAGGAGTCGCGCGATCCCCTTTGGACTGCCGACCTGAACGACCCGGTCAACCGGGCCGAAGTCGATGCCGAGATCGAGGCTCGACGTGGCCACCACGCAGCGGAGCGTGCCGTCCGCGAGACCCGCCTCTGCCGCCTCCCGGACCGCGCGGGAGAGCGACCCGTGGTGGAGCGCGACCTGTCCTTCCCAGTCGGGGCGCGCTGCGACGATGGCCTCGTGCCACCGCTCGGACTGGGCGCGGGTGTTGGTGAAGAGGAGCGCGGTGCCGGGCTTCTCCAACTCGGTGAGGACCTTCGGGAGGAGGGCGAGGCCGATGTGCCCGTGCCAGGGAAAGCGGTCGAGGCGCTCGGGGAGGAGGGTGACGATCTCGGGATCGGGGCGGTCGGGGCCGCGGAGGAGGACGTGGTCGGGCGGGTCCATGGGCGGGTCGGCCAGCGCGCCGGCCGTGGGCGAGTCCATGGCTGGACCGGCCGGAGCGGGGCCCGCGGGCGACTCCATGGCCGGATCGGCGCCCGATCTGCCCAGAAGGGTCGCCATCGCCTCCTCCGCATTCCCGAGCGTTGCGGAGAGTCCCCAGATCCGGAGCGCCGGGATCCAGCGACGCAGCCGCGCCAGCGCAAGCTCCGTCTGCGTCCCGCGCTTGCTCCCGATCAGCTCGTGCCACTCGTCGACGACGACGGCGTGGACGCCGGTGAGGAGGGAGCGGGCCTCCGGGTACGACATCAGCACCGAGAGCGACTCGGGCGTCGTGACCAGTCCGTGCGGCATGGACGTCCTCTGGCGGGCCTTCTTCGTCGACGAGGTATCGCCGATGCGCGCCTCCACGCGCCACGGGACGTCGAGATCGTGAAGGGGGCGCTGGAGGTTCTGCACCGTGTCGCGGGCGAGCGCGCGGAGGGGGGTGAGCCAGAGGACGGCGAGCCCCTCGTGCTCCGGATACCGGGGCGCGTACTCGACCGCGCCGCCCCACGCCGCCAGCGTCTTTCCGACCCCGGTTGGGGCGTGGATCAGCCCGGATCGGCCCTCGGCGAACCCCTTCCACGCCCGGCGCTGGAGGTCGCTGGGGGTCCACCCCCGCGCGGCGAACCACCCATCGAGGCTGCGCGTCGCGACCGACCCGTTCACCCGTGCACCTCCAGGAGCGCCTTCGCCGTGTCGAGCGTGTCGGCCTCCTCCACCGGCTTGTCGGTCCGCCACCGCGCGATGCGGGGGAAGCGGAGCGCGATCCCCGACTTGTGCCTCGTGGAGCGCCGAATTCCCTCGAAGGCGATCTCGAAGACGTGCTCGACCGGCACCGACCGGACCGGGCCGAACTTCTCGATCGTGTTGCGCCGGATCCAGCGGTCCATCCGACGGAGCTCGGCGTCGCTCAGTCCCGAGTAGGCCTTGGCGATCGGGACCCAGTCGTCGCCGTCGCGCACGGCCAGGGTGTAGTCGGTGTGCAGGCCGGCCCGACGTCCGCGCCCGGCCTGCGCGTAGACGAGGACGGTGTCGAGGGTGAGTGGCTCCACCTTCCACTTCCACCAGGTGCCGCGGACCCGTCCGACGCCGTACACCGAGTCGAGGCGCTTCAGCATCAGCCCCTCCACCCCCCGTTCCCGCGCCTCTCCGCGGGCGGTCGCCAGCGCCTCCCAGTCGTCGGCGGCAATAGTCTCGGAGATGCGCAGGTGTGCGTGCAGATCGAGGCGGTCGGCGCGCACCCGCCCGACGACCTCCTCCAGGAGGCGACGCCGCTCCCGGAGCGGCCGGTCGCGCACGTCCCCGCCGCCCACCTCCATGACGTCGTAGGCGTTCAGCGCGACCGGGACCTCGCGCAGGAGCTTGGGACCGACCTTCTTGCGCCCCAGTCGCCGCTGCAGCTGGTCGAAGCCGAGGGGAATCTCTCCGGACCACGCCATCGCCTCCCCGTCCAGCACCGTACCGTCCGGGAGCGCCCCGGCCACCTCCAGCAGCTCCGGGAACTGCCCCGAGACCAGCTCCTCGCCGCGCGACCAGAGGAGCGACGTGCCGCCGCGCCGGATCACCTGAAGCCGGATCCCGTCCCACTTCCACTCCGCCTGCCACTCGGCGGCGGGGCCGAGGGTGTGTGGTTCCCGCTCCAGGGGATGCGCCAGGAAGAACGGGTAGGGACGGGCGGGGTCGTCGGTCGAGTCGTCCGCGAAGAAGGCCCGGTACGTCTCCGCCGTCGGCTCCCACTGACCGGCGATCCGGTGGGCCATCGCGGCCGGTTCGACCCCGGCGGCCCGGGCCAGAGCGCGGGTCACCAGACGCGTTCCCACCCCCAGGCGGAAGGCTCCGGTGATGAGCTTCAGGAAGACGAAGCGCTCCGGGATCGCCAGCTCCATCAGGGAGGTGAGGAGGAGGGGGCGCTTCTCCTCGTCGTCGAGCTCGGGGAGGGGGAGGACCCTCTCCGCGAAGAGCCGGTGAAGCGGGAGCGGCTCGGGTCGCTCGGCCGCCGGTCGCTCCGGAAGGATGCGGGCGAGCGTCTCGGCGAGGTCGCCCACCTGTTCGTACGAGCGCTCCAGGAGCCAGAGGGGCAGATCGGCCGCCTCGGCGACCCATTCGCGCAGGCGTCCGCCCTGAATGGCCCGCTTCACGCGCCGGCCGGTCAGGACGTGCAGCGCCCAGACAGCGTCCTCGGGCGGAGCCTCCCGGAAGTACGCCGCCAGCGCGGCGACCTTGTCGTTCGTGCGGTTCGAGGCGTCGAGCGCCCAGACCAGTTCGGAGAAGCGCTTCACGCGTCCGATTTCCCCCTGGGGACCGCATCTGCCGTGTCCGCCGTCTCCTCCGTGGCCCCCGCGCCCTCCGCGTCCGCGCCCTCGTTCCCGTCGCTCCTCCCGTCGCCGCTCCCACGCTCGTTCCCGCCGCTCCTCCCACGCTCGCCCCCGTCGTCGCTCCCACCCCCACCCCCGCCGCCGTCGTCGCCCTCGCCCACGAATCGGGTCGGCACCTCCCACGCCTCGATCCCCTTCGACTCGCGCAGGTAGCGGACCACCGGGGCGGTGAAGCCGTGGGTGATCCCGATCCTGTCCGCGCCGCTCTCCTCGATCGTCGTCATCAGCTCCGGCCAGTCGACGTGATCGGAGAGGACGAAGCCGCGGTCGGCGGCCCGCCGCCTCCGGTTGCCCCGCACCAGCACCCACCCGGAGGCGAAGGCGGTGGAGACCGCCCCGAAGCGGCGCATCCAGCTCGACCCTCCGGCGCTCGGCGGCGCGATCACGAGGGCCCGTCCGCGCTCCGCCTTCGAGCGCTCGACGGTGGCGTACTCCGTCGGAGGGAGGGGGACGCCGTCCTCCTCGTAGCGGCGCGTCAGCGCGTCGACGGCGCCGTGAAGGAGGATCGGACCGTCGCCGCCCGCGCCGACCTCGTGCAGCCCCGCGAGCAGGCGCTGGGCCTTCCCGAGCGCGTAGGAGAAGAGGATCGAGGTTCGGCCCTCCTCGCGGTTCCTCGCCCACCACGCCCGAATCTCCCGGAAGACCTCCCGCGGGTCGGGCCACCGGTAGATCGGCAGTCCGAAGGTCGATTCCGTGATGAGGACGTTGCAGCGGACGGGTTCGTACGGGGTGCACGTGGGATCCCGGCCGTGCTTGTAGTCCCCCGTCACGACCCACACCTCTCCTCGGTGTTCGAGGCGGACCTGTGCCGAGCCGCGAATGTGGCCCGCCGGATGGAGCGAGACGGCGACGGGACCGATCCGCACCGTCTCTCCCCACCCGATCGGTTCGAGCGGCGCCTCCTCCCCGAGCCGGGTGCGCAGGATCGACACCCCCTCGCGCGCACAGAGGTAGGCTCGCGAGCCGGGGCGGGCGTGATCCGCGTGCCCGTGGGTGACGACGGCGCGGTCGACCGGTCGCCACGGATCGACGAAGAAGTCGCCCGCTTCGCAGTACAGACCGGAGTCGGTCGGGGTGAGGAGATCGGACATCGGGCCCTCTACCCGTGGGGCGAGGGACGCGATCCGGTCCGGTCCGGCCGCTCCCCGCTCGTCGGGCTCTCCGGCCCGGCGCCCGGCACGTCCACCGGCACCGCCCCCCACCCGCTGGGTAGCCGTGCCCATGCAGATCTTCCGCGACCGGCTCGACGCGGCCCTCGCCGCCCACGCCGGTTCTCCCACCGAATCCCGCCGCTGGCTCTACGTCGCGTACGACCAGCTCTCCGACCGGATCGGTCCGCTCGCCGCACGCGCCCCCGACGAACTCGGCGTCGTCCTCGTCGAATCCCTCTGGCGACCGCGTCAGCGCCCGTACCATCGGCAGAAGCTGGCGCTCATCCTCGCGAACCAGCGCCACTTCGCCCTCGAGCAGGCCACACGCGGCGTGGCCGTGCGCTACCTCGCCTCGCGCCACGACTACGCGACGGTCCTGCGCGGAGTCATCGACGAGCTCGGCTCGCTGCAGATGATGCGGCCCGCCGAGTACGAACTCCGCGAGCTTCTCCGCCCCCTCGTCGACGAGTCTCTCCTCGAGTGGCTCCCGCACGACGGGTGGCTGACCACGGCGGCGGACTTCGCGAAGGCGGGGAAGCCGGGCGGGCCGTGGCGGAACGACGCCTTCTACCGGGCCGTGCGCCACCGCACCGGAATCCTGATGGAGGACGGGAAGCCGGTCGGGGGGAGGTACTCCCACGACGGCGACAACCGGCAGGTGTGGAAGGGGGAGCCGACCCCGCCGACCCCGCCCCTCTTCGAACCGGACGAGGTCACGCGCGAGGTGGTGGAGCTGATCGAGTCGCGCTTCGCGCGCCACCCGGGCGCGCTCGATCCGACCGCCCTCCCCGCGACCGCCGCCGACGCCCGGCGACTCCGGGAGTGGGCGCGGGAGGAGTGCCTCGAGCACTTCGGCCCGTACGAGGACTACATGACGGTCCGGTCGAAGGGGCTCTTCCACACCCGGGTCTCTCCGCTGGTGAACCTGCACCGGATCCTCCCGCGCGAGGTGGTGGAGGATGCGCTCGCCGCCGACCTCCCCCTGAACTCGAAGGAGGGATTCGTCCGGCAGGTGATCGGCTGGCGGGAGTTCATGCGCTGGGTGCACGAGGCGACGGACGGCTTCCGGTCGTTCGGCTTCTCCGTCGCGGAGCGGCCGGGGGACGCGGGTTGGACGGCGTGGAGTGAGGAGGGCGCGGTCTCGGAGGCGGCGGTTTCGGAGGCGGCGGTCTCGGAGGCCGCCCCCGTCATCGACGGCGGCGTCGATCCCGACACCCCCGGCGGCGACCTCCCCGTCCTCCCGGCGTGGTGGGGGACCGAGTCCGGTCTGAACTGCCTCGACTCGGGGGTGCGCGACGTGATGGAGACCGGGTGGACGCACCACATCCCCCGCCTGATGGTCCTCTCGAATCTGGCCACCCTGATCGGCGTCTCCCCGCGGGCGATCACCGACTGGTTCTGGGTCGCCTTCATCGACGCCTTCGACTGGGTGACCGAGCCGAACGTCCTCGCCATGGGCACCTTCGGGGTCGGCGAGGTGATGACGACGAAGCCGTACGTCTCCGGCGCCGCCTACATCGACCGGATGAGCGACTACTGCTCCGGGTGCGCCTTCCACCCGAAGAAGAGCTGCCCCATCACCCCGATGTACTGGAGCTACCTCTGGCGGAATCGCGAGAGGCTCGAGGGCAACCCGCGCATCTCGCTTCCCCTCCGCAACGTGCAGAAGCGAGGCGAGGAGCGGAGGGCGCAGGACGAGCGGATCTGGCGGTGGGTGCGCGAGACGCTCGAGACGGGGGAGCGGCTGACGCCGGAGGACGTACCGGCGTAGCAGCGTGGGGACGCCGGTGTCGCGGCCCTCGCTCGCGGCGGGATTCGCCGCCCGAGGTCCAGGCGATGTCGCCCGCAAACACCGGTCGGGGAGTACCCGCGAGGCGTTCTTCCACACGCTCCCGAACGAGTCGGAGACCAGGTCCGCGACTCCGAGAACTCTCGTCGTCGCAGGTGCGATGGGAGGACGGCTGTGGAGCCGCGGCGGTCGGTGATCCGCGCCCCGGTCCTACCGCGTGATCTGCTCGATGAGCGCCCCCATCCCGAAGGCGACCGCGGCCGCCACCGACCCGATGGCGAGCATCTCGAGCCCGTTGCGCCACCACCGCTGCCGGGTGACGAGCGCCCGGGCGGCGCCGACTCCGAAGAGGGTCAGGAGCGTCAGGACCACGGCGGTCCCGAACCGGTCGCCGCCGCCGCTGAAGGCGTAGCTGAGGAGGGGGACGAACCCGGCCACCACGAAGGCGGCGAAGGTCGCGAAGGAGTGGCGCGCCGGATACGGTTCGAGGACGGCGAGGCCAGAGGCGGATCGAACCGCCTCGTCGGATCGGATCGAGAGGAAGCTGCTCGCCCCCATCGAGAAACCGTCGGCGAGGAGGTTGGCGAAGCCGAGGATGAGAACGATGCGCGGCTCGAGTTGCGCCCCGGCCACCCCCGCTACGACGGCGAAGGTCGTGATGATGCCGTCGTTGGCCCCGTAGACGAGGTCCTTGAGGTAGTGCTCCGCCATCGGGCGAAGCCCCCTCGGTTCGTGCCCATCGGCGTCACTGCGATGCGACCGGGTCATGCGAGCCTCCGTGCGATGAGGAACGACACCACACCGAAATCTGGGCCCGGTCGGGGCGGGGCACAGGGGGCGGCGGCATGGCTGCCGCGCGGTCGACGAGCGAGGGGCGCGACGGGCGCGGACCGACGAGGCGGGGACCGACGAGGCGCGGCGCCTCCGTCCCTCACACCCTCCGCTCGTCCGGGCGCCAGCGTTTCACCGCCGCCTTGATCGCCTTGCGGCTCTCGAACTCGCCATCGAGCACGCGCTGAACGAGTTCGGGCAGTTCCTCGTCCGAGGCGAAGCGGAGGCCGATCGCCTGCGACATCGTCACCTCGTCGATGCGGGCTCGCAGCTCCTCGGGGAGGACCCGCTCCATCCGCAGCCGCTCTTCCAGATGGATCAACCGGTCCTGCACCCCGAGCGGGAAGACCCGGGAGTGGTAGTACGCGGAGAGGGCCACCCCGAGCGTCGCGGCGTGCAGGAGGGCGTTCGCCCCCGGATCGATGAAGAGGGCCCGCGCCGCCAGCACCATCGCCACCACGGTGAGTGGCGTCGTGACGTAGTGGTAGGAGGGGACGAGCTTCGCGTGGTTGTCGAAGTTCTGTGATGACATGAGGTTGGGCGAGAGGGTGGGGAGGGGTCGGGGGTTCGCGCGGCCGGAACGCGGACGCGATTCCTGCGCTTCGGGATCCCCGGGACCCCCTCAAGGTATTCGGTGAGCGTTCCGA
>JANQLR010000174.1 GCA_028280525.1 Longimicrobiales bacterium
CCCTAGCGGCGCTCGAGGCGGGGAAGCGACTGGCGTTGGCGAACAAGGAATCGCTGGTGGCCGGGGGCGACCTGGTGGCCGCGGCGGGGCGGCGCGGGGGGGGAGAGCTCGTGCCGATCGACTCGGAGCACTCGGCGATCCTCCAGTGCCTGCAGGGGTGTACGCCCTCGGAGGTGTCTCGGCTCATCCTCACGGCCTCCGGCGGCCCCTTCCGCGGGCGGACGCGGGCCGAACTCGAGGCGGTGACCCCGGGGGATGCGCTGCGTCACCCCACCTGGGACATGGGTGCGAAGATCACCATCGATTCGGCCTCGCTCGCCAACAAGGCGCTCGAGGTGATCGAGGCGCACCGCCTGTACGGCCTCGACTACGACCGGATCGGTGCGGTGGTGCACCCGCAGTCGATCGTCCACTCCTTCGTGGAGTTCGTGGACGGGTCGGTGCTCGCTCAGGTCGGGGACCCGACGATGGAACTCCCCATCCTCTACGCGCTGACCTACCCGCAGCGCGTGTCGGATGCGAAGCTCCGAAGCTACGACCCGGTCGCATCGGGGCCGCTGACCTTCGAGGAGATCGATCACGACGCCTTCCCCATGTTCGGGGTCGGGGTCGAGGCGGGGCGGGCGGGAGGGGCGGCGCCGGCCGCCTTCAACGCCGCGAACGAGGTGGCCGTGGCCGCATTTCTCGAGGAGCGAATCTCCTTCCTGGAGATGGCCGAAGTGGTTCAGGCGGGGGTGGACCGGGTGGGAGCCCGGCGTGTAGACGGTGTGGATGACGTGCAGGCCGCCGATCGCGAGGCGCGCGAGGCCGCACGGGACGCGATCGAAGGGCGCGTGGGCGCCCGCCCGGAGGGCGAGAGGGAATGACGGTTCTGGCGACGATCATCGTGCTCGGAGTGCTCATCTTCGTGCACGAACTCGGGCACTTCTGGGCCGCCAAGGCGGTGGGGATCCGCGTCGAGCGCTTCTCCATCGGGCTCGGACCGCGCGTCCTCGGCTTCACCTCCGGCGAGACCGAGTACGTCCTCTCCGCCATCCCGCTGGGCGGGTACGTGAAGATGGGCGGGATGGACGACGCGGTCATGGAGACGATCGAGGGGGGCGAGACGCCCCGTCGGCAGCCGTCCGAACGGGATTTCGACGCGAAGCCGATCTGGGCACGCACCCTGGTGATCTCCGCCGGCGTGATCATGAACATGATCTTCGCCTTCGCCGTCTACACCTCGATCGCGGGCTTCTGGGGCGCGACCGAGGTGAATACGACGCGCGTCGGCGAGGTGCGAGAGGCGTACCTCCCCGAGGGGACGGAGTCGCTCGCCGGACTACCGGTCGGATCGCGTCTGGTCGAGGTGGGCGGGGTCGAGGTCGAGCACTGGGGTCAGGTTCGGGACGGGCTGTACGAGGCCGAGCCCGGTCCGCTCACCGTTCGCGCCGAGCAGCCCTCCTTCACGACGACGATCGAAATCCCCGTGGAACTCGAAGCGCGCGCGCGGCTCGCCACGGCGGTCTCCTACTGGGTGCCCGCCGAGCTCGGGCTCGTGGATCCGTCGGGCGCGGCCTATCGGGCGGGTCTGGAGGAGGGAGACGAGATCGTCGCCGTCGACGGCGTCGCGGTCACCACCTGGTACGACATCGTGCGGGAGGTCCGCGCCCGGCCCGAGGTCGAGACGCCGATCGACCTGGACCGCGGAGGGGGCCGCATGACGCGGACCGTCACACCGGCCGCCCAGGAGCAGACCGACCCGCTTACCGGGGAGACCCGGACGGTGGGTGCGATCGGCGTCTGGGTACCGCAGAACGACCTCGTCTACGAGCGGATCGGTTGGGCGGCGGCGATGCGGCTGGGGTGGAACGAGACGGTCGCGGTCACCAGCGAGATCCTCAGCTTCCTCCGGCGGCTCGTGACGGGGAACATCTCGCCGCGCGCGATGGGGAGCATCGTGACGATCGGGGAGGCCTCCGGTCAGGCCGCGGAGCTCGGGATTCAGCCCTTCCTCCGCTTCATGGCGCTCTTCTCGATCAACCTGGCGGTGCTCAACCTGCTGCCGATCCCGGTCCTGGACGGGGGCCACCTCGTCTTCCTCGCGATCGAGGCGATCCGGGGGGCGCCGGTGTCGATCGAGCAGCGCCTCCGGTGGTCGAACGTCGGCTTCTTCGTGATCATGGGGATCATGGTCTGGGCGCTCGGGAACGACATCCTGCGCCTCTTCGGGCTGTAGCCGCCCGTCCGACCCCTCGACCTCGGCGCGACCGGCCTGTGCCGGCCGGCCGCCGCATCGTGATCGACCGCGCGGCATCGAGCGCCGCCGCTTCGGCCCTCAGAGGAGCGTCAGCTGACCGCCGCCGCCCGGAATCGGGAGTTCGGACACCGCGGTGAGGGGCGTCGGCTCCTCCTGATCGGCCACTTCGACGCGGCCGCGGAATCCGGCCCGCCGAAGCGCCCCCCCGACCGTCTCCAGCGCGAGCGTCGGGCGATTCGATTCGAAGGAGAGGTGGGCGAGGATGACCGCTCTCAGCCCCGGGTGGAGGAGTTCGACCGCGAAGCGCGCCGCGGCCTCGTTGGAGAGGTGCCCGTGGCTCGACCGGATGCGTGCCTTCACCGACCAGGGGTAGGGCGCCTGCTGCAGGAGCCCCTCGTCGTGATTCGACTCGAGCACGAGGACGTCGCACCCGGAGAGGGCGTGCCGGATGCCGCTGGTGGGCCGCCCCAGATCGGTGGCCACCCCCAGCCGCGCCCGACTCTCCGAGCATACGACCGCGAGCCCGACCGGGTCGGCCGCGTCGTGTGCGGTGACGAAGGGCTCGATCCGGAGCCCGCCGATCGAGAAGGGCCGTCCCGCCTCGTAGAGGTGGAGCGTCTCTCCTCCACGGAGGAGGCGACTGCAGGCGTCGCGCGTCCGCTCGGTGATCCAGATGGGGGTCCCGTGACGGCGCGCGAAGACACCCATCCCCCGGGTGTGATCCCCGTGGTCGTGCGAGATCACGATCCCGGTGAGGGAGTCGGGATCCACCCCGACCTCACCGAGCCTGCGGGCGAGATCGCGCGCCGAGAAGCCCGCGTCCACCAGGAGTCGGGTGCGACCGGAGGTGACGAGGAGAGCGTTGCCGCGACTGCCGCTCCCGAGTACGGAGAACCTCACGCCCCCGGGGGGAGCGGATCGGTCCAGGTCTCCCAGCTCTTGCGGTGCAGGCGCCGGTAGAGCCGCCCCATCCCCTCGGGCCAGCTCTGGTTGCGCCGACCCATCGCGATGCGGGCGACCTCCTCGAAGCGGGCGAAGCGGAAGGGGCGATGGCCCTTGGGCCACCACCAGGAGAAGGGGGTGACCCACTTCGGGGGCATGCCGCCGCCGAAGACGTTGCTCCCCGCACCGACCGCGGTCCCCGTGTTGAAGAGGGTCCCGATCCCGGTCTTCACGTGGTCGCCGAGCAGAACGCCGACCTTCACGAGCCCGGTCTCGTGCGTGCCCGAGCCGGTCGTCATCCGGATCGTCGAGTAGTTGTTCTTGAGGTCGGAGTTCGTGGTCCCGGCGCCGAGGTTCACCCAGCGGCCCAACAGGGCGTGACCCAGGAAGCCGTCGTGCGCCTTGTTCGAGTAGCCGCAGATCACCGAGTCTGCGATCTCGCCGCGCAGCTTGCAGACGGGGCCGGCCGACAGGCGCGCCAGGGCACCGCCGAAGACGATGCACTCCGGACCGAGGCGGAGGGGGCCGACGAGTCGTGCCGGACCCTCCACCACGCAACCGTCGTCGAGCCGGATCGGTCCCCCGCGCGTGTCCAGGACGACGCCCGGGCCGATCTCGACTCCCTCCCCGACCGACAGGTGCGGCGGACCCTGCAGGTACACCCCATCCGGGAGGGGACCGGGGCGCATCTCGAAGCCGTCGTGCAGGTCGAGGGCGAGCATCTCCGCATTCGCCTCGACGAGCGACCACGGCCCGGCCAGCATCACGCCCCGCATCTCGACCGCCGCCGGCGGAAGGTCGACGCCGCCCAGGCCGGAGAAGACCCGCTGCAGCGCGTCCACGCCGGGCAGGGGTGCCCCGGGGGGAAGCTCCAGCCCGGCCACCTCGTCCCCGATGCGGAGGACGGCGGCCTCGGTCACCGGCTGGACCCGACGCTCGCCCGGGTGCGCCGCCGCCCGCGAGTTCCAGATCCGCACCCCGTCCGGACCGGCGAGGTCGGGCAGGTCGGCCGGGACCCCTGCCTCCGGCTCGGAGAAGCCGTCGAGCTCCGAGCACCCCAGGTGGTCTGCTTCGTCGACTCCGAAGAGGCGTAGTGCACGCCGCCGAAGGGTCCACGCCCCGAAGAGGAGCTCGCCGACCGGCCGCGTCTCCGCGAAGGGGGACCACCCCTGGGCCGAGAGGTCGTCGTAGAGGTAGAGGACGGGGGAGGGCATCGTCGTCACACCTCCGGGGTGCGGAGCGCCTCGGGGAGACGCGAGAGGAGCGATTTCAGATCGGGAGCTCGCTCCCGGGGAGTCACGAAGGTCACGCCCCGGGTCCGGACCACGACGAGGTCGTCCGCCCCCCAGACCACCACCGGTCCGGCGTCGCCCACGACGACGTTGCGGCGCCCCTCCACCACGGTGGCGTCGCCGAGGGTCACGTTCCCGGCCGGGTCCGCCTCGCGGGTACGCGTGAGCGAGGCCCAGCTCCCGACGTCGTCCCACTCGAAGGTGCAGGGGAGGGTGGCGACCCGGGACGACCGCTCGAGGACGGCGACGTCGACCGGCACCGGCTCGACGGCGTCGAAGTACCCCTCCACGTCCCCCGCCTCCAGCCGCTGAAGGGCGCCGGAGATCTCCGGCGCATGGGCCCGGACCTCCTCGAGCAGCACGTCGGCTCGCCACACGAAGATTCCGGAGTTCCAGAGGTACCCTGCCTCGATGTAGTCCCGCGCGGTCTCGACTCCGGGCTTCTCGTGGAACGCCTCGACCCGGCGCGCGGCGTGCCCCTGGTGCTCGGCCACGGTGTCGCCGGGCTGGAGGTATCCGTATCCGGTCTCGGGCCGGGTCGGGGGGACGCCGATGGTCAGGAGGAGCCGCTCGCGACTCGCCAGCGCGGCGGCGGCCAGAAGGAGGTCGGCGAAGGACTCGATGGGCTCGATGCGATGGTCGGCGTGCAGCGAGACCAGGACGGCCTCCGGGTCCTCCCGCAGCGCCTCGAAGGCGGCCCACGCGAGGACGGGGCCGGTTCCGCGCGCCGCCGGCTCGATCAGGAACTGCCGATCCCCCAGGTCGGAGATCGCCTCGCGGAAGGGTGCGGCGAGGTGGTTCCCGGTCAGGATTCGGACCCGCTCGAGGGGCGCGAGGGTGCGGGCGCGGTCGAGGGTGTCGACGATCAGCGCGCGTTCACTCGCCAGGGGGAGGAGCTGCTTCGGTCGATCCGGGGTGCTCATCGGCCAGAAGCGGGATCCGATCCCGCCGGCGAGCACGTGGACGACGATGTGGTCAGTCGGCGAGGAGCTCGCGGATGCGGACAAGGAGCTTCTTCGGGCTGAAGGGCTTGGTAATGAAGTCGTCCACCCCGAGCGAGCCGGCCCGTTCCCGGTCGGCGTCCTGGCCCTTGGCGGTGAGCATCACCACCGGGAGGCCGCCCCGGTGGGGCAGTCGCCGGGCGCGAGCCAGCACGTCCAGGCCGGAGTGGCCCGGCATCATGAGGTCGGTGAGGACGAGGTCGTACGGCGTGTCCGACTCCAGGCGCGCGATGGCCTCGGTTCCGTCGACCGCCACATCGAGCTCGAACTCTCCCTCGAGCACCGTCCGCAGGATCCTGCGGATGTGCGGTTCGTCTTCCGCCAGGAGGAGTCGCGGAGTCGGAGACGACGAGGGCTCGAGAGGGGCCACCGGGGATTCGCTGCGAGGGGGTCGGAAAGCGGCGGGGAACCTACCCCGCGACCGGTGTAGAGTCAAGCAACGGCGCGGCTTTTCCGGGGTTGACACCCCGTCGCCCGCACCGGTACGCTTCGGCGCCTTTCGGGCGGACCTCGCCCGCGTCCAGACCCACGATTCGACCATGCCCAGACCCGCCCCCTCTCGCCCGCGCAGACTCGCTCCGCTGCTGGCGCTCCTCCTCCTCCCGGCGGCGGCGTGCGACGACGACCTCTTCGGAAATCCCCCGTGGGCGGCAAACCCGGACACCGTGGCGCTCTTCTCGCTCGCGCGGCCCGAGCTCAACCTCGCCTCGGCCTTCAACTTCAACAGTCGCTTTCGGGTCGAGGTGGAGGCGTCGACGGCCTCCGGATCGTGGGACATCGCGGTCGACACCCAGGACGGCGTGCTCGTCTTCGTGACGCCCCGCCTCCTCGGCATCGAATCCGAGGCCGGGGTCACCCGCGTCGAGGCCCCCTCCTTCGAAGAGCTGCGCGAGGCGCCGGCGGACACCGCGCGCTACTTCAACACGGAGCCCGTACCGATCGAGGTGGGCGCGCTCTACGCGGTGCGGACGCTGGAGGTGGGAAACAACTTCGGACAGCGCTGCAACTACTACGCGAAGGTCGAGCCGCTCTCGGTCGACGTCGATCTCGGAGTGGCCGAGTTCCGCTACGACAACAACCCGGTCTGCAACAACCGCGACCTCGTCCCGCCCAACTAGGGCGTGAACAGGCCCTGATTCCATGCTCGATCTGCGACGGCTCCGCGAGGAGCGCGACGAGGTCCTCGCTGCGCTCGCGCGCCGGGGCACCGACCACTCCGAGGCGGTCGACCGCACCCTCGAAGCGGACGAGGTCCGCCGAGACGGTCTGACCCGCGTCAACGAGCTGAAGGCGCGGCGGAACGCCGCGTCGAAGGAGATCGGGGAGCGCAAGCGGGCCGGAGAGGACGCCGACGACCTGATCGTGGCGATGCGGGAGCTCGGAGACGAGATCGGCCGGATCGACGACTCGGTCCGCGAGGCCGAGGCCGGGATCGAGGAGCTCCTGCTCACGCTCCCGAACCTGCCGCTCGCGGAGGTTCCGGAGGGCGGGGAGGAGGCGAACCGGGTCGAGAAGAGCTGGGGTGAGCCGGCGACCTTCACCTTCGACCCGAAGCCGCACTGGGAGCTCGGCGACGCGCTCGGGATCTTCGACTTCCCCGGCGGCGCCCGCATCTCGGGTTCGGGCTTTCCGGTGCTCAAGGGCGCCGGAGCCCGACTCCAGCGCGGGCTGATCGACCTCTTCCTCCGCCGGCACACCGAGCGAAACGGCTACACCGAGCTGCGCGTCCCCTACCTCGTCACCCGCGACACCCTCACCGGGACCGGACAGCTGCCGAAGTTCGCGGACGAGTCGTACCTCTCGGAGCGGGACGACCTCTGGCTCATTCCGACCGCCGAGGTGCCGATCACGAACCTCCACCGCGACCAACTCCTCGCAGCGGATGACCTGCCGGTCCGGTACACGGCGTACTCGCCCTGCTTCCGGCGCGAGGCCGGCGCGGCGGGGAAGGACACGCGCGGGCTCCTGCGCGTCCACCAGTTCGACAAGGTCGAGCTCGTCCGCTACGAAACCGCGGAGCGCTCACGGGAGGCGCTCGAGGAGCTCACGCGCGAGGCGGAGGAGCTGCTCGAGCTCTTCGGACTGCACTACCGGCGCCTCCTCCTCGCCGCCGGGGACACCGGCTTCAGCTCGGCGATGACGTACGACCTGGAGGTGTGGGCGCCCGGGGTCGAACAGTGGCTCGAGGTGTCGAGCTGCTCGGTCTTCACCGACTTCCAGTCGCGTCGTGCGGGACTTCGCTACCGTCCGGCCCCGGGGGAGAAGCCGGAGTTCGTGCACACCCTGAACGGGTCGGCGCTCGCCCTGCCGCGGATCGTGGCCGCGCTCCTGGAGGTCGGACAGCAGGAGGACGGGAGCGTGCTCCTCCCCGAGGCGGTTCGCGAGCATACCGGTCTGGAGCGTATCGTACCGGCCTGAGGTGAGTGCCCGTCCCGTGTGGGACGACGCCCGCTCGAGTCGAACGCGCCCGCCTGGAGGGACGCTCTGATCCGGTGGCCGGTCGCGCTGGCGACCCTCTTCTTCTTTCTCCTCGTCTCCTGGCTGCTGTACACGCAGCGGATCGTGGAGGCGATGCGCTCCAACTCGGAGGCGCTCAGCGAGTTCCTCGCCGAAGTGCAGGCGGCGTCGCAGAGCCCCGATCCGACCGCGGCGGAGACCGCCCTCTTCCGGCTGCGCGAGATGATCGTGGCGACGGGTGTGCCCCTCGTCGTCACCGGGCCGCAGGACACCGTCCTGATCGTCGAGAACCTCCCCTTCGACGTCGACCTGAGCACCCCGGACGGCCAGGAGCGGACTCGACGGTACGTCCGTTCGCTCGACCTGCGGAATCCCCCGGTCGGCGATCCGAACGTGACCCACATCCACTACGGCGATACGCCGGAGGTGCGCGGACTCCGCTGGATCCCGCCCCTTCAGGTCTTCGGCATCCTCCTGATCGTCTTCGTCTCCTTCACCGTCCTGCGAGAACAGCGACGGGCGGCGCAGGAGCGGGCGTGGACGAGCATGGCGCGCGAGCTGGCGCACCAGCTGGGGACGCCGATCTCCTCGCTCCAGGGGTGGCTGGAGGTGCTCCGGCTCACCCCGGACGAGCGCCCCGGGGATCTCGGGGAGCGCGAGGTGGCGGACGCGATCGCGGACGACCTCGAGCGGCTGGAGCGGGTCTCGCACCGCTTCGAGCTCATCGGCCGCGAACCGGAGCTGGAGGAGCTCGACGTCCGCCAGCTCCTCGCCGAGCTCGAGGGATACATCCGGGCGCGTCTGCCCCGCTTCGGGGCCGGAGCGAAGCTGCGGGTCGAGATCGCCGAGGCTACGCCGCCGATCCTCGGCAGCCCCGTCCTCCTCGCCTGGGCGCTCGAGAACGTCGTGAAGAACGCGCTCGACGCGATGGCGGGTCGTACCGGTCGGATCGAGATCCGTGCCCGGCAGGAGAACGACCTGGTCGCGATCCGGATCAGCGACACCGGACCCGGCGTGGACCCCGAGATCCGCGACCGGATCTTCGAGCCGGGGATCACCACGAAGTCGGGAGGATGGGGGGTCGGACTCGCCCTCTCCCGGCGCATCGTCGAGGGGGTCCACGGGGGTCGCATCCAGCTATTGGACGGACGCCCGGAGGGTGCGACCTTCGTCATCCGCCTCCCCGCGAAGGTCTGAGGGGAGCGCGATCCCCGGCCGTCCGATCCTCCCGTCCGCACGCGTGAACGACCTCTTCTCCGCCCTCGAACTCCTCGACGGTCTCAACCCCGAGCAGCGTCAGGCGGTCGAGCACGTCCACGGCCCCGCCCTCGTCCTCGCCGGCGCCGGATCCGGGAAGACCCGCGTCCTGACGACCCGCGTCGCGCACCTGGTTCAGGAGCACGGCGTCCCGGCCGATCGCATCCTCGCCGTCACCTTCACCAACAAGGCGGCGGGGGAGATGCGGGAGCGGATCGGACGCATGCTCGGGGGCGAGCCGCGGGGGATGTGGATCGGGACCTTCCACGCCCTGGGAGCGCGCATCCTCCGGCGTCACGCCGAGCAGGTGGGCTTCACCAGCACCTTCACGATCTTCGACGCCGAGCAGGCGCTGCGTCAGATCAAGCGGACGCAGGACGACCTGCAGATCGACACCAAGCGGTGGAATCCGAAGGCGGTTCGTTCGGCGATCAGCGGGGCGAAGAACCAGCTCGTCAACGCGGCGCAGTTCGTGTCCGACCACGAGAGCGACTTCGACCTCTTCCTGCGGACCGTGGCGAGGGTCTACCCGGTCTACCAGAGCGCGCTGCGGGATCAGAACGCCTTCGACTTCGACGACCTGCTCGTGAAGCCGGTCGAGCTCTTCGAGTCGAACCCGGGGCTCCTCGCCCGCTACCGCGATCGTTTTGCCTTCGTCCTGGTGGACGAGTACCAGGACACGAACCGGGCGCAGTTCCGCTTCCTCGAACTCCTCGCGGGCGAGCACCGGAACCTGATGGTGGTCGGCGACGACGATCAGTCGATCTACGGGTGGAGAGGGGCGGACATCTCGAACATCCTCGACTTCGAGTCGACCTACCCCGGTGCCGCCGTCGTCCGGCTGGAACAGAACTACCGTTCCACTTCGGTCATCCTCGACGCGGCCAACGCGGTCATCTCGCAGAACCTCAATCGGAAGGGGAAGACGCTCCGGACCGACCGCGAGGGCGGAGAGCCGATCACCCGCGTCGAGTGCTTCGACGAGCGGGACGAGGCCCGCTGGATCGTGAGCGAGATCGAGAGCCGCTACGAGAACGGACCCGGGCTTCACAACTACCGCGACTTCGCCGTCCTCTACCGCACCAACGCCCAGTCGCGCGCGCTGGAAGACGCCTTCCGTCAGAAGCGCGTGCCGTACCAGATCGTCGGCGGGGTCCGCTTCTACGAGCGGCGGGAGATCCAGGACGTCCTCGGCTACCTCCGCCTCATCTCCAACCCGCTCGACGAGGACGCCTTCCTGCGCGTGGTGAACTACCCGCGCCGCGGGATCGGCGCAGCCTCGCTCGAGCGGCTGCGCGACTGGGCGGCGGGGGAGGGGATCCCCCTCCTCGAGGCGGCCCGGGGCGCGCAGGAGGCGGCTGTGGTGCCGAAGGGGGCCGGTCGTTCGCTCGCGACCTTCGCCGACCTCATCCAGCGGTACTCGGCCCGTGCGGCGACGGTGCGGGTCGGGCTCCTTCTGGAGGAGCTGATCGAGGAGCTGGACCTCCTCCGGAAGCTCGAGGAGGAGGGGCCGGAGGGGGAGGACCGCGCGGACAACGTGAAGGAGCTCATCGCGGGCGCCCTCGAGTTCGACAAGGACCTCCTCGAGGAGCTCGATCCCGAGGAGATCGACGCCTTCACCGAGCTCGACCTCTTCCTCCAGCGGGTCGCCCTCGTCGCGGACATCGATCGGGTCGATCCGGACGCCGACACCGTCACCCTCATGACGCTGCACAACGCCAAGGGGCTGGAGTTCCCGCACGTCTTCCTGGCGGGGCTGGAGGACGGTCTCTTTCCTCTCTCCCGCGCCTACGACGAACCCTCCGAGATGGAGGAGGAGCGGCGGCTCTTCTACGTCGGGATCACGCGGGCCGAGGACAAGCTGTACGTGACCCACGCCCGGCAGCGCCGGCGGGCGGGCGACTTCATGTTCGGGCGGTTGAGCCCCTTCGCCGAGTCGATCCCCGAGGCGCTCGTCGAACCGCGAATGACGCCGACGTTGACGGCGTCCCAGTCGAGCACGCCCCACCGGCGCCGCAACCGCCAGGAGAGCTTCGAGCGGGAGGGCTTCTCCGGGGGCGGGAAGTGGGTCGACATCGACGAGGGGAGCCTGAACCAGGACGCCCCACGCTACGTGAAGGGGGAGCGCGTCGCCCACGCCACCTTCGGCTCCGGGCGGGTCGTGGAGATCAGCGGCTTCGGCAAGGACACGAAGGTGACCGTCGACTTCGACGAGGTCGGGCGGAAGAAGCTGCTGATCCGCTACGCGAAGCTGGAGAAGGACTGGGAGATCTAGGGCAGCGCCTCCCGCGCCCGCCAGTACTCGAAGCTCCGCTCCGGGAAGGGGAAGAAGTCGTCCGCCATCTCCCCGAGCAGTTCGGGCCGGTGGTAGGCGCCGTCGGCGAGTGCCAGGCGCCGCACCTTCTTCGCCAGCCGCAGGTTCACCTCCCCGACGGGATCTTCCACGGCCGGGAAGGAGTCCGCGCGATCCGTCAGATAGGCGACGATCGACTCGAAGGAGTGCGCCAGGTAGCGATCGATCAACGGCTCGTCGATCTCGAATCGCGACCGGCGCAGCACCTGATCGAAGACCGTCTGCCAGCGCGCGTCGCCCTGGACCTGGATCATGCCGCGGAAGATCCGGCGGTTCGTGCGGAAGGAGAAGAGCGTCGATTCGAGGACCGAATCGAAGAGCGCATCCGCGTCCTCGTGGTCGTGTCCGAGCACGAGCCGTCGCGCCTTCTCCAGGTAGTCCCGCCCCAGGTGCACATCCATGCGGTGCTCCCAGTAGGTGTGCCCGACCGCCGCGGTGGTGGAGGTGAGGAGGAGGCGCCGGGGCACGTAGAGGTTGTGCGCGATGGTGTCCGCCGCGAGGTGCGACAGGTAGCCGAAGCCCACGGCCTGGAGTGCGTCGGTGTCCGCCGCGGCGAGGATCTCCTCGCCGACCGGCCAGTGATGGCAGTGACGCCCCTCGGAGACGTACTTCTTGGCGAAGCTGATGTCCGCCGCGACCGACCCGTAGAGGTAGTGGATCGGGTACCGCTCCAGAAGGGCGCGGACGGCTGGCGGGAGGAGGTGAAGGGCGCCGAGGACCATCTCGCCGAGGGCGATGTGCGTCCCGGGTCCCCAGGCGTGCAGCTCGGAGGCCGAGACGAGCGCGATCGCGAGGTGGGCCAGGAGGAGTCGAAGGACCATCGTCTCGCCCCGTCGCCGAACCGATTCAGTCCCCGGCCGGCGACTCGGCACGGGTAGGGGCTGCCGCCTCCGTCTCCCCCGTCCGGGGACGGGTCAGCTCGCCCGCGCTGGCGCGGACGCCGTGGACGGTCGAGGCGGTGTCGATGAAGACCTCCTCGGCCTCGCCCTGCACGACCTCGAGGAGGGCGTTGAACTCCTCGATGCGCTCCTCCATCCGTTCGGAGGCCTGCTGGAGCCGCGCCGAGAGCGATTGCACCGACCGGTTCAACCCCTCGACGTCCTGTCGGACCGTCGCGGTGATGAACTCGACGTTGGCCGCGATCCCGGTCCCCTTCTCCAGGAGGGGGTCGGCCTTCCCCTTCATCCCTCCCACGACCTCGTCGAGCCGATCCATGACGCGGCGCAGGCGCGAGAAGAGGAAGAGCAGCCCGAAGATCCCGACCAGGGCGAGGAGCCCGACCAGGACGATCGAGACGTCGGCGGCGGTCCCGAGGAGATCCCGGGCGGGCGCCGCCTGAAGGAGGAGCGAGCGGAAGGCCATGGTCGGAGTCTAACGCGCCCCGTCGGGGGCGGACAGCGGCCCCGCGGACCGCGCCGGGTCAGCCGAGGGGCGGGTCCACCCCGATCGTCCACCACCCGAGCTTCGGGAGTCGCACCCGCGTCGTCGCCGCCGTGCGAGTGACACGCTCCTCTACTGCGTCGGCACGATCGGGTCCCAGCACCGAGAGGGCCCGCCGAAGCCCGCGTCCCCCGTCGAGCCCCTCCGCGAGCGCCCGTTCGACGCGCTCCCACTCGTCGGGGTCGTCGAAGCCGGTTGGGGCGCGCGCCTCCACTCCCCACGCCGCCAGCTCGAATCCCCACAGATCTCCCAGCGGGTGCAGTGCGGGGAGCGGCCCGTCCAGGAGGATCCGACCCTTGGTGCGGAGCGATACGGCCAGCCTGTCGGGGCGATCGGAGGCGAGGTCGGCCGCGGCGTGAAGGGGCGAGCGCGCCTCTTCCGCGACGCCCTCGACGCCGAGCTGCGACCCCGCGAGCCACCGCTCGACGAGCCTTCGCTCGCCGGCCCCGCCATCGAAGACCACGACTCCGGTTGCTCCGGCTCGCGCGTACTCCTCGCCCAGCCACGCCACGACGGCGTCCCGTGCCCGAGCCTCGGGAGCCGAGGTCACCCTCCCGCGCCGTCCGGGAGTCCGAGGACTCGCCCGAGTTCGGCGTGGACCCACGCCGGGTCCGCGTCGCGGAGGTGGGAGAAGGGACGACGGGCGCGGTGCAGCTCGTCGCGATCGAAGGTCAGCGAGAGCGTTTCGGGATCGGACTCCGAGGCCAGCGCGATCCGTTCGCCGGTGGCGCCCACGGCGAAGGAGCCGCCGGCGTAGAGGAAGGCGCCCTCGATCCCGACCCGCATGCACACCGCGACCGGGAGGCCGTACTGTCGCGCGATCGCCGAGGCCAGGACCCGCCACGACTCCGCGGAGGCGTATCGCGGCCCGCCCTCCGGGCCGTGGATCCCGCGCCCCGGCGGAGCGGCGGCGCAGACGATCAGGTCGGCGCCTCGGATCGCGGCGAACCAGGAGAGGATGGGGTGCCAGAGGTCCTCGCAGATCAGGAAGGCGACCCTCCAGCCCGCGATCTCGACCGGTTCGGGGGCACGACGACCGGGTGCGAAGATGCGACCCTCGTCGAAGCCGCCGTAGGTGGGGAGGTGGACCTTGCGTACCCGGTGCACCCACCGGCCACCTCGGGCGACGCCCAGACCGTTGAAGAGGCGCCCGTCCGGGGCGGCGAAGGGCGTCCCGTGGGCGACCGCGCCGTGCGGCACCTCGACGCCGGGGAGGGTGGGCGGCGCCCCGTCCTCCGGGAGTGCGAACTCCCGCGCCCGTCCGCCCAGGTCGTACCCGGTGAGCGAGAGCTCGGGAAAGAGGTGCAGGTCGGCGTCGACCGCGCTCACCCGCCGCGCGGCCTCCTGCACGTTCCGTTCGGGGGCGAACCGGACGGGTGCGGTCTGGTGCAGGGCGAGGCGAAAGGGATCGCTCATGAGACCTGCCCGTTCGTCCCGGGCTCGATCTGCAGCTCACCGGCGGCGCGCAGCACGGCCGTCGTCAGGATCGGCCCGACAAGGTCGGAGAGGACGACCCCGAGGACGATGACCCCGAAGAGGAGGTCGAGGACGGCGGCATCGCCGACCGTCGGGTCGCTCTCCCTCAGGAAGAGGGTGAGAGAGAGCGCCATCGCCAGGACGATTCCCCCCTGCGGGAGGAGGGCGAGTCCGAGCCGGCGTGGAGGCCGGAAGGGGAGGGGGACTCCGGCCGCCACGACCGCACCGGCGAGCGTCTTGGCCCCGAAGCGAACCACCGCGAAGCCGAGGGCGAGCGGGAGCACGACCCAGGTCGGGAAGCGCAGGAAGGCACCGGCCAGCAGGAGGAGGATCATGTAGATCGGCTGCTCCCAGCGCGCCATCGTCTGGTAGATGCGCTGGTGGTAGCGCGAGGTGTTCGCGACCATCGCGCCGACGGCGGTCCCGATGAAGAGGGGCGACAGCTGGAGCTGGAGCGCGGCGCCGCTCGCGAGGGCGCTGATTCCCAGCAGGAAGAGGACCAGCTCCTCGCGGCGCGGGCCGAGGCGGGTGAGCCAGAGGAGGAGGACGGCGCAGAGCACGGCGAGCCCGACGGTGGCGAGGTCCCAGAACCACCACGGCGCGAAGTCCGGTGCCTCGACCACCGCGGTCGAGCCGTGGAACCCGGCGTAGATCGCCGCGAGCGCGACGATCCCGACGACCCCGTCCACGGAGGCGATGAAGAAGAGGAGCTCTCGCACCCGCCCGCGAGCGCGGAAGTTGGCCGACACCATCGCCACCCCGGCCGGAGCGGTTACCGATCCGGTGGCCGCCAACCCCAGGACCCCGAGCCGAACCGCGTCGCTTTCGTAGCCGAGCAGGTTCGCGACGAGAAGTCCCACCCCGAGGATCACTGCGAAGGAGATCGCGGCCTGCAGGATTGCGGAGGCGGCGTACCCCTTCGGGAAGCGGGCGATGCTCGTCCGATCGAGCTGGAGTCCGAAGTGGATCCCGATCCACCCGAGACCCAGCCCCAGGAGGGGGGTGAACTGATCCGCCGCCTCGCGCGTGACGAAGCCGAGCGCCTCCGGGCCGAGGAGGAAGCCGATCAGGAGGAAGTGCAGCCCGGTGCGAAAGAGGAGCCGGGGGCCCTCCGCGACCGTCTCCGTCGAGAACGAGAAGCGCGCCCCCAGGAGGGCGAGGAGGATCAGGGCGAGGATGCTGACGAGGGGGTCCACCGGCCCGACCTACTCCAGCGCGGCGCCCCCCAGCTCGGGCGCCAGTCCGACGACCCGCGAGACCGGGAGGGTGAAGGCGATGCCGGTCGCCGGCGCGGAGAGGTTGCCGCACACGTCCTGGAGGAGCGCCACGGCGTCGTCGACCTGCTCGTCCGACAGCACGGAGAAGAGCGTGCGGTTCTGCGGACGGGTGCCACCGAGGAGCGTCTGCAGACCGGCGAAGATCGGGATGTCGTGGGTCAGGAGGCGGCCCATCCCCTCGCTGGAGAGGATCGTGGCCCCGGTGATCCCGAGCTCGAGGAAGCCGGAGAGGATCTCGTCGATCTTCTCCTCGTCGTTCACGACTGCAATGAGGAGCTGCACTACACGTGCTCCCCGTCCACGCGGAGGATCGCCTCGTGGACACCCGACTCGGACTCCGCCGACAGGATGCCCTCGATGAAGTTCGGATCCCGGGTGAGCCGGGCGATGCGGGCCAGCGTCTTGATGTGGTGCCCCTCGTGTCCGGGAGGGGAGAGGAGGACGAAGAAGAGTCGCACCGTTCCGTCCGCGTCCGGGTCGTCGATGCTCGCCACGGGGGACTCGGCGAAGCGGATCGGTTCCTTCGCCGACACGACCATCAGCACCGGCGCGTCGAGCCCCTCGACCCGGGTGTGCGGGATCGCCATTCCGTGGCCCATCGCCGTGGTATGCGACGCTTCGCGGGCGATCAGCGCGGCTCGGACCGGAGCGGCGTCGGGGATCGCTCCGATCGCCTCGAGCCGGTCCGCGATCCACCCGAGTGCGGAGTCGCGGTCGGGAGCGCGGAGGTCGGTGGCGATCCACTCGGGGCGGACGAGGTCGGCGAGTCGCATGAGGCGCGGGGGAGGACGGCGAATGCGGAGGGGACGAGCGGACGGAGGGTAGTCGATCCGGGGGGGTCCGAGCAATCGAGGGGGAAACCACCGGGCGGCCGTGGCACGAGTCGTGCGACCTCGGGGAGCGGCGGCCCCGCGTCGCCCACTTCCAACCCCCGCATCGCCCCCTGGAGGACCCTGTTGCTCGCTCCCCGACCGCTCCGGTATCCTGACGCGCCCGTTCCTCCTCGCCCCCCTCGGCCTTCCCCCTCCTCCATGTCGACCTTCCTCGTCGAAGGCGGCCGGACCCTCTCCGGTCGTATCCGTCCCGCCGGCAACAAGAACGCCGCGCTCCCCTGTCTCGCGGCCGCCCTCCTCACCGAGGAGCCGGTGACGCTCGAGAACGTCCCGAGAATCCGGGACGTGCTCACCCTGCTCGAGATCCTGGACTCTCTCGGGTGCACGCACGAGTGGGTCGGCCCGAACGGAGTGCGCCTCTCGGCGGCGGGCGTCGAGGTCGGTCGGGTGAACCGCGACATGGCGGCCCGGATCCGTGCCTCG
>JANQLR010000183.1 GCA_028280525.1 Longimicrobiales bacterium
AGGCCGCGCGTCCCGGGCGAATGGCAGGGACTGGAGGCGACCACCGGGAAAGGACACCAGGTACTGCTGCAGCGGCTCGACCCCGAAGGTGTAGTCGACGCGGTACTCCTCGAGTCGGCCCGAGGGGCCCCGCGTACGGACCGTGAAGTCGTCGCCGGTGCGGTGGAAGCGCGAGGTCGCGCCGCCGGAGGTCAGCTCAACGCCGGAGAAGTCGCCGAGTACCGTCTCGGGGGTCGCAGCCTGCATCGCCCGGTCGTGGTGGGAGCCGGTCCACCCCTCGAACTGCGCGGCATGACACTCCACGCATGCAGCGCTCCCGACCCAGGTCGCCTCGGCGACGGGGTGCGGATCCACGTGGGACTGGCAGCCCGAGACGAGGGCGAGGATGGCGCTCGACGCGACGGCGAGGAACAGGCGGGGCACGCTCGGGCCTCGGGTGCGGAGGCATCCCCGCTGCCGAGGCCCGCGGGAGCGGGCCCTAGTTCCCGCCCCGCTCCCCGGCGGGCCAGAGCGCGCCCTGATCCATCTCGGTCACCGGACCGAGCCCCCGATACACGAACTTCTGCACCCGCTTCCCCTCGTAGGTCTCGGTCGTGTAGATGTTGCCCTCGGAGTCCGTCGCGATCGAGTGCACGGCGAAGAAGAGGCCGGGCTGGCGTCCCCCGTCGCCGAAGGTCGTGAGGATCTCGAGCGAGCGCCGATCCATGACGTAGACCTTCATGTTCTTCCCGTCGGCCACGTACATGTACGTCTGCTCGGGGTCGCGGCTGAAGGCGACGTCCCACACCGAACCGTCTCCACGCGTCATCGGCGCGATGATCTTCTCGGTGACGAAGGTGCCGTCCTTCTCGAAGACCTGAAGGCGGTCGTTGGCGCGATCACAGACGTAGAGGAGTCCGTCGTTGGACGGGTCCGCGCAGTGCACCGGGGTACGGAACTGCTGCGACAGCGGCGCGGAGGGGTCGTACGGCCCGGTCGACTCGTCGCTCGGCTCGTTCCCGTAGGCGCCCCAGTAGCGGAGGAACTCTCCGGTGTTCGCATCGATCACCGCCACCCGGCGGTTCCCGTAGCCGTCCGCCAGGTACGCCTCGTCACCGGTCGCGTCGAAGGCGATCTTCGCGACCCGCCCGAAGTGCTCGCGCGAGTTCGAGTTCACCTGCTGACCGGGGATCCCGATCTGCATCAGGAACTCGCCGTCCCGGCTGAACTTCAGGATGTGCGAGTCGCCGCCGCCGTTCCCGCCGATCCAGATGTTGTCGTTGGGGTCGACGGTGATGCCGTGGTTCGAGCTCGGCCAGGTGTAGCCGTCCCCGGGGCCGCCCCACGCATTCACCAGATTTCCCTCGGGATCGAACTCCAGGACGGGCGGCGCGGCGAGGCAGCACTCGCTCGTCGGGGGGTCCTGCGCCGCGCCCGCCTCGGTGCGCGCGTTCAGCGACGCAGCCCGGTGGATGATGAAGACGTGATCCCGCGAGTCGACGCCGACGCCGACGACCGATCCGAGGATCCAGTGGTTCGGCAGCGGCTGCGGCCAGAAGGGGTCGACCTCGAAGATCGGCGCGTCCGCCCGGGTCCTCGACTCGGCCGCGCTCTCGAGCACGTCCGCGCCGAAGGTCAGGAGGGCGATCCCCGCCACCAGGGCGAGGGCAGCGGTTCGAGGACGACGAATGGTCATGGGACTCTGCTCCGGCGGGACGCCTGTCTCCGGCCGGATTCGATGCATCTCCCGCCGGTGGCTTCAAGCGCCCACCGTACGCATTTTCGAGGCTTCTCGCCAGCGACCCTCACCCCCGCGTCATGACGGTTCGGGCACTCCCGTCGGTCCTCCTCGCCCTCCTCCTGCTCCTCGCCCTCCCGGCGGAGCAGGAGGCCCACGAGATCCCATCCGACGTCACCGTTCAGGCCTTCGTTCGTCCCGAGGCGGACGTCCTTCGCGTGCTCGTTCGCGTCCCCCTCTTCTCGATGCGGGACGTGGACTTCCCCGTCCGGGGTCCGGGCTGGCTCGACATCGAGGCCGCGACGCCCCTCCTGAACGACCTCGTCGCCCAGTGGATCGTCGCCTACCTCGCCTTCGAAGAGGGCGGACGCCGACTCGAGGCCCCGCGGATCGTCGCGACCCGGATCGACCGTCCATCGGACCGCTCCTTCCTCGACTACGAGACGGCTCTCGCGAACGTGCGGTCCGCTCCCCTTCCGGCGGACGTCCAGCTCCCCGGTGCGCAGGCGCTCCTCGACGTGCTGCTCGAGTACCCGATCGCCTCGGCGAACGCCGACTTCTCCATTCACCCCGATCTGGCGCACCTCGGGATCCGGACCGAGACGGTGCTCCGCTTCCAGCCGCCGTCCGGGGTGGAGCGGGTCTTCCGCTACGAGGGGAACCCGGGGCTGGTCGAGCTCGACCCGAGCTGGTGGTTCGCGACGTCGCGCTTCGTTGCGCTCGGCTTCTGGCACATCCTCGGCGGGATCGACCACATCCTCTTCCTCCTCTGCCTGGTCATCCCCTTCCGCCGGTTCTGGGGACTCGTGCCGATCGTGACCGGGTTCACGGTCGCCCACTCGATCACCCTGATCGCCGCGGCGCTCGGGATGACTCCGAACGTCCTCTGGTTCCCCCCGCTGATCGAGACGCTGATTGCGGCCTCGATCGTCTGGATGGCGATCGAGAACGTCGTCGCCGCGCGGCTCGACCGTCGGTGGGGAATCGCCTTCGGCTTCGGGCTGATCCACGGCTTCGGCTTCTCCTTTCTCCTCACCGAATCGCTCCAGTTCGCGGGCAGCCACCTGCTCAGCTCGCTCCTCGCCTTCAACGTCGGAGTCGAGCTGGGCCAGCTCGCCTTCCTCGCGGTGGCGGTGCCCGCGCTCGGGATCCTCTACCGGCGCGCCGCCTCGGAGCGGATGTGGGTGATCGTCCTCAGCGTGCTGATCGCGCACACCGGGTGGCATTGGATGACGGAGCGGGGGGCCGCCTTCCTCGCGTACGATCTGGCGGCGCCCGTCCTCGACCTCGCCTTCGCCGCCACCGTACTGCGGTGGCTCGTCCTCGTCCTGATCGTGGGCGCCGTTGCGGTCGCCCTGCAGGCGGGGGTGCGGTGGTGGGAGGGCCGGCGGGGAGCCCCTTCGGCCGGGGCGATCCCGAGTGGAGCCGAACGCGGGTGATGCTTCGCTACCCCGGCTGAGCCAGGCAGTCGGGGCAGGCACCCAGCAGCTGGACCATCGCCTTTCGGATCGACTCCCCCCACGGACCGTCGACCGAGAGCGACTCCGTCAGCTCGTCCGGCAGGCACGCGACGCGGCCGCAGTCCTCGCAGAGGAAGTGAGGGTGGCGGTGCTCGGCGTCACGCTCCCCGGAGAGGGCGTAGCGGTCCATCCCGTCGACGCGGCTCACCACCGGCGCGAGACCCGCATCCCGAAGCTTCACGAGGTTCCGGTACGTCGTCGCCGGATCCCAGTCGACCTCGCCCAGACGCTGCACGACCTCGCTGTGGGATAGAGGGCCCGTGGCCTCGGAGAGGACACGGAGCACCGCGAGCCTCGGCGCCGTCGCGCGGAGTCCGCGCGTGCGCAGCCGCTGGAGAGCTTCGTCCTTCGTGAGTCCCATTTCCGCCTCGAGCATCGGAAGATCGCGTTCATCGAGGATAGAGCGAGCGGGTTGCATCTGCAACGCACTTGCACTTACTTGCGACCGCAAGCCGCTTGCAGCACGGGCGTGGCGAACGCTCGCGCACCCGACTGGGAGCCCCCCGAAGAGAGCCGGACCGACCTCCATGAGCCCCACCCCACGTCCCGTCACCCCCGGCGGCCGCCTCCCCGTCACCGTTCTCTCCGGATTCCTCGGCGCAGGGAAG
>JANQLR010000249.1 GCA_028280525.1 Longimicrobiales bacterium
GAGCTTGAAGGTCAGCGCCTCGCGCACCTCGAAGCCGGGATTCACCCCGGTGAGCGAGTCGAAGGAGCGGAGCATCAAGCTCTACCTGCCGAACTCCACCTATCCGGACGGCCCCGCGGCGGTTGCCGCCCTCGACCGGATCCGGGAGGAGCTTCGCGCCCGTCCCGAATTCGCCTCGGCGGTGGTGACCTCGGAGCTCCCGACCGAGCAGGTGCTGTACGCGAACGACATCGAGTTCGAGACGCTCGAGCGCTCGCCGGACGCACCCCCGGCGAACGTCGACTACGTCTCCGCCGTCAGCCCCGACTACATGGAGGTGATGGGGCTCGAACTCGTCGCCGGTCGCTTCCTGGACGACGGGGATGTCGAGAGCTCGGTCCCGGTGATGGTGATCAACGAGACCTTTGCGCGCACCTTTTTCGGGGACGCCTCGCCGCTCGGGCAGCGGGTCCGGCAGTCCTTCGGCGACATCCCCTTCTCGGAGATCGTCGGGGTGGTGCGCGACGTTCGGCAGGACGGGCTCGCCCGGCCGGCCGGAACCGAGATCTTCTTCACCCTCGATCAGGTGCCCAGCCGGCAGGTCGCAATCATCCTCCCCACCGCCGACTTCGAGGGCGAGGTGGGTCGGGCGGCGCGGGAGGCGGTCGCGGCCGTCGACCGGACCCTCCCGCTCGCGCGCATGCGGTCGATGGAGGAGGTGCTCGGCGAGGCGGTGGCCCGTTCGCGCTTCCTGACCGGGCTCCTCGCCGGCTTCGCCATGATCGCCCTCCTGCTCGCGGCGGTCGGGACGTACGGCGTGCTGTCCTACTCCGTCTCGCAGCGGAGCCGCGAACTCGGAATCCGGATGGCGATCGGCGCCGAGGCGGGGCGGGTACAGCGGGGCGTCCTCGCGCAGGGGCTCGCCGTCGCGATGACGGGGCTGGGGATCGGCCTGATCGGCGCCTGGTTCCTGACCGGGGTCCTCGACTCGCTCCTGTACGAGATCGACGCCCGGGACCCGCTCTCCTTCCTCCTCGGGCCCGCCACGCTCGCCCTCGTGGCCGTGGCGGCGTCGTGGTTGCCCGCGCGCAGGGCGACCCGCGTCGATCCGGTCATCGTCCTCCGGGAGGAGTAGCCCCTCGGCTCCCTCGAGAGGGGTGACGCGGGGCCGTTGCGGAACGATCGTGTGGGGGTCGGCGGTGCGCCGTCGGCCCCACGTCGCTCTTTCGCATTCCAGGACGCACCATGGCCCGCACGCCCTCGACGATGCTCGAGCTCGGAACGATCGCCCCGGACTTCGCCCTGACCGACGTTCGCACGGGGGAGGCGGTCGCCCGCGACGACTTCGCCGACGCCGCCGGTCTCGTCGTCGCCTTCTGGTGCAACCACTGCCCCTTCGTGAAGCACGTCGAGGACGCCTTCGTGGCCTTTGCGGAGGAGGCGATGGAGCGGGGAGTGGCCGTCGTCGCGATCTCCTCCAACGACGTCGACGCCTACCCTCAGGACGCCCCGGGGCCGATGGCCGAGCTCGCGCACGAGAAGGGATACGGCTTCCCCTACCTCTTCGACGAGACCCAGGAGGTGGCGAAGGCGTACCGGGCGGCGTGCACCCCGGACTTCTTCCTCTTCGACGCCGCGGGGGTGCTCTACTACCGCGGCCAGTTCGATGACGCGCGACCCTCTCTCGACGTGCCGGTCACCGGGCGCGACCTGCGTTCGGCGGTCGACGCCCTCCTGGCGGGTGACCCCGCGCCGGCCGGGCAGCGTCCCTCTCTCGGGTGCAACATCAAGTGGGTGCCGGGGGGCGAGCCCGAGTACTACGGCTGACGGCCAGCACGGGGTCGGGCCCCGGGAGCGATCTGAGCGGGTCGGTCGGCGCCTCCCTGGCCGTGACCCGCGCGACGCTCACCGCTCCGGCGGAAGCCACCGGCGCAGCGCCCCCGGGACCGCCCGGTGGGCCCACGCCTCGATCGCCTCTCGGCGGCGTCGGTACGCGACGCCCCCGAAGATGACCCCGATCCCCAGGGCGACCAGGACGACGGGGAAGAGGAGGGAGTCCCGGAACAGTTCGTTCGAGATCGTCACCAGATAGATCAGGGCCCCCAACGCCCCCGCGAGCGCGAAGGGCGTCCGGCGGAGAAGGACGGCGAGCGCCATGAGTCCGACGTTGACCAGGAAGTAGAGGAAGCGAAGGAGTTCACTCTCCGTATTCCCGGCCGTCAGCGCCCCCCAGAAGTAGACCAGGCCCACCAGGTACGCCCAGCGCGCCCAGTCATCGTCGGTTCGGTGGTCGAGCCTCAACGCAATTCCCAGGGCCACCGCGCCCCAGCTCCCGGCAACGAGTCGCCGGAGGTCCCACTCGACCGGCCCCGGAGCCACCCACCACGCCGCGGCGTCGAGGAGGAAGGCCCCGACGGCGACCAGAAGGGGCGCCACGAGGAGGGGGGCGGGAGCGCGCCGGAGCACGCCTGCGGCCACCAGGACCGTCACCCCCGACATCGCCATGTACTGCCGCTGCACCCCCGGAAGCGCCTCCCCCGGCGGCACCACCGAGGCGTCCCAGAGGCCGCTCCAGCGGAGGATGCCCAGGACGATGAGCGGGGTGAGTGCGACGCCGAGAACGAAGAGGAGATTGCCGGGGAGGGCCAGCCCCCGGCTGTAGCGGAGGTCGCGCCCGAGGGCAAAGAGGGAGAGGGCGTATCCGAGGAGGAGGAGGGTCAGGAGTCCGTCCCCCCAGATCTGCCAGGCGCGCGTCGTGAACCAGGAGAGGGCGCCGATCACCACGATGGAGCCGAGGGCGTAGGCAGCGGTCTCGAAGGACAACTCCGTTCCGGTGGACCGGGCACGCAGCCCGGCCCAGAGCGGCTCGACCTGGTCCGAGTCGAGCAGCCCCTCTCCCGCCGCCCATTCGAGGTCACGCTTCTCGACCTGCATGCGCCCTCCCCGATGGCTCCCGAGGTCTCCTCCTTCCGTCCAGCAGAGTAGGCCCCGAACGAAAGAGGGGCCACCAGGCCCGTCAGGCTGGTGACCCCTCATGACTATCCGTGCCCGGCGCGAACGCCACGGCTCGGAACAACAGACCGCTGATTTCAGCCAGTTCGAAGAACTAGCGGCGATCGCTTGCCCATGCCGGGACGGACAGAGTACTCACACTAGACAAGGGATCACCTCCTTTTTGCGGGGAAACATCGGGCCGAATCGGAGGGCGTCAGCCGCTCCGTGGTGACGGGTTCCGCAGGGTCCCCGCCCGACCGGACGCCGCCGTTCGTGGCGGGCCCGCGACATGCTACCGCGACCTCGGGGGAAGGTTCAAGCCCCACATGTCGAAGGTGCGCCGCGCGTTGGGGTTTCCGGGGTCCATGCCCCGGGGCACGGCAGGAGCCCGGGGGTCAGGCGTTCCGAACGGCCCGCCGGAGGAGGAAGAAGGCCGCCGCGATCGCCAGGCCGATCCAGAGCACGCCCCAGAAGAGGGTGGGGATCCCGGTCAGTTCGGCGAGCATGGCCGCGTCGGAGCGGACCTCCGGGCGGTCGAGGATGTCCGACTTGATGTCGAAGATCGCGTACCCGATCGAGGTGAGTCCGAGCGCGGTCAGGATGCGCCCGCTCCAGAGGTCTCCCAGCTTCTGCGAGGCGCCGAGCATCGCGAGGCCGAAGAGGACGCCGAAGCCCACGCCGAAGGCCCCGTCCAGGTAGAGTGCGGTCAGGACCAGGACGGTCACCCCGACGAAGCCGAGCAGCCACTGCGCCCGGATTCGCTTCGACTGGGCGCCGAGGACGAGCATCCCCCCGAGCACGAGGCTCCCGAGGTAGCCGGCGGACAGGGTGATGAAGCGGACTCCGCCGTACCCCCAGGTCGCCCCCCCCTGCTGCGGGTTGAGGGTGATGCGATCGACGGAGCCGCCCGTGGCGATCAGCGCGAGGGCGTGGCTGACCTCGTGCAGGAGTACCACGAAGATCTTCAGCGGGTACACGACCGGGGTGTACCAGAGGTACCAGAGCGCCACGAAGTAGGCGGTGAATCCCGCGGCGAGCGCCAGCTGTCGTTTGGTGCGATCTCTCATGACCGGGCCTACGGGCCGTCTCGGGAAGGGGTTTCCATCTCCGGTGCGCCATACCCCACATGGAGTTGCAGCAGGCCGCGCCATCCGCGCAGCGTCGACCGCGCCGACTCGGCGTTCTGTCCCGACCGACCCAGAGCCGCGAGGGCGAGTTCCGCCACCTCGTCGGCACGCACGCCGGGGAGAAGGCCGAGGAGTTGCCCCGTCTGCTCGACCCTCAGCGCCTCCTCGCGGGTCATCTCGTCGCGGAGGAGGGGGTCGAGGACGACGCCGGCCCTGGCAGCCCGAGTCCGGATCCCCGCGTCGACCAGCGCCAGATCCAGCAGTCGGCCGCGGAGTTCCGCGTCCCCTCCACGGAGTCCGTCCCACGACGGTCCTCCCTGCGCCGCGGCGAGGCGAAGCAGGTCCTCGTAGCGCACCTCGCCGCCGTCGAAGGTCGCGAGGATCGATTCGGGCTCGCGGGCCGTCCGCACGTCGTTCGCGAAGCGGATCGAGTCCGGACGCGGCGCGGAGGTGAGCGGTGTCGGACGGAATCCCCGGAGCTCGGCGGCGGCCAGCAGGGCCTGATCGCGGACCTCGTCGAAGGGGACGGGCTCCCGGCCCTCCAGTCGCAGAACGTGGAAGCCGTACTGCGTCTCGACGACCGGGGAGATCCCGCCGACCTCGAGCGCCGAGGCGGCGGCCCAGAACTCCCCCACCCACGCCCCTTCGCGTCCCGGGGCCAGGAGACCCTGGCGACCCTCGGCGCCCGGCTCCTCGGAGACCTCGGCCGCAACCTCGGGGAAGGGCTCCCCGGCCCGGATTCGCTCGAGCGCCCGTGCCGCCTTGTCTCGCGCCGCCGTGCGCTGCGCCTCGCTCTCGTACCGGGCGGAGAGGACGATCAGGTGCCGTACGGTGAGCTCGAACTCCGGCTCGGCGCGATAGGCGGCGGCGACCGAAGCCTCGTCGATCCCCTCCGCCTGCAGGAACTCCCGCGCGCCCAGGAGCGTGTGCAGTCTCTCGACCTCGAGGCGTTCGACGATCGGCGCGACCAGCTCCGAGGCGGCGTCGTCGACCAGCGGATCGGCCGACGACTCCGAGAGGACCAGCCCGAGCGCCGTGACGTGCGAGAGGAGGTCGCGGCGGGAGTCGGAGAGACCGACCAGCTGCTCCGCGCTGTAGCCGACCGAGCCCACCTCGAGGACCGCGGGGGCTTCGGCGCCGCACCCGTACCCCCAGAGTGCGGTCAGGACGGCGAGGCGGGCGCCGGTCGAGCCGAGTGCGTGAGGAGGGCGGGGTCGCATGCCCGTGAAGATGGCGGGCACCTGTCGGCGCGCCCACCCCCCGGACGCTCAGAAAGGGAACCCCACACCTGCCGGGGGGTCACAGGGTGCTGGCCCAACGCCGCTCCCTCCTCGGCGCTTCCGGCCGCTTCGTCGCCCTGGTCGTCCCGTCCCCGGAGTCTCATGCCGGCCGAGCCGTTCCGGGTGGTCTGCCGTGTGGCACGGGACTGCCCCTTCCGACATCGATTCGCGTCGCGGCGTCTGCTGCTCGCGCTCGCACTCGTCGTGGCAGGAGTGTCGGCGTGCGGTCGTCCCGCGGCCGAGGGTCGCGTGACCCGCGCCGAGATCGTGCCGGCGGAAACGATGGAAGAGAAGGTGGTGGCGGCCGCCCTGGCCTCGCTCGACTCGACCAGTCTGCCGTGGCCCTTCGTGCAGTCCTTCATGGTCAACACGACGGTGCGCGGCTGGGTGGACGCCTTCGGGAGTGGCCCCTCGATCCAGGAGTCGCCCCTCGATCTGCTCGGGATTCAGGAGCGCGGTTTCGGGCTCTGCAGCGCCTGTGCGGACTCGACCCGACAGGCGCACGCGTGGGTGACGCTCGACCAGCCGGTCTCCAAGGCGCCGGACGAGTGGGTCATCCCCTACGCCTTCTCGGTGCGGCAGTGGGGCTCCCGTTCGGGGACCGTCCGCGTTCGGTGCGAGGGTGCCGCTTGCCGCGCCGTCGATGGCGGGCTCGACTCGCTCGCGGTCCCCACGCCGGACTGTTGTCCCGTCTTCGTCCGGGTCAAGCGACCGCGTCGCTGAGCCGGCTCCCGTCCGGTCTCACGCCCCCGTGATCTCACGCGGCGCCCCGCCCACGGAGCTGGCCGCCGCGCCACTCTGACCGCGAGCCCCGTTGCCGCAGGCCCCGCCCGCCCCGGCGTCGTCCCCGCCCGGGGTTCGGAGACGGTGAACGGTTGAAGGCGATCGGGCGTATGCGGTGCGAGATCGCCCGCGACCCCCCGGAGTCCCCCGATGTACCGGACCTGCATGTTCTGCCAGAAGGAGCTCGGATCGAATCAGGTCGTCGAGCACTTCCCCGTCGGGACTCGCCTGGCCTTCGACTCGGCGCGCGGGCGACTGTGGGTCGTCTGCCGGAAGTGCGAGCGGTGGAACCTCACCCCGATCGAGGAGCGGTGGGAGGCGGTCGAGGAGTGTGAACGCCTCTTCGAACGGACCCAGCTTCGCGCACAGACCGAGAACGTCGGGCTCGCCAAGCTGAAGGACGGCACGACGCTCGTCCGGATCGGCGAGCCGCTCCGGCAGGAGTTCGCCGCTTGGCGTTACGGCGACCAGTTCGGCAGGCGTCGAAGGCGGGCCTTCCTGATCGGCGGAGCGGTTGCGGTCGGACTCGGCACCGTGGTGGTCGGCGGGCTCGCCGCCGGGGTCATCTCCTCCACCCTCCTCGGACAGTCCGGCAACTTCGTCAATCTGTACCTCAACGGTCGCACGCTGATGAAGGTGAAGGACGAGGACGGGAAGGCCGTCTCCATCAAGCGCCCCGAGCTGACGAAGGCGCGGCTGATCCGCACCGGAGACGATCAGGGGTGGGGCGTCGAGCTGCAGAAGAAGAAGCAGAAGCTCGTCTACGAGGGGGAGGAAGGTCGCGAGGTGGCCGGGCGCGTCATGGCCGCGCTGAACTCCTCCGGCGGGCGGCAGCGCGACGTTCGGACCGCCGTCGACCGGATCGAGGAGGCGGGCCACCCCGAGGCGTACCTCAGAGGGTTGGGCGGCGCGCGTGTCGAGGAGACGTGGAAGAAGACCCCGGTCGATGCCATCTCGAAGCTCAAGGCTCCGGAGCGGCTCGCCCTGGAGATGGCGCTCCACGAGGAGACCGAGATGCGGGCGATGCAGGGGGAGCTCTGGCTCCTCGAGCAGAGGTGGCGAGACGCCGAGGAGATCGCCGAGATCGCCGACGGACTCCTCCTTCCGGATCACGCCGACGAATTCGTGCAGGAACACCGCACCGCCGAGGACGACGTGTCGGTCGAGGACCTCCGGGCGTAGCTTCGGGGGTAGTCCGGACGACCGTCCACGCCGTAGTGCCCCGCTGGAGCTGTTCTCATGCCGTCTCGCGCCCCGACCTCGATCCGTTCCGTTCCCGTCTCCTTTCGTGCGCTCGCCGCCCTGGCCGTGGCGGCCTTCGCGGTTTCGTGTGGCGGAGGGGACAACGGTCCGGCGGCGCCGCCCCCGCCCCCGGATCCCTCGACGATCCTGGCGACGGTGAACGTGGCTCCGAGCACGGCCGAGGTCCCGATCGGTGGAACGCAGCAGTTCAACGCGGCCGGGGTGAGCCAGGCGAACACCCCCCTCTCGATCACCCCGACGTGGACCAGCTCCGCGCCGGCGGTCGCCACGGTGGACGCGAATGGACTCGTCACCGCCGTGGATGCGGGGTCGGCGAGGATCACCGCCACCTCGGGGGGTGTCTCGGGCGAAGCTCAGGTCACCGTCCCGGAGCCCGGGCCCCCGGCGGTTCCGAGCGGACTCGCCGCGCAAGCCATCTCGGGTACCGAGATCCGGCTCACCTGGACTGACAACTCGTCGGACGAGGACGAGTTCATCGTTCTGCGAGAGATCGATGAAACCTTCTCCGAGATCGCCCGCGTCGAGGCGGACGTGACCGAATACGTCGACTCGGGCCTGTCGGAGGGGGAGACCTACCGGTACCGCGTTCGGGCGTCGAACGCGCGGGGAGAGTCGGAGTCGTCGCCCTTCGCGCAGGCGACCACCCTCGTGCCCCTTCGGATCACCACCGACTCACTGCGGACCGGGATCGTGGGGAATGACTACTTCGACGTCCTGCTCGCGAGCGGCGGACCGAACGCGCAGTACCAGTGGGAAGTAGTCGCAGGGGAGCTTCCCACCGGAGTCGAGCTCGCTGCGACGGGTGTGCTCACGGGAGTCATCACGGCCGGAGGGGACTACGACTTCACCGCCCGTGTGACCTCGGGTGAGGAGACGGTGACGGGGGAGTTCCGGATCGCGACGATCACGCCTCAGGCCGACGCGACCTTCGACATCGAGCTGGAGTACCTCGTTCCGCCCTCGCAGGAGAATCGGGAGGTCTTCGATCGTGCGGCGGAGAGGTGGGGCGAAGTGATCACCCAAGGCCTCGTCGAGGTGATCGGTGGGCTTCCGCAGAACGGGTGCGGGGTGGATGAGGATGCGTACATCGACGACGTCCGCATCCTCGTTCGCCTCGACTCGATCGACGGACCCGGATCCGTTCTGGGGTCGGCGGGCCCCTGCCTCATCCGATCCGAGAGCGGGCTCACCATCGCGGGGACCATGACCTTCGACACCGCAGACGTGGCCGGGCTTCGAGAGAACCAGCGTCTGGAGGCGGTGATCCTCCATGAGATGGGGCACGTGATCGGGATCGGGACGCTGTGGGAACTCTTCGAGTACGTGGAGGGGGGGTGCCTGCAGGGAGACGACGCCGTTGACCTGACCACGACGTTCACCGGTCCTCGAACGAACGCCGCGTACGCGGCGCTCGGGGGTACGGGGGCGGTTCCGATCTACAACAGCGGAGACCGCCCCGGTTCGGACTGTGGACACTGGGACGAGTCCGTCTTCACGCGCGAACTCATGACGCCCTTTCTCGGCGCTTCACCGAACCCCATGTCGAGCATCACGATCGAGTCTCTCGGTGACATGGGGTACACGGTCGATTCTCAGCAGGCGGAGGACTTCAGCCTCATCCCGCCGGCCGGCGTCTCGGTGATCCGTCACGATCCGAACCAGGGTGAGGGGCTCTTCATGGAGCTGCTCAAGCCGAACTACATCCGCCGGCCCGACGGGCGCTACGTCCCGCTCTGGGAGACGCGTCAGCCCGGAGCACGGCGATGATTCGGCGCGGTTTGGTGCTTGGCGTGGCCTTCGTGCTCGGGGCCTGCGCCACCGGCGGCGGCATGGGGCAGGAGCCCGCCGGCTCCATGAAGTCGCCGGACGGATCGCGCTGCTACCAGTTCGAGCGCAACGAGGCCGCCGATCGCCTCGGGCTTCCCTGGGGGTTCGTTCTGACCGAGGAGCCGCTCGGTTCCTACGCGACCCTCGAGCGCTTCCGGGCTGCCACCCTCGACGGCCCGACCGACCGGAGGGACTTCCCCTTTGCCGCCTGGTGGATCGACCCCGAGGAGGGGACGCTGAAGGTCGGGCCCGAGGTCACCGGTTCGATCCAGCTCGAGCTTCGGGAAGAGGGGCGGGCGCTCGTCGGAGAGTCCCTCCCGATCGGGGATGCGATCCCCTTCGGCGGAGAGATCGACCGGACCCCGACGACGGGGATCGTCGCGCAGCAGGTCATGTGCGGAGCGAACGCCGAGGGCGCCTGACCCGGCGATCGGAGGGGGGTCAGCGGCGGAGCCGGTACCCCTGTCCGCGGACGGTCTCCAGGAGGCGGTCGGCTCCGGCTTCGACGAGTCTCTTCCGAAGGTTCGAGATGTGGACGCCGAGGCTCTCGGAGCCCTCGGGCGTCGATTCCCCCCACCCCGCACGCCAGAGCGCGTCTCGCGAGACGATCCGGCCCTGGGCTGCCGCGAGGGCGTGCAGAACCCGCATCTCGGTCCGAGTCAGGTGGACGGGCTCTCCCGCCCAACTCGCCCGGTGCTGGATCGTGTCGATCTCGAGCGAGCTCCACCGGATGATTCTGGAATCGCTCCCTCCCGACCCGGACGCGCGACGCACCACGGCCCGCAGACGCGCAAGGAGTGCGCGCGGATCGATCGGCTTCGCAACGAAGTCGTCCCCCCCGCTCTCGAGGGCGCGCACCAGCGTCTCCGTCGAATCCGATCCGGTCAGGAAGAGGACCGGGGTCGTCACTCCGGAGTTGCGAATCCTCTCGAGAACCTCGAATCCGTCGAGCTCCGGCATCATGAGATCGAGGACGATCGCGTCGAACTCACCTGTGGTCGCCGACTCGACTCCCTTCGAGGCTTCGTAGATGACCTCGAGTTCGATTCCGCTGCTCCGCAGAAAGGGGCCGACCGCCGCGGCAACCCGCGGGTCGTCGTCGATGAGCAGGATTCGCATGCGCCTCCTCCGAGGTTACCAAACCGAAACACGGAGACCGAATGTACACGGCCGCCGGAGTGGCGAAACCCTCTCGGACGGTGCGCCTTAGTTGCCTCCGGCGAGCCCTCCGAAGCCACAGCGTTCCCGCGGAGCTACCAGCGCGGGGGCGGGAGTTCTATCTTTGATGTTCCGGTCCAGACGATCGGTTCCAGGGGCCATAGCTCAGTTGGGAGAGCACCTGCTTTGCAAGCAGGGGGTCGCCGGTTCGAGCCCGGCTGGCTCCACTGAGGTACACCACACCCACTGGTCGTTTGGGCTTTGACGCGGGAACCCCCGTTTCGCCGAGGGTCTCGGCCCCGTGCGCGATGCGCGCACCCCGTGGATGGATCGTCGTCCTTTGCGACAGCGGCGCCAGCCCGCCTTTCCCCTCCGGACATGGATCGCGGACCTGAGGGCCATGCCCGCCATGGGTCTCACGGGCGCCTACGAGATGGCACCTGGCATGGTCCGCGGTAGGGTCGTGCACATCGCGGGGTCGGTACATGCCTGAGCCAGCCGAAACGGGCCGGGCGTCGAGCGAGATCGGCCCGCCGATGACTGTGCCCCTCCAGAGTCGCGCTCAGGTGACCATCGGGGTTCACTCGGAACCCCCGCCTCGAGTCAGGATGGTCCCAACCCCATGCGCGACTTGAGCTCGCCGATGAAGGTGGCATCGTCCTGACGCGTGCGGTCGGTGAGGAACACCTCGGCGTCCGCGCCGGCACGGAACCGCAGGGCATCACTCTCGTCGTGCGCGGCCGTCCAGATCACCTCGGCAACGACCTCGGGCGCGGATGCGTTCGCCCCGACCTCGCTCCAGTACGCGAAGAGTTTCTGGACGGTGCCCTGGTACTCGGTAAGCGAGTCGTCATTGCAGAAGTCGAACGATCGGCCTGCGAAGTCCGTTCGGATCATCCCCGGCTCGACGATCTTGACGCGCACCCCGAAGGCCTCGAGTTCGTAGTGCAGAGCCTCGGAGAGCCCTTCGACAGCGAACTTCGTTCCATGGTAGAGCGTGCCCAAGGGGAACGTCATCTGCCCGCCAATAGATGAGACGTTGACGATGACGCCGCTCCTCTGAGCTCGAAAATCGGGCAGGAAGGCCTTCGTGACTGCGAGAAGGCCGGTCACATTGGTGTCGAACTGGCGTCTGATCCGCTCCATCGGGAACGCTTCGAGTGGACCGTACGCACCGTAGCCGGCGTTGTTCAGCAGCACGTCGACGCTACCGAAGCGACTGCGCGCTTCGGCGCGCGCGCTCGCGATCGAGCCCGCGTCGAGGACATCCAGCCGCGTCACGAGGACACCGTCCATGTTGGCGAGCTCGGCGGCCCGATCCGGTGACCGCATGGTCGCAACGACGTTCCACCCGCGCTCGTGGAAGTGGTGGGCGGTCGCTCGGCCGATGCCGCTGGAGGCACCGGTGATGAAGATGGTCTTGGTCATGGGATCTGCCTCCGGTTTCATAGCCGTATCAGGTTGGGCCCGCGTTGAGGCTGAGCAGGTCAGCGCTCATCCCGTTCGCCACGTAGATGTCTCGCGTCACCCGGCCGAGCAGCTCGTTGTAGCCGGCGATGGCATCACCCATCCCCGTCCGATCCGCAACAACCCGGAACGGTCGCTCTCCGTGCGGCTTGTCGAGGAGGTCGGCGACGACTTCAGCCACCATTTCGGGAGTCTGCTCCGGGTTGGACTTCAAGAACTCGATCATGCCCTTCAGCGAGGGCTCGAGAGCCGCCGCCTCGGGGGCGTAGTCATCGCTCTTCTCGCTCGGCGTGAACATGCCGTCGAGGAACGGAGTGGGAAGCGCTCCGGGTTCAACGATGAAGGAGTCGATCCCGAATCGGGCGAGTTCGGCGCGGTAGGCTTGGGCGATCGCCTCCAGAGCCCACTTCGATGCACAATAGGTCGCGTAGAATGGGACGGAGATTCGGCCGATCAGGCTCGAAGTGTACGCGATCGTCCCCGCCCCCTGTCTCCGCAGGTGGGGGAGGACGGCGCGCATCACGCGCTGAACTCCATGGACGTTCACATCGAAGACGCGGTGCATCTCCTCTGCGCTGAACAGCTCTTGCACCCCGTAGGAGCCGATCCCCGCGTTGTTGAACACGGTGTCGAGGCCCTCGAGCGCGTCGACGGTAGCTGCGACCCCCTCGCCCACACTTGTCTCGGTCGTCACGTCCATCTCGACCACCGTCACGCCAAGGGCCTCGAGAGCATCGGCCCTGCCGGCATTCCGTCCGTATCGGGAGCGCATGGTGCCCGCTACCCGGTGTCCGCGTGCAGCCAGGATGTCGCAGGTCGCGTAGCCGACGGCGCCGCTCGCGCCAGTCACCAGGATTCGCTTGGGGGCTTGGGTCTTCATGTGGGACTCACTGGATGACGAGACTCGTGTTCGTGCAGCGATCGGCTGCTCGGAGAGTCGATCTACCCAGTGCTTTGCCACGGGTGCTGCCAGATCCTCTCTAGTACGTGCCTATTCCTGCCGCGCGAGCGGGTTGTCCCTCCCCGCCGGTCGCCCGCGTACGGGTAGAGCGGCCGGAGCGTCGGGCTCTAGCCTGGGCTTCGACTCATCCGAGAGATCTGCCGAGCCACATCTCCGCACGTGAGCCGCCCAGCCTGGTCCAGGTAGCGATCACCCAGCTCTGCGACCTCTGGTTCCCAGCGGTGTCGGGTGGCCCTCCACCAACCCCGACCGAACTCGGTCGCAAAGATCTCGCCGAACGCCTGCTGGCTGAATCGCGTCCAGTCCGCCCCGTCACCCGAATAGAGCCCGGCGTCGCGGTTGAGCGCGTGGATGCGGTTGACGGCGTTCAGGCGATCGAATGTGATCGCCTCCATGACTTGCAGGTCGGCGGCGGTCAGCGCGCCAGGTTGATCACACGCCTTGGCCAGCACCTCGGCGCCGGCCTCGCCGACGATGGCCATGTTGCGCTCGCTCAGGCGTGCCCATCCTTCGCTGGTGAGCTGCGCCTGCGCCAGTTCGCGCGCCTGTTGAAGCTCCCAGATCACGAGTCCCAGGCCGGCGATCATGAGGACGCTCGTGATGATCTGCAGCCAGTCGGTGAACAGATCGAACCTCGCGACCGAGTGCCGAAGTCGAGCATCCGGCGTCCCCCTCACGGCTGACTGTCGCCCGAGAATTCGCTCGGTGGTACGCCGAACTCACGGGAGAAGTCCCGACTGAACTGTGTAGGGCTGGCGTACCCGACTGCGAACGCCGCTCGAGAGACCGAGACGCCCTCGTTTACGAGCAGACGACGGGCGTCCTGGAGCCTCATGGCCTTCTGATACTGGATGGGAGTCGTGCCGGTGATCGTCTTGAAGTGGCGATAGAGCGCCGACTCGCTCATCCCCACCGTGTTGGCCAGATGAGCGACGGAGAGTTTCTCCCGAAAGTTCCGCCTGATCTCAGTGATCGCCCGGTAGACGTGGCTTGCGCTGCTGTCTACGTGAAGGAGTGCCCGGAGCATGCCACTCTTGCGGGCCGTGAGCAGGCGGAAGTGAATCTCCTTCATCACCAGGGGACCCAGGGTCTCGGCATGGAGAGGCTCCGTGGTGAGCCGAACGTAGCGGTCAACCGCGTCGATCAACTCGTCCTCTGCACGGTCGGCGTTGAGACTCGCCCCGGGCGCAGGGGGAGTAGCCGACTCCTGGAAGTCCAGCGCCATCGTCCTCATGAGTCCGATGTCGAGCGAGATCGTGAGCGCCAGATACGGACACTCCGTGACCCGGGACACGACGGGCAGGGCATGGCTCGCAGTGAGCGCTTCGCCGGGCCCGAAGTCCACTGCCACCCGCCCAGCCGTCGTCCGCTTCCTCCCTCGGAGCACCAGGCAGGCCACCGGTTCATAGACCGTGACCTCATGTCCAGCCAGGGAGGAATACCGGACGAATCCAAGGCCCGGGAGATCCCCCACCTGGAACCCTTCGTCCTGCGCCAACTCGTCGACTGCCCGCGCGAGGCGCTCGAGCCGTTCCGTTCGATCCATGCACGCGCCCTCCAGGGCAGGATCCTAAGGACACGAGAGGGACCCCGGAAGCTGCCACGGGAGATCGAGTAGGATCGGGCAGACATTCGGGAGAATTCGGCAGGTAGGTTGGGGGGGCTCCGACCTTAGCTTGTGTCTCCATGAGCACAGCGAGGAGATCGCATCGAGGACACGGCAGACCCATTCGCCGCGTGAACACGGCCGAGACGTGCGGAGCCGAGGCGGGGTGCCCCGGATCGTGGCGAGCCCGTCGCGCGGGCCACAGGTGATCCGACCCCGGTAGCTTGATCCGGCCCGAATGCCCACTCTGAGGTCGAGTTCTGGTGGTCGCCCGCCGGGAAGACTCTTCGGCTTTTTCGACGCCCCCCAGTTCGACGGAGCAACCGATGGAATCGTACACCCTTCGAGTGAACGATCAGGTACATGACGTGGAGGCAGCACCGGACACCCCCCTGTTGTGGGTGCTGCGCGACCTGATCGGATTGACGGGGACGAAGTATGGGTGCGGCGTGGGCCTCTGCCGATCCTGCACGGTGCTGGTGGACGGAAGCGCAGTTCCGTCGTGCCAGCAGCCCGTCTCGACGGTCGGGACTCGGTCCGTGACGACGATCGAGGGTCTGTCCGAGTCGGGGGATCATCCGCTGCAGGAGCTCTGGAACGAGCTGAACGTCTCGCAGTGCGGGTTCTGTCAGGCTGGACAGATCATGACGGCAGCCGGATGGCTCAGCGAGAATCCGGCGCCCTCGGATGAGGACATCGACCGATTCCAGAGCGTGAATCTCTGCCGGTGCGGGACGTACCCACGCATCCGTGAGGCCATTCGAACGGCCGCCCGGCGTATGCAGGGAGCCGACCGATGATCGGGCGCGGCTCGGTGCATCTGCCGTCCGTGCTGCGAGATCCTGCCGCTCGCGAGGGCTCCGTGGTGGCCGGGGAGGCCTCCGAGGCGGTCGTGCTGAACGTCTCGAGGCGCAGCTTCGTGAAGACCGGAACGCTCGCCGGTGCCGGTGTGCTGGTGTTGGGCGTGTTTGGTTGCTCGAGGGACGAGGCGTCCGACGCCGTCGAGCGGGCGATCGCCACCGGAGACTCCGATGATGCGGTGTTCCGACCGAGCGTGTTCGTGGGGATCAACGGCGAGGGCGATGTCTTCGTCGTGAACTCGCGTGCCGAGATGGGGCAGGGGGTGCGGAGCAGCGTCCACGTCGTCATTGCGGATGAGCTCGGTGCCGACCTCGGTCGGGTGACACAGGAGCAGGCGGACGGTGACCCGAAGTACGGCGACATGAACACGGATGGGTCGACCACGATGCGGAACTTCTTCGATCAGTGGCGGACCGCCGGCGCCACCGCGAGGGAGATGCTGATCCAAGCCGCGGCCGCTCGTTGGGGAGTTCCGGCAGCGGAGTGCACGGCCCACGATCACGCGGTGCATCACGTGGGGAGCAGGAGGTCCGCCGGCTTCGGCGAGCTGGCCGCGGCTGCCGCGACCCTGGAAGCGCCGGCGGACCCGCCCTTCCGACCCCGAGAGGAATGGCGGTACATCGGCACGGCGGTGGCGGGCTACGACAACTCCGACATCGTAACCGGACGTGCCCGCTTCGGCCTCGACGTGCGGATGCCCGATCTACTCTACGCGTCCGTCGAGCGGCCCCCGACCGTGCTTGGTCGGCTCGTCTCCTTCGACGACTCAGCCGCGCGAGCCGTACCGGGTGTTGTCGATGTCGTTGCCCTGCCGGACGCCCAGGCACCTGTGGCCTTCGGGGCACTGGGAGGCGTCGCCGTCGTTGCCACAAACACCTGGGCCGCGTTCAAGGGTCGTGAGGCCCTCGTGGTTCAGTGGGAGCTGGGGCCAAACGCGGCCCACTCCACGGACTCCTACCGCAGGACGCTCGAGGCCAGCGCGTCGGCCGCCGGTGAAGTTGCACTGGACGAGGGTGACGCAGACGCCGCCCTCTCGGGAGCTACGGATGTCTTCGAGGCCGCGTACTGGGTTCCCATGCAGACCCAGGCTCCCATGGAGGTCCCGAACGCGACGGCGTGGTTCAAGGAGGATGGGACCGTGGAGTGTTGGGCGCCGACACAGAATGCGATTTCTGCACGCGAGGCCGTCGCCGGATACCTGGGGCTCTCTCAGGAGGAGGTGACGGTACACGTCACCCTGCTCGGAGGCGGGTTCGGTCGGAAGGGCAAGGCGGACTACATCGTGGAAGCCGCGTTGATCTCGCGCGCCGTGGGTGCGCCCGTCAAGAACACCTGGAAGCGCGAGGACTGCACGCGCCACAGCTACTTTCACGCGCCGAGTGCCCAGCGAATCACTACGGCAGTGGGCGCGGATGGGATGCCGACGGCGTGGCGGCATCGCACGGCTTTTCCCTCGATCTCGTCGATCTTTGCTCTCGACGTGGTCCGCCCCCAGGTCTTCGAGCTCGGCCTCGGGGCGCTCACGGTGCCGTACGACATCGCGAACGTGCGCGTCGAGGCGTGCGAAGCGCAGGCCCACGTTCGGATCGGGTGGATGCGCTCGGTGGGGAACATCCACCACGGGTTTGCGGTGAACGCCATGGCGGGGGAACTCGCTCAGCGTGCCGGGCGCGACCAGCTCGAGTACTTCATGGAGCTCATCGGACCCGACCGAGATCTGAGTCCACGTTTCGGGGAGCGGGGTGCCTATCAGGAGGACCTCGTCCGGGCACCCTTCGACACGGCTCGACTGAAGCACGTCCTCCGTATCGCGGCCCAGTCCGCGGGATACGGGAACGCGTCGCTTCCTGCCAACGAGGCCATCGGCCTCGCGGTGCACTACTCCTTCGGGTCCTACGTGGCCTGGGCGGTCCGCGTCCGCGTCGAGGACGGCGACTGGTCCGTGATTCGCGCGGACGGGGCGATTGACGCGGGGACCATCGTGAACCGCGACCGGGTCCTGGCGCAGATGGAGGGCAACTTCATCTACGGGCTCACGATGGCACGGTATGGTGAGCTCACCGTGACCGACGGGGCCGTCGATCAGTCGAACTTCTTCGACTACCAGTTTGCACGTCTGAACGAGACCCCGGAGGTCAGCGTCGAAATCGTGGCGTCCACCATGATCCCGGGCGGGGTCGGTGAGCCTGGGATGCCCCCGGTCATGCCCGCGATCTCAAACGGAATCCTGCAGGTGACCGGGCGCGCCGTCCGTGAGGTTCCGATCCGTGTGGGATAGCCCCCGCAGAGGCGAAGACGCGCTTGGGCAGGTGCACCGAGGCGACGTGCCGTGACGGCCGGCGGCATCGGTGCGTGGGAGGGCGGTGAGTCGACGGAGCACCCCTTGAGGGTGGCCGCTCGTTGGGTCGCTGCGGGCCGCGAAGTGGCGCTTGCGACGGTCGTGTCGACCTGGGGTTCTGCCCCGCGGCCGCAGGGCTCGGTCATGGTCACGGACTCTGCGGGACGTGTGGTCGGATCGGTCTCCGGAGGCTGTGTCGAGGCGGCCGTTCTCGAGGCGGCCGGTAGGACGCTCGTTACCGGGCACGCCGAGCTGCTCCGATTCGGTGTCGCCGACGATCACGCCCTGGGTATCGGTCTGGCGTGCGGTGGGGAGATCTCCGTATGGGTAGAGCGGGCGGGGCCCGATACCCCTCTCGCCTCGATGGCCAGGGCAACCGAACGTGGCCGCGGGCAGAGCTTCACCCTCGACCTCCGGACCGGCGTCTGGCGCGACGCGGCTTCAGACGACGAGGACCACGCAGACCTCTTCGTGCAGTCGCTCCGCCCACCGCTGCGGATCGTGGTCATCGGCGCAGTGCACATCGCCCAGCATCTCGCGGCGATGAGCCACGCATGCGGATATGAAGTCGTCGTGGTCGATCCTCGCACGACGCTCGCAACCGGCGAACGCTTCCCCGGGACCCAGCTTCTCCAGTCGTGGCCGGCCGACGCACTCGAACAGCTCGACCTGGACCGGCGCACGGCGGTGGTGGTGCTGACGCACGACCCGAAGTTCGACGACCCGGCCCTGAAGACCGCTCTCGCGAGTGAGGCGTTCTATGTGGGAGCCCTCGGAAGCCAGCGAACTCAGGACCGGCGCAACGAGCGACTGGTCGCCCGCGGTGTCCCGGAACAGGACGTCCTGAGGATTCACGGGCCCGTCGGCTTCGATCTGGGCGCGCGTACGCCGGGCGGGATCGCCGTTTCGATCCTCGCTGAGATCGTTGCAGAATCCCGCGGAGGCTAGTGGCGATTCGAGAAGGACAACTGCCTCTGCGCGCTCCAGCCGCTGGTGACGGAGTTGGAGACCTCCGTGGCGGGGGACAGGTACAACGAGATCGACCGATCGAAGGGCGAGGCGATTCCGAAGAGGCGCGCGGAGGGCGACTTCTTCGGGAAGACGCGACAGGCGGTGTGGGTCATTGCCCCTTTCCGCCCTCGGGACTGGGGTCGCCGTGGCCGTCGCGCCGTTCCCGCGGATCGGCTGTCGACTCCCGGATCGACGGGTTGGCACTCACCTTCCGTCCGCTGTACCATGTTCCTAGGTAAGGCATCAGGGGATGCCTCCTTGAGAGCAACACTGTGAGGTGAGGATGATGAAGATGTGGATTCGTGGGATCTCGACCGCCGCCCTGCTCGGGGCGGCTCTCCTTCTTCCGACGTCGGTCAGCGCCCAGCTCGAGCTGGGGGTGGACATTGGGTACGAGCGCTTCAGCCGGGCTGTAGACGGAGACGACATGGTGAGTACCGTGATCAGCACTCTTCCCAGGGAACTCCGACTTGGATTGTCGGTCTCGGACCGACTCCTCGTCGAAAGTGGGATCCGGATCTCGCGCAGCTCGATCTCCGTGCCCGACGATTCGCACGACTCGTCCGCATGGGCCGTCGGTCTGACCCCGGGAATCGCTTGGCTCTTCGGGCAGGAGGGGAAAGCTCGCCCCTACCTTCGGGTGAAGGGCGGGTTCGATCGATTCAGCGGTCCGGTGTTGGACGACGTCACCCGCTGGCAGGCCGGCGGGGCGGGGGGAGTCCGAATCCCGTTGAATGACTGGGTACTCGCCCGCTTCGAGGCCAGCTTCGTCCGGGTGTTCGAGGGGGATGACTTGGCGAGCGAGAACCGCCTCGGTCTAAAGGCGGGCTTCTCCGCCATCGTGAACTGACGAGGCGTTCGGCGCTCCGATCGAAGGCGCTGCGGGCGGGCGGGGAGCGCTGGAGCCCCGCCCGCCCCTTTGCGTAGGGCCCTCTACAGCAGCTCCTCCGCCCTCCGGCTGGAGGTCAGGATTCCGCGGATCATCGCGGAGCTGAAGCCCTGATGCTCGAGCTCGTTCAGACCGGCGATCGTGCACCCGCGCGGCGTCGTCACGCGGTCGATTTCGCTCTCCGGGTGGGTGTCGCCGGCGAGGATGAGGTCCGCTGCGCCGCGCGCCGTCTGCGCAGCCAGGAGGAGGGCTTCGTCGGCGTGGAAGCCGATCTCGGTGCCGCCCTGGGCTGCGGCCCGGACGGTCCGGAGGAAGAAGGCGATCCCGCAGGCGCAGAGCGCCGTCGCCGGGGTCATCATCTCCTCGTCGATCACGAGCGTCCGCCCGAGCGCGCCGAAGAGCTCCTCCGCTACGGCGAGTCCCTCAGCGCCCGGTCGGTCGAGGGCGAGGCAGGTCATCGAGCTGAGCGTCTCGACCGCGGTGTTGGGCATGGCTCGCACGAGCTGCGCATCCTCGCCGAGGGCGGTTCGGACGCTCTCGAGAGTGACCCCGGTTGCGACGGAGATCACGACCCGGTCCCGGGCGAGATCGGCGATCTCGTCGAGGACCTCGGCGACCTGCGGCGGCTGAACCGCGACCACGATGCAGGTCGCGGCCTCCGCGGCCGCCCGATTGTCCGAACCGGTCCGAAAGCCCTCCTCGCTCAGGTCGGCGAGCTTCTCGACGTGGCGTCGGGTGAGGTGGATCGCGTTGGCGTCCAGCAGGCCGGAGGCGGCCCAGCCGCGGGCCATGGCCCGGCCGAGGTTGCCCGTGCCGAGGATGGCGACTCGATGCTCCATGAAGGCTCCACGAAGTCTGGGTAGGGGGGAGGCGGCTCCTCGTTTCGAAGGTAGAGTGGGCGGCCGATCGACTCCACCGCGCCGATGCGTCTTCCTTGCGAAGAGGAGCGCCATCTTCACTTAGTGGTTGTTACGCGCGGCGCTCGCGCGCGACCGCCCTCGTGGCCGGCCGAGTTCTCATCTCGCCCTACCCACCCCACGCGGAGCTCCCGATGCTGGAAGACGCGATCCTCTTCGACGCCCGAATGTCCGTCGCCTCCGCCCTCGAGCGGCTCGCCGAGCATCGGATCTGGCCGCGGCCGGACGACCCCGGGGCCGAGGCGTGGATGGAGGCGCTGATGACGGTTGCGGGCCTGGACCGGGAAGCCGCGGAGGAGCGACGCCGCGCGCGGCTGGAGGAGGCCTGGGCGGTGGTTCGTCGTCAGCACTTCGGGACCGTGTTCTGGTACCGGTTCCGAGTCCGCGAGCTGTTGGAGCGGATGGGGTCTTCGGCGGACCCGGAGATGCGGCTCAGAGACGCAGTGTATCTGCAGGAGAGCGGTAGCGCCAATACCCACGATGTCGGCCGGTCCGGCCCTGCCGGGACGGAGTTCGAGGGGGTGGTTCTGGACGGTGCGACGCTCGTGGGGGTCGGTGTGCGGCCCCCACCG
>JANQLR010000256.1 GCA_028280525.1 Longimicrobiales bacterium
GTCGAGCTGACGGACTGGGCGGAGGTCGAGGCGGCGGTGGATCCGTTGCGCACCGCGGCGGTCGTCGTCGAGCCGGTGATGGGGGAGGGCGGGGTGACCCCGATCCCCGACGGTACGCTGCGGGCACTCCGGGAGCTGTGCGACCGCACCGGCACCCTCCTGATCTTCGACGAGGTGCAGTGCGGCCTCGGTCGGACCGGGGAGCTCTTCGCCTGGCAGGCCTCGGGCGTCGTCCCCGACCTCCTGACCCTGGCCAAGCCACTCGCCGGCGGGCTGCCGATGGGTGCCGTCCTCGTGCACGACCGGTGGGCCGACCGGACCCGCCCCGGAGACCACGCCACCACCTTCGGCGGCGGGCCCCTCGTCGCCACCGTCGCGCTCGCCGTGCTGCGCACCGTCTCCGAGCCGGCCTTCCTCGCGCGCGTCCGCGCCGCGGGCGATCGCCTCTCCGCCGGGCTGCACGCCCTCGTCGCGGCGCACGACGGAGCCCTCTGCGCCCACGGCCGCGGGCTCATGTGGGGGCTCTCCGTGACCCGACCCGCCGCCGAGATCGCCGCAGAGGCGCGGGAGCACGGCGTCCTCCTGGTGGGGGCGGGGCCCGACGTGGTCCGCTTCCTCCCGCCGCTGATCGTCCGCGACGAGGAGATCGACCGGGTGGTCGAGCTCGTGGGGGAGCTGCTGTGAGCGCCCTCGTTCAGCTCGCGCAGGCGCCGCGGCGGTCCGTCCACCTCGACGAGGGCGCGGTCGTCGACATCCGCGAGGCCCGGCTCCCGGACTCCGTCGAGATCTCCGCCCTGATCGCGCCCTTCGCGGCCCAGGGCGTCATGCTCCCGAAGAGCGCCGCGCAGGTCGCCGAGGCGATCGACCGGTACCGCGTCGCCGTCGTGGGCGACCGGATCGTCGGCTCGGTCGGGTGGCGTCCCGTCCCCCCGGGAACCGCCGAGGTGGTCGCCTTCGCCGTCGCCTCCGAGGCGCAGGGAAGGGGGGTCGGAGGCCGCCTCCTGGACGCGATTCTCCGCGAGGTCGAAGCGGCGGGGCGCGACCGGGTCTTCGCGATGACGCTGCGCCCGGCGCTCTTCGAGCGGGTCGGCTTCCGACGCGGACGCCACCACGAGGTCCCCGAGAAGATCCGGATGGACTGCGTCCGCTGCCCCCGGCGCGTAGGATGCCGGGAGATCCTGGTCCTGCGGGAGCCCCGCACGAGCGGCTCCGGTCGTTGACGTATACACGATTCTTGCATATTTATTCGCCATGGGGTGCGCGGGTCGCTCGCCCCGGCACCTGGCACCCCGCAGCGGAACTCGCATGAAGGTCGTTCTCGGATACTCCGGTGGTCTCGACACCTCGGTCATCGTCCCCTGGCTCAAGGAGACGTACGGCGCCGAGGTCATCTGCATGGCCGCCAACGTCGGCCAGCGCGAGGACCTCGACGGGCTCGAGAAGAAGGCGCTCGCCTCCGGAGCCTCCGCGCTCGTCGTCGAGGATCTCCGCGAGGAGTTCATCGAGAACTACGTCTTCCCGACGATGCGTGCCGGGGCGATCTACGGCCGGAAGTACCTCCTCGGCACCGCGATGGCCCGTCCGATCATCGCCAGGCGGCAGGTCGAGGTGGCGCAGCGCTTCGGGGCGGACGCCCTGTCGCACGGGTGCACGGGCCGGGGCAACGACCAGGTCCGCTTCGAGCTGACCTTCGCCGCCCTCGCCCCGGAGATGAAGGTCATCGCGCCGTGGCGGGAGTGGGACATCACCTCGCGCGAGGAGGCCTTCGCCTACGCCGAGGCCCGGGACATCCCGCTCGAAGGCGTCGACAAGGTCAAGCTCTACTCCCGGGACGAGAACCTCTGGCACATCAGCCATGAAGGCGGCCCCCTCGAGGACCCGGCGAACGAGCCGGAGCCCGAGATGTTCCAGTGGACCGTGGCGCCGGAGGACGCGCCCGACACTCCCGCCGAGGTCACGATCTCCTTCGAGTCCGGCACCCCGGTGGCGCTCGACGGGACCCGGATGGGTGCGGTCGCGCTCGTCGAGATCCTGAACGAACTGGGTGGAGCCCACGCGGTGGGTCGCGACGACATCGTCGAGGACCGGCTCGTGGGGATGAAGTCGCGCGGTGTCTACGAGACTCCGGGCGGGACGATCCTCTACGAGGCGCTCCAGGAGCTCGAGTCCATCTGCCTCGACCGGCGCGGGATGTCCTTCAAGGACGAGCTCGGGAAGCGGTACGCCGACATCGTCTACGAGGGGCGGTGGTGGAGCCCCGAGCGGGAGGCGGTCGACGCGGCGGTGAACGTCCTGATGGAGCCCGTCACCGGCGAGGTGCGGATGAAGCTCTACAAGGGGCGCGCCTGGGCCGTGTCGCGGACGAGCGAGCACTCGCTCTACCGGCCCGATCTCGCGACCTTCGGGGAGAGCGCCACCTACGACCACGCCGACGCGGCGGGCTTCATCCGCCTCTTCGGCCTCCCGCAGCGGGTTTCCGCCACGCTGCTCAAGAATCGGAACGCGGTGGCCGAGCTGCTGCGCGAGGTGGCGGAGCGCACCCCTTCCTGACGATTCGCGAGGCGACATGACGGGCGACGGGCCGACCGAGGGACCCTCGAATTCGCTCTGGGGCGGTCGGTTCGAGGGGGGGATGGACCCCCGGATGGTCCCCCTCAACCTCTCGCTCGACGTCGACCACCGCCTCTGGCCGGAGGACATCCGCGGATCGAAGGCGTGGGCGGCCGCGCTCGGCGGGGCGGGGGTCCTCACGGAGGAGGAGGTCGCCTCGATCCGATCGGGCCTCGACGCCGTCGCGGCTCGGCTCGCCGACGGCTTCGACTTCCGCGGCGCACCCGACGAGGACATCCACTCCCTCGTCGAACGGCTCCTAGGGGAGGAGATCGAGTCGCTGGCGGGGAAGCTCCACACGGGCCGTTCCCGGAACGACCAGGTCGCGACCGATCTGCGGCTGTGGGGGATGGACGCATGCCGCGCGCTCATCGCGCGCCTGACCGAGGTCCTCGGAGCCCTCCTGCGGCTCGCCGACCGCGGCCGGAACGTCGTCATGCCCGGCTACACCCACCTGCAGCAGGGTCAGCCGATCCTCGGCGCGCACTGGGCGCTCTCCCCCTTCTGGCCGCTTCTGCGCGACGTCGAGGCGCTCGAGCGGGTGATCGAGAGCGCGGGCGTTCTTCCGCTCGGCTCCGGTGCCCTCGCCGGGTGTCCCTTTCCCGTGGATCGTGAGGCGCTGGCCGCGGAGCTCGGCTTCCACGCGGTCACCGAGAACTCGCTCGACGCCATCTCCGACCGGGACTGGGTCCTCGATCTCCTCTACGCGGGAATGCGGATCGGGCTCCACCTCTCGCGGATCGCCGAGGACCTCGTCCTCTTCGGCTCCCGCGAGTTCGGCTTCGTCCGCCTCTCCGACGGCTTCTCGACCGGGTCGTCGCTCATGCCGCAGAAGCGGAATCCGGACCTCGCCGAGCTGACCCGAGGAAAGTCAGGCCGCCTGACCGGCAACCTCGTGACGCTCGCGACGATCCTGAAGGGGCTCCCGACCGGGTACAACCGGGACCTGCAGGAAGACAAGCCTCCTGTCTTCGACACCGTGGACACCCTTCGGACCCTCCTCCCGGCCGTCGCGGGGGCGATCGAGGGCGCCGAGTTCGTCCCGGAGCGGATTCGGGCGGCGCTCGACCCCCAACTCCTCGCCACCGACCTCGCCGACTACCTGGTGAAGCGCGGCGTCCCCTTCCGAGAGAGCCACGAGGTCATTGGGACGCTCGTCCGGATCTCCGAGGTCGAGCGGATCCCCCTCCACGAACTCCCGGCGGAACGGTACCGGGAGGTGCATCCCGCCTTCGAGGCCGACGTGCTCGAGGTCTTCGACTGGGAGCGCTCCGTGGCGTCGCGGAAGAGCCGGGGCGGGACGGCGCCCAACTCGGTCGAGGCGCAGATGGAGCGGGCCAGAAAGGTCCTCGCAGCCGTCCAGGGGGGGGCGACGGAGCGCGACGCCTCCCTCGGCTAGCGCCTCACACCCCCACCGCCACCCCCGCCATCCTCCGCCCCGCGGCCCTCGCGAAGGGCGCCAGGTCGCCCATCATCGCCTCGAACTCCCCGAAGTCGAGCGACTGCTCTCCGTCCGAGACGGCGCAGGTCGGATCGGGGTGGACCTCGACGATGATCCCGTCCGCCCCCGCCGCGAGCGCCGCCCGGGCGAGCGGGGAGACGAGGGAGCGCCGTCCGCCGGCGTGGCTCGGGTCGGCGAAGACGGGGAGGTGCGTCTCCTCCTTGAGGACGGGGATGGCGGCGAGGTCGAAGGTGTTGCGAGTCGCGGTCTCGTAGGTCCGGATCCCGCGCTCGCAGAGGACGACCTTCATGTTGCCCTGCGCCATGACGTACTCGGCGGCGAGGAGGAGCTCCTTGATCGTCGCACTCATGCCGCGCTTCAGGAGCACGGTGCGCTGCGTGCGACCGACCTCGGTCAGAAGGTTGAAGTTCTGCATGTTGCGGGCGCCGATCTGCAGGACGTCGGCGTACCCGGCCACGAGCTCGACCTGGCGGGTGTCCATGACCTCGGTCACGACCGGGAGGCCCGTCTTCTCGCGCACGGAGGCCAGGATGCGCAGGCCCTCCTCGCCCAGCCCCCGAAAGGCGTACGGCGAGGTGCGCGGCTTGAAGGCGCCGCCGCGGATCCCGCGCGCGCCGAGGGCCGCGACCCGCTTCGCGGTCTCCATCATCATCTCCTCGCCCTCGACGGAGCAGGGGCCCGCGACGACGACGAACTCGTCGGGTCCGATCTCGCTCGCGCCGAAGGGAATCCGCGTCGGCTCCGGCACGAAGTCGCGCGAGGCGAGCTTCCACGGCTTCTGCACCTCGTGGACCGCCTCGACCCCCGGCATCGAGAGGAGGGGCACGCCGCGGAGCAGGTCCTCGTCGCCGATGCAGCCGACGATCGTCCGGGACTCGCCGCGGGAGATGTGGGTGCGCAGCCCGAGACCCTCGATCCGCTCGCGGATGCGGTCGAGTTCGTCGTCGGTGATCCCGCTGCGGGTGACGATGATCATGTGGTGCTCCGTGGGGACTGCCGTGGGGGGAACGTGAAACGGGCCGGACTCCGAGAGGGGAGTCCGGCCCGTCGAGGACGCCGGCCGCGCGATTCAGGCGGGGCGGGGCGTCAGCTAGAGAGCGGACTCCGAGGGACCATACCACCGGCGATACCCGCGGGGGGCGGGCGAGGTGCAGGTCGGGAGCGCGCTCGTGATCTTCATGGC
>JANQLR010000266.1 GCA_028280525.1 Longimicrobiales bacterium
TACTACTACTCGAGCTACGAGTAGTAGTACGGGGTCGCGGCCGGGGACTCCCCGGCGCAGGTATCGACGGCGGTGTACGTCGGGTGGATCCCGTGGCTCCAGCGGAGCTCGCGAACCGCGTCCTCGGTCGAGCCGGCAATCGCGGCGAGCTGGATGTCGGAGAAGCCCTCCCGCTTCATCCGCCGCAGGACGACCGGGTCCACCGCATCGAGCCTGCCGGACGCGGCCTCCCTCCACTCGGCCTCGAGTTCGAGGATCCGGGCGAGCTGATCGAGGAACCAGGGGTCGATTCCGGTCGCCTCGTGGAGGTCGCCGATCGTGAGACCGGCCTCGAGGGCGCGCCGGAGCTGGAATGGGCGGTCGGCCGTGGGGCGCCGGAGGGCGGCCAGCAGCGACGCGGGGTCGTCCGCCTCGAGCCCGTCGTCCTTCAGCCGCTCGCCGATGACCCACCCGGAACGATCGATCTCGAGGCCGCGCAGCCCCTTCTGCCACGCGGCGCGGAAGTTGCGCCCGATCGCCATCGTCTCCCCGACGGCCTTCATCTGGACGCCGAGAACGGGGTTCACCTCGGCGAACTTCTCGAAGGCGAAGCGCGGAAACTTCACCACCACGTAGTCGAGGACCGGCTCGAAGGAGGCGGGCGTCGTCTTCGTGATGTCGTTCGGGAGCTCGTCGAGGGTGTAGCCGACGGCGAGCTTGGCGCCGACCCGGGCGATCGGGAAGCCGGTCGCCTTCGAGGCGAGGGCGGAGGAGCGCGAGGTGCGCGGGTTCATCTCGACGACGAGGATCTCGCCGTCCTCCGGGTTCACCGCGAACTGGATGTTGCACCCGCCCGCCTCGACGCCGATCTCGCGGACGATGGCGAGGGAGGCGTCGCGCATCTCCTGGTACTCGACGTCGGAGAGGGTCTGCGCGGGCGCGACGGTGATCGAGTCCCCGGTGTGCACCCCCATCGGGTCGAAGTTCTCGACCGAGCAGACGATGATGACGTTGTCCGCGCCGTCCCGCACCACCTCGAGCTCGTACTCCTTCCACCCGAGCACGGAGCGGTCGACGAGGACCTCGGTGATCGGCGAGGCGTCGAGCCCTTTGCGGACCTGCGCCTCGAACTCCTCGCGGTTGTAGGCGATCCCGCCGCCGGTCCCGCCGAGGGTGTACGAGGGACGAATGATCGACGGGTAGCCCGTCTCCTCGACGATCTCGAGCGCCTGCTCGAGCGTCTTGGCGAAGCCTCCGGTCGTGACCTTGAGCCCGATCCGCTCCATCGCCTTGGCGAACTCCTCCCGGTCCTCCGCCATCTCGATCGAGCGGGCGTTCGCGCCGAGGAGTTCGACGCCGTGCTTCTCCAGCACGCCGTTCTCCGACAGGCTCATCGCGATGTTGAGCGCCGTCTGTCCCCCCATCGTCGGGAGGATGGCGTCCGGCTTCTCCGCCTCGATCACCTTCTCGACCCACTCGGGGGTGAGCGGCTCGATGTACGTCCGATCCGCGAGATCCGGATCGGTCATGATCGTGGCCGGGTTGGAGTTGACCAGGATGACCCGGTACCCCTCCTCCTTCAGCGCACGGACCGCCTGCGTCCCGGAGTAGTCGAACTCGCACGCCTGCCCGATGACGATCGGGCCGGATCCGAGGATGAGGATGCTCTCGAGGTCGTCGCGTCGGGGCACGGGCGGGGGCGGCGAAGGGGGTCCGTCAGGGGGCGTCGGCTTTGGTGGACTCCGCCCGGAGAGCGCGGAGCACCGTGTACGCGAATCCGCCCCACACGAAGCCGCAGATGAGGATCAGGGTGACCCAGGTGGCGGTGGTCATGGCGGGCCCTCCAGGGGAGGCGAGCGGCGTTCGCGTGCGGAAACGTCCCACCCCGCCGCGGCAGGGAGGGACGTCTCGGTCGTCGGAAGGTGTCGAGAGCTCGCCGCCGGATCAACCGCGCTCAATGTGCGATCGAGACGGTGATCCCGTTGACCGAGAACATCCGCCGGTCGTCGGCGCGCGAGGCCTGCACGACGGTGGCCGTCGGAAGGGGGAGTGACAGGTCCGAGACCGGGACCTCGAAGGTGAGCACTCCCCCGGCGTCCGAAACGACCAGGACCCGCAGCCCGGCCTCCGTCGCGACTCCCTCGACCCAGTCGGTCTGACCGGTGGAGGGGATGCCGAGGCCCTCTCCCGCGAAGTCGATGACCGCGGCCCCGAGTTCGGTCGTGCCGGAGACCGTCACCCGGAGCGTCCCGGGACCGGAAGGCCCGTCGTCTCCACAGGCGGCAACCAGGGTCGCCGCGATCATCGCGGTGACGAGCCGTGCGCTGCGTCTCATCGTCCGCCCTCCGGTCTCCGGGTGAGGTCCACCTCGATGCGGGACTCGGCAACCGCGGGCACGGTGGTCGCGCCGGGGGCGCCGCGCAGGTAGGCGCGCAGGTCTCCCAGATCGAAGGCGCCGTCGCCGTTCCCCTGACGATCGAGCCAGAGCTGCTGGCCGGGCGAGGGGCCCGGCCCGGTCGACAGGTAGGGTGCCGCCAGGAAGTCCAGCTCGAAGGCGGGTCGGGCGACGGAGATCCGCATCTCGCGCACGATCTCCAGCCCGAGTGCGTCCCGGGCGCGCACGAAGAAGGGGAAGTCGCCCAGTACGAGGGGAATCCCGATGATGCGACCGTCCGGCTCGAAGCGCGTCCCCTCCGGGAGCGAACCGGTGACCATGGACCAGGCGATCGGGTCGGAGGCGGCACCGACCGTCAGGGTAACCTCGGTATCGCTCCCCGCGACGAGGTCGACCTCTGCCGGTGACTCGAAGCTCCAGGCGAAGCGGAACTCGGCGCCGAGCTGGAGCGGCCGGTCGACCACGAGCGGCAGGGGCTCGGCCGGCACCGGGGCCTCCGTCCCCGTCCACCCCACGAACTCGAATCCCGGGGTGGGCGTCGCCTCGAGACGGACGTTCGTCCCGCGCGCGAACCAGAGGTCTGCCGAGGCCGGAATCGAGGTGATCCTGCCGGGGACGACCTCGAAGGCCTCCCCCGTGACCTCGACCTCGACGCGCACCTCCTCCTGACCGAAGCTCGCCAGGAGCTCGACATCCTGATCCTCGATCTGGACGAGGCGAGTGCGCTCCGTAGATCCGTCGCCCCAGCGCTCGAAGCGTCGGCGCACTCCCGGCGCAATCTCGTCCCCGGCGGCCGCGGTCACCGCGACCTCATCGAAGGGGGCGACCCGGAAGGAGCCATCCAACTCGGGGAGGAGACCGTCGACCTCGACGAGTCCGGAGTTCGTCGCCCCCTCCGTACGGACGGTGAGCCGCCGGGTCTCGGTCGTGAGCGAGAAGAGCGCGCTCTCCCCCTCGAGCCGCAGGTCTCGCACCGTCAGCTTCGACGCCCGGCCCGAGTTGTCCCGCGCCGACGGCTCGGTACCGGCGTGGAAGGCGGTGCGGCGCCGGACTCCCGGGAAGGGGTCGCCGTCGTCCGAGCGATTCCCGAAGCGGGAGCGAAGATCTGCGCGTCCGTCGGCCTCGATCAGCCGGACCCCCATCGCGTTCGGATCGGAGTTGATCCGGTTCCGGAAGCGCTTCTCGGCGACGATCCCCTCGTCGACGTGCCAGAAGAGGACGCCCGGCGCCTGCAGCTCCGCGTCGAATCCCAGCCGTTGGCGATTCTCGATCAGGTAGTACTCGTCGGTTCCCGGGATCGGGACCCGGAGAACCCGGCCGGTCGTGACGACCGGCGGCAGAGTCACGGTCCCGAGGTCCGCCTCCGGACCGACATCCACGATGTCGAGCCAGCCGAGGCGCTCCTTGCTCCACGCGGACATGTGGCAGGGGCGGGCCGGGTTGGAGTTCGCGCACCCCCAGCTCCCGGTTCCCATCAACCCCCAGTTGCCGATCCCCTGATGGTCGGCCGAGACACCGTCGTCGACGGCGTAGAGGTCGGGAAGCCCGAGGCCATGTCCCAGCTCGTGCGCCAGCACCCCGATCGAGTTGATCGAACCTCCTCCACAGGAGAGGGCGGGCTGGATCGTGTAGTCGCTGACGCGGATCGAGCCCCCGTTCGCCGCGGGTGTCCGGGTGACGTACGTCTGCCCGACCGAGGCGCGCAGACTCCAGCGATGGGACCAGACGCGGAAGTCGCCGCCGTCCCCACCGCACTCACCGCCGTAGTCGGCATGCAGGACCGTCAGGACGTCGACGAAGCCGTCGTCGTCTCCGGAGTTGGGGATCCCGTCGGGGCCGTCGTTGTCGTAGCGGCCCCAGTCGACCGTCCCGTCGTCCCAGGCGGAGAGGAGTCGAAGGATGAACTCGCCGACGCGCGACGGTCCGCCCAACCCGCTCACTCCGCCGGTGACCTGCGCGCGCGTCATCCCCACCCGCCGCCACTCGAAGGTCTCCCCCACGAGCTGGAGCCGCCCCCCGGAGATCTCGCGATAGAAGTCCTCGATGGTGCCATCGGGGTTGGGTCCGCGGAAGAACTGCTGATCGACCTCGGTCGAGGTGTACGCCGGAGCCGCGTCGTCGGAGTAGAGGCCCGGCAGAAGGGGGAAGGTCAGCGTCCCCTCGACCGCGCTCGACGCCGACGGACCGGTTGCTGCGCCGGGCGCCCTCAGGAAGCGTGGATCGACGCGACGGCGCACGTCGGGAGGCGCGTCGGGGCCGCGATCGAACACCTCGAAGTCGGGATTCCGGTCGAGCCACGCCCGGTCCCACTGGAAGGCCTCCGGGTTCGCATCTCGCAGCTCGTAGTAGCTCGCGGGCGGGGTCGCCCCGTACCGGGCCCCGAGGAGGGCGACGTCGTCCTGCGCGAACGCCGTCGTCGGCGCGACGACCAGAGCGAGGGTCGCGCCCAGGAGAGCGCGTCTACGCACGGGACACGTCCTCCCCGCGAATCCCCAGCTCGGCCGCGACCTCGCGCATGCCGTCGATGACGTTCTGGATGTGCACGTTCCGCTCCAGCCCGATCAGTTCGATCCCCTTCTGGACCTCCTCGCGGTGCACCCCGGCGGCGAAGGCCTTGTCCTTCAGCTTCTTCACGACCGACTTCGGCGTAAGGTCGTCGATCCCGTTCGGTCGCACGAGGCAGCAGGCGTAGACGAGCCCCGACAGCTCGTCGCAGGCGAAGAGCGTCCTCTCCATCTCGCTCTCCGGCTCGACGCCGGTGTAGTCCGGCCGGTGCGCAAGGATGGCCCGGCGCACCTCCTCCGAATACCCCCGGCGCTCCAGCTCCTCCACCGCCTTCATCGGGTGCGTCTCCGGGTACCTCTCCCAATCGAGATCGTGCAGGAGTGCAGCCAGCCCCCAGAGCTCCTCGTCGGCACCCGCCATGCGGGCGTAGTGGCGGACGGCGGCCTCGACGCAGCGCATGTGCGTCTGGAGACCTTCGTTCTCGACCCACTCTTCCAGGAGGGCGAGGGCGTCGGCGCGGTCGGGCATGGCGGGGATCCTGCGGTCCGGGGGTGAAACCAGGGGTTGGAGCTATCCTACCCGCGAGGGTCCGGCAAGGCCGGTCAGACCCGGCTCGCGGGGCAGAGGTGGGAGACGGTACACCGCTCGCACGCCGGCTTTCGCGCGTCACACACCCGTCGGCCGTGGAAGATCAGCAGGTGCGAGAGCAGGGTCCACCGCTCCCTCGGGAAGAGCGCCATCAGCTCCCGCTCGATCGCTGGAGGCGTGGTCGTCTTCTTCAGGACCAGCTCCAGGCGCTGCGCAAGCCGAGCCACGTGCGTGTCGACGACGACGCCCTCGTTGATGTCGAAGGCGTTCCCCAGCACGACGTTCGCGGTCTTGCGACCGATCCCCGGAAGCGAGACGAGCTCCTTCAGCGTCCGGGGCAGCTCGCCGTCGGAGCGGTCGAGCACCCCCTGGGCGAAGCCGATGATGTTCTTCGCCTTGCTCCGGAAGAGCCCGATCGACTTCAGCAGCTCCTCGACGTCCTCCTGGCGGGCGGCGGCGAGCGACTCCGCATCCGGGTAGCGCTCGAAGAGGGCCGGCGTCGTCATGTTGACGCGGACGTCCGTCGTCTGAGCAGAGAGGATCGTCGCCACTGCCAGCTCGAACGGGTTTCGGTGGTCCAGCTCGCAGTGGGCGTCCGGGTGCGCCTCGACCAGCAGCTCCCAGATCTCCTCCGCGCGCGCCGCCTTCGCGGCCTTCGACTCCCTCGGCACGTCTCACCGTCCTCCGTCGTCGCCCGTTGGCTCGTCCAGCCAGCCGATCTCGCCCTCGTACTCCATCACCTTCGTCGCCGTCCCCCCGAAGACCGACTTCGCCCGAGCCCACCAGGAGCGCTCCAGTACCACCACCAGCTCCACGTACGGCGGCTCCTCGTCCTCGAGTCCCCACAGCTGGATGAAGGTCAGGTCCCCGAGCCTCGGGGGCATCGCCACGGCGAACTCCCGCCCGCGCCACTCGGCCACCAGCTCGTCGACCCCCGCCGGATCGACGTCCTTCGGGATCTCGAGTTCGAGGAAGACGTGGTCCTCCACCACCCACACCCCCGACCCCGCCCGGGTGCCCCAGCGGAAGAACCACGGATCCCACGGCTCCCCCTCGGAGCGGCGGAAGAGCATCTCCATCGCGTCGTCGACGTCCTCGAGCGCGTCCTCCCCTGCCAGCGCCTCCAGGTGGTGCCGGAGCTCGTGCCCGACCGTTTCCTGGATCTCCGCCTTCCAGTCGAAGTCGACCGAGTTCAGCGACAGACCGCGAAAGGAGCCCCAGTAGAGTCGGATCGTGGATCGGAGCGTCTCCGGGGAGACG
>JANQLR010000298.1 GCA_028280525.1 Longimicrobiales bacterium
TCGTTCCGGAAGAAGACCGGGCGGCGACCCGACCCGTCGGCATCCGCGCGCTCGACCGCGGCGCGCAGACGGCTCGCCCACAGCTCGACCGCCGACCGCCGCACCTCGGGGGACAGAGCCCCGAAGCCGGGACGGTGCCCTCGGCTCTCGATCAGGACCTCCTGCTCGCCGACCGCGGCGAAGGGCGTCCCGCGACCGGGTGGCGGGGCGAACCAGGGGTAGCGGTTCCGCACCGCGCGCGCCGTCCAGCCATCGGCACCGGGAAGCTCCTCCAGCACCTCGGCGAGCTCCGCCTCGTGGCCCGGGCAGAAGGGGCAGCCATCCTCGAAGGACGCTCCACCGAGCCCACCCTCGATCGGTCCCGGAGCCCGCAGCGGGCGATCGACGGGCCGATCGTCGCGCCCCGGTGCCACGACCGTCCACCACCCCTGCAACGGGTCGCGGCGGAAGGCCGGGGATTCGTTCACCCCGCCGGTTCGCCGGAGGCCGCGGGGGTGGAGTCGCCCGCCCCGTCTCGCTTCGCCCGGGCCAGCTCACGCTCCTCCCGGAAGAAGGAGATGGCGAGGAGGACCGCGCCGCACGAGATCGCGATGTCGGCCACGTTGAAGATCGGGAAGTCGTAGAAACCCAGATCGACCGGGCCGATGAAGTCGACGACGCCTCGACTCCAGCGCACGCGATCCCAGAGGTTGCCGAGGGCACCCGCCACGACCAGCGACAGCGCGGCCAGCCGTAGGTGGTCGGTGCGCTCCGCCTGGCGGTAGAGGGTGGCGATCAGCCCGAGCGCGATGATCGTGACCGGGATGAAGAACCAGCGGGAATCGAACCCGGTCGAGTTGAGGAACCCGAAGGCCGCACCGCGGTTCAGCGCGAAGGTGAGCGGCACCAGCCCGCCCAGGATCTCCCGGGCCGCCTGACCCTGGAGCTCGGACAGCGCCCAGCTCTTCGTCCAGAAATCGAGGACGAGGACCGCGGGGACGACCGTCCCGATCCAGGCGTACTTCGATCGCATCCGCACTCCTCCTCCCCCCGTCCTCAGTCCCGCGGCTCGAGGCGCAGGATCGGTCCCCGGGCCGTATCGACCAGGGCGTAGATGTAGCCGTCCGGGCCCTGGACGACCGCGCGGATGCGCTGCTCCAGACCGTCGAGCAGGACCTCGCGACCGACCACTTCGTTGCCCTCCATGTCCACGCGCGCGATCTGCAGCCCCGCGAGCCCGCCCACGAAGGCGTCGCCGCGCCAGTTCGGGAAGCGATCGCCGTCGTAGAACATCAGCCCGGAGGTCGCGATCGAGGGCACCCAGTACGTCGCCGGCTGCTCCATCCCGTCGCGCTCGGTGATCCCCTCGCCGATCGTGGAGCCGTTGTAGTTGATCCCGTAGGTGATGGTCGGCCAGCCGTAGTTGGCCCCCGGGAGCAACCGATTCAGCTCGTCCCCGCCGCGCGGTCCGTGTTCGGTCTCCCAGAGTTCCCCGGTCTCGGGGTGGATCGCGAGGCCCTGCGGCGAGCGGTTCCCCCAGGTGTAGATCGAGCCCTGGACGCCCTCCTCTCCCACGAAGGGGTTGTCCTCCGGGATCGTCCCGTCGTCGTTGAGCCGATTGATCGTGCCCTGGTGGTTCGCGCGGTTCTGCGCCTCGCGCATCTGCCCCCGATCGCCGACCGAGACGTACATGTAGCCGTCCGCGTCGAAGACGATCCGGGAACCGAAGTGGACGCCGCGGCCCGTGTAGGCGTCCGCCTCCCAGATCTCCTCGACGTTGCGGAGCGTCCGCCCGTCCATCGACAGGGCGCCGCGCGAGACCGCCGTGGTGGCCGTCTCGCCGCCCCCCCGCTTCGCGTACGCGAGGTAGACCATCCGGTTCGTCTCGAAGTCCGGGTGCAGTGCGACGTCGAGGAGTCCTCCCTGCCCCACCTCGGCGACCTCCGGAACCCCCGCGATCGGCTCGGGATCGAGCGTCCAGTCGCGGACGATGCGAAGGCGACCCGGACGCTCCGTCACGAGGACGTCCCCGCCGGGCATGAAGGCCATCCCCCAGGGGTTCTCGAGATCCTCGACGAGCGTCACGACCCGGTAGTCGTGGACCTCCCCCTCGAACTCGACCTGCTGCGCGGAGGCGTGCGGGACGAGGAGCGCGAGAAGGAGAAGCGCTACGCGGAAGGGCGAACGGATGGTCGGCATCGTGTCGGTCATCGGCGTCATCGGAGTCGGTGGACAGGTGGAAATACGCGAAAACGACGGGCCGGTTCAATCACCCGCGCGGATCGGACCGGGCGATGGCTCCCTCCTCGTCCAGCGTGCGGAGAGCACGGAGAATCGTGTCCACCGCGTCCCCGAACCACTCGGGATCGACCTTCTCGGGGTCGTCCCCGGGCCGGTGATAGTCGGGATGATCCTCCACCCCGAAGTAGAGGAAGGGGACTCCGGCGCGGTGGAAGGCGGCGTGATCCGAGGCCATGACCCAGTTGTTCGCCCCGGTGTCTTCGGGGGTGTCGTGCCCCAGGCGCAGCACCACCCCGCCGACCGGCTCGAACCCCGCCACGACCGGCCGAAGCGCCGGCCACGGCCACGTCCCCGAGACCCAGAGCTCCTCCTCCGAGCGCGAGACCATGTCGAGGTTGACGTTCAGGCCGACCCGGTCGAGGGAGCCGTCCCCCTCCGCCACCCCGACCCAGTGCCGCGCGCCGCGCAGCCCGCCCTCCTCCCCGTCGACGAGGGCGAGGAGGACGTCCGACCGGAGGGGCGCGTCGGCTAGGACGCGCGCGATCGCGAGGAGCCCGGCGGTGCCCGAGGCGTTGTCGTCCGCGCCGTTGTAGACCTCGCCGTTCCGCACGCCCACGTGGTCGTAGTGGGCGGTGATCACGAGTTGCGGGCGCTCCGGGTCCGTCCCGGGAATCTCCGCGAGGACGTTGACGCCCGACGCCCCGTCCGGCGCCGTGAAGGGCTGTTCGACCGGGTCGAGTCCGATCGACTCGAGCCGTCGGATCAGGTGGGCACGGGCGAGTGCTCCCTCGGGACTGCCCACGAGCCGACCCTGCATCGAGTCGTGCGCGAGGACGAAGAGATCCTCCATGAGGAGGGCTCGGTCGACGGCCTCCGACTGGGCGGAGAGACCGGGTGCGCCGAGAAGGAGGAGCGCGGTCGCGAGGGCGGGCGCCAACCGGCCTGACGTTCCGCGAACGGTGGGGCGAACTCCGCAGAGCCGCTCGGGGATCCGTGGCATCAGCGCCCCTCCCAGTCGTACTCGGTGGTGGTGGAGTTCACCGTCCAGGTGCTCTGACTCATCCCCATGACCGCCATCGTCATCGTCTGCTCGACGACGATTTCGGAGCGGTACGGCACGAGCGTCTCGGGCTCGGCGATGAGCCGGGTCTCGGTCTCGAGGGCCCACTCGTCGATCGCGAGCTGCCCGGGGGAGACCATCCCGCCCATCTGCTCCGTCATCCGTCCGACGAGTCCCGCCATCGCCGCGGTGAGCGACGCCTCCGTCGGTCGACCGAGCACGACCAGCTCCACACAGTCGTTCGCGCCGCTCTCTTGGACGCAGTCGACCCTCCCCGTCATCGTCATCTCGACGTCGACCTCGATGGCGTCGAGCCCGGGGACGGGGAGCTGCTGGGTGAGGGTGCTGAACTCCGTCTCCCCCGCGGTCGCCGTCCGTCCGACCCACCAGCCGACGACGCCCCGCCACTGCTCCTCCGCGGTCCTGCGGAGCGCCTCGACGTCGGCGAATCCCTCGAGAACCCCGCCCATCCCCGGCGGCAGCTCCTCCTGGGCAGCCGCGAGCTCCTCCCGGACCGTCGCGGCCCGGCCCTCGGCGTCGACGATGTCGATGAAGGCGCCGTCGCGGGACACGAGGATGGAGGGTTGGCTCGCCGCGAGGAGCTCCGGGGTGACCGGGGCCGCGCCCATCGGGGTGTCGAAGTCGAGGACCTCGTAGTCGGAGTTCGAGATCTGGAAGCCGTCCGCCGTCTCGGAGACGACCGAGCGGTGCCTCGTGCGGAAGAAGACCGAGAAGGCCATGCCGGCCGCCTCCGTCTCGGTGACGTTCTCCATGCGGACCTCCGCGGCCATCCCCGGCCGCCACCCGAAGCCCAGCTCGATGGTCTGCGCCTCGACGGTGGAGGGCGCCACGACGGCCACGAGGGCCGCCGCGAGGAGTGGACGGGTTCGGCGGGCGGTGGTGGGTACGGTCATGGGAGGTCGGTGGAATGGGGAGGTCGAGTCATCGTGCAGTCCGACGCCGCATCGAACGGTGCGTCACTCAGGGCGGAGGGCGTGGCGCTCGACCCCCTGTGTGCGGGTGTCGCGGCGTCTACATTGTCGCATCGGACCGACTCCACGCGACCCCCCGCCCGAACGAGGCCTCGCATGCGCACCCGCCTTCTCCTCCTTGCCCCGCTCCTGCTGACCGCCTGCGGCTCCGGCGACGCCGCGGAGGCGGGCGCCGGCGATGTCGCGTCGGCCGGGTCCCCGGCTCCCCCGGCGGGAGCGGCAACTGCGATGGCGGAGGCGGGGGGCTCCGAGGCGCTCGCCGAACTCCTCGTCTACAAGACGCCCACCTGCGGCTGCTGCACTGGGTGGGTGGAGCACCTCGAGGCGAACGACTTCGAGGTCGATACGCGGGACCTCCGCTCGCTGACCGCGATCAAGATGGAGGTCGGCGTCCCGCCGGCGATGGCGTCGTGCCACACGGCGCTCCTGCAGGGCTACGTCATCGAGGGGCACGTCCCCGCCGAGGCGATCGAGCGACTCCTGGAGGAGCGTCCGCAGATCGCGGGACTCGCCGTGCCGGGGATGCCGATCGGTTCGCCGGGGATGGAGGGTCCGAACCCGGAGCCCTACACCGTCTACGCCTTCGATCGCGAGGGCCGGACGACCGAGTTCATGCAGATCGACCCCCGCTGAGCTTCCCCCGCGACTCGCGGTACCCACCCTTCGGCGGCCCGCTCGATCGCCTCGTCCCTCATCGCACCCAGTGGCCGGTGGACGCTCTCCGCCGCCGCCTTCCCTCCTCGAGCTTCGCACCGCCCATGCGCGTCCTTCCCACGGCACTCGCCGCCTCCGCCCTCGCCGCCGCCCCGCTCCTCGCCGCCTCCGCCCTCGCGGCGCAGGACTTCGCCACGGACGACCCGGTCATCATCGGGATGTGGAACGAGGGGATGACCGATGAGAACTCGCAGGTCGAGTCGCTCGCCCAGGTCCTCCTCGACTCGATCGGCCCGCGACTGACCGGCTCCCCCGCCCTCGCCGCGGCACAGGACTGGGTGACGAAGACCTACGCCGAGTGGGGCATCGAGACGGAGCTGGAGGAGTACGGCACCTGGATGGGGTGGACGCGCGGGATCACCCACATCGACCTGGTCGAGCCCCGCATCCGCACGCTGAACGGGATGATGCTCTCCTGGAGCCCGGGGACGGACGGTCCGCTGACCGCAGAGGTCGTCGCCATGCCGAGCGGCCTCTCGAGCCGCGCCGACTTCGACACCTGGGTCGCGGGCGTCGAGGGGAAGTTCGTCGCCTACTCCCTCCCGGAGATCTCCTGTCGGGCACCGGAGAGCTGGGAGGAGTACGGCACCCCGGAGTCCCGCGAGCGCCTCGCCGCACGACGGGAGGCCGAGCGCAACGCCTGGATCGAAACGATCCGTGCCGTCGGGAGCCAGGGCGCGATCTACCAGGCGATCCAGGACGCGGGCGCCGTCGGGGTCCTGACGGGTCGGTGGTCGAACGGGTGGGGGGCGAACAAGGTCTTCTCCTCCCCGACGGACCAGATCCCCGGAATCCACCTCTCGTGCGAGGACTACGGGCTGGTCCACCGGCTGGCGACGAACGACCAGGGACCGGTGATCCGGCTGCACGCCGAGTCCTCCTTCACGGGGGAGGAGATCCCGCAGTACAATCTGATCGGGACGATCCCCGGGACCGAGCTCCCGAACGAGTACGTCCTCCTCACCGCCCACCTCGACTCGTGGGACGGGGGAAGCGGGGCCACCGACAACGGCTCCGGAACGATCATGATGATGGAGGCGATGCGCCTCCTGAGGGCGCACTATCCCAACCCGCGGCGGACGATCATCGTGGCGCACTGGGGGGCCGAGGAGCAGGGGCTGATCGGCTCCGGAGCGTGGGCGCACGACCACCCCGAGGTGGTCGACAACCTCCAGGCCGCCTTCAACCAGGACAACGGCACCTGGCGGATCGACTTCATCCGCATGCAGGGCTTCCTGGGAGCCGGAGAGCACTTCGGGCGGTGGTTCAGCCAGATCCCGGCAGCGATCACGCAGCACATCGAACTCGACATCCCGGGGATCCCGGAGACGGGCGGCTCCGACCACATGTCCTTCATCTGCCACCAGGCCGCCGGCTTCCGCCTGCAGTCCAACTACCCGGACTACCGGCAGTACACCTGGCACACCGACATCGACACCTGGGACAAGCTCGTCTTCGACGATCTGCGCAACAACGCGACGCTCGCGGCAATGCTCGCCTACCTCGCCTCCGAGGACCCGGTCCGGATGGAGACGCGTCCGCGGCAGCTCGACGGGCTGACCTGGCCGTCCTGCCGCCCGCCGCGCCGGAGCATGAGCGGGAACTGATCGGGCGCACCGAACTGGGTTTGCCCGGCGCGCCCCCGCCCCGTACGGTAGCCGACCTTCGTGCAACCCAC
>JANQLR010000329.1 GCA_028280525.1 Longimicrobiales bacterium
AGGCCGCCCCGTCGGTCGTGATCGCGAAGCGGATCCCCGCGTCGGCGAGCTGCGCCGGATTCGTCGGCGCGAGGTACCAGTGCCGCAGGTCGGCGAGGCTCGCGTTGAGCGCCGCCTCCGGATCGTCGACGTCCGGTGCGTCGGGGAAGTTCAGCGGGATGATCATCGGCTCGGTCCGACCCTCGAGCACGTCGATCAGTCGGTACTCCTGCCCGCTCCCGCGGAACCAGGCGTCGACACCGTACTCGCCGGCGATCCGGCTCGCGCGGAGGAGCTCCTCCTCGCTGCGCGTTTCGAAGATCATCGGCTGCCGACCCTGCACGACCGGCTCGAGCGCCTTCAGCGCCTCACTCGTCTCCGGCGGGAGGAAGGAGCGGCCACTCTGCTCGTAGGCGTTCCACGCGCGGATGTACCAGTCGGCGTCGGAGAGCGTCTGCTCCATGAGCGAAATGACGCCCATCGAGGAGTTCGGGTAGCCCCCGCCCAGCTGGTTCGAGCGCTGGAAGCCGATCGTCTGGGCGACGTCCGGACGGAGGATCCGGTCGCGGACACCCTCGTCGCCGAGGTTCACCACCGAGGCGGTTCCCCGGAAGATCCCCTGCTTCGGCACCACGAGCGCCGTGCCGAAGCCCTGCGACCGGAGCGCGCTCCGGCGGGCCTCGTCGTCCTGCAGGTTCCGCGTCGTGGAGAACCAGGCGCGGACCTGCGGATTCCAGTGCGTCGGGCCGATGTCGCCCCCCTCGGGGACGTCGTCCATGCCGAGGTCGGCGTGGGCGTCGATGAAGCCCGGGTAGACGGTGTGCCCCGTCAGATCCCAGACGCGGGCACCGGCGGGGGCGTCGCCCCCGCGCTCGACCGACTGGATGATCCCGTTTCGGATCACGACGGTCGCGCCGTCGATCGCCTGACCGGGAGCGGTCACGACACGGGCGTTCGTCAGCGCGTGGAAGGTGCTCGCGTTCTCCCGCAGCCCGGTCACGGGCTGAGTGCGGGTGGCCTGCTGCGCTTCCGCTCCGACGGCGAGGAGAAGCGACAGCGAAAGGACGGAGAGAAGTGCTCTCACGGGGTCCCCCATGTACGGATGTTGAGTCGACTCGGGATCGTGTGTCCACGGCGCCCGCGTGGGCACCGGATCCTCGTTGACGACAGACGAATCGTTCCCGGCGTTGAGGCACGGGTGTCTCGCGCGCGCGATCCATCAGCTGTGTGCCGGGAGGTGGACGGTACGGGGCGGATCCGCGGATCGCCAGCGGAATTCCGCGCAGTGTCGGGCAGAATCGCCCTTCGGCCGGACCAGAGTTCAGCCCGGATGTCTGCACTGTCTGCGGGGTTCTTCAGCCCCGGTGCGACGGGCTTTCCATCTGCCGAGGGGGTTGCGGGGGCCACGAGTCTCGCCCTGCTGAGAACCTGATCTCATCTGGCCGAGGGATCTGTGTGCGCCGTCCGAGCACGGCACACCCACGGGGCCACGGCCCGACGCGCCTCGGTCCGGACCGAGCTTCGTCAGTCGGCCAGCAGCTCCCTCAGCAGCGGATTCGGGAAGCGACGCTCGAGGGTGAAGGCGTAGAAGGTCTCCTGCAGCCCGGGGAGCTCCGCGAGCTCGACGAGCTCTCCCGACTCCAGCTCGTCCCGCACGACGATCGGGGGGATCACCGCCAGCCCGATCCCCTCGCGAGCGAGGAGGCGGAGCATGGCCATGTCATCCACCTCGGCGGCGATGCGGGGCCGAAGCTCCATCCGGTCCAGGAGCGCATCGAACCCGATGCGCATGCTGCTCTCCCGGGGGGGCAGGACGAGGGGCGCCGCATCGAGCATCTCCTCCAGCGGGGCGTCGGCCGAGGCGAGTCCGGGCGGGCCGATCAGCGAGAGCGTCTGGTGCGCCAGCGTGTGGGCCACCCAGCGGGTCGCGGCGTCGCGGGGCGGGGCCCAGTTCGCCAGGAGGACGTCGATACGGTGCGCCTCGAGCGACTGCATGAGGTCGGCGAAGGTCCCGGAGCGGACGACGATCTCGATCCCCGCGCGGTGGAAGAGGGGGGCGAGGAAGCCGAGCTGGAAGTTTCGGGAGAGCGTCGCCTGCGACCCGACGCGCAGAACGACACGATCCTGCTCGCGCTCGTTCAGCACGCCGACCAGGTCCTGCCCGATCGAGAAGATCTCGTCGGCGTGATCGAGGGCGATCCGGCCCGCCTCCGTCAGGACCAGCTCGCGCCCCCGTCGCTCGAAGAGCTCGTGGCCCAGAGCCGTCTCCAGCTTCTGGATCTGCACCGATACGGCCGACTGCGACACGAAGAGCTTCTCGGCGGCGCGGGTGAGGTTCCCCTCGTGCGCCACCGCCCAGAAGTAGCGGAGGTGGTGGTAGTTCAGCCGGCTCAATCGTACGCCCCGAAGGAAGGGTTTATCTCAAATGTTCATGCAGATAGAACGAAAGTATCCGTACATTGAATTAGACGCAATCTAATCTTGCCGCTATCTCATTCGTCGTTGCGAAACACGGGACCCCTCGAATCTCGGACGGCGAACGGCATGGATCTCCTCCTCTCGACCTTCCCCCTTCTCGCCCCCGCGGCGCTCGTCCTGGTGGCGGTCGTTGCGCGGCTCGAGCCCGGACGGGACCCCCGCCGGGTTCTGGCCATGGCGCGGGCCGCCTCCGTAGTCGGCGTCGCGGTGGCCGTTGCGACCGCCCTTCGCGTCGCCCTGGTCGGGCCGGTCACGACGCCCGCCATCGGGGTCGGGGACGCGACCTTCGCCCTCCGCCTCGACGCCCTCTCGGCGGTAATGCTCGGGCTGGTCGCCTTCATGGGGGCGGTCCTCCTCCGCTACAGCCGGAGCTACCTCGGGGGAGACGACGGGCACGGGGAGTTCATGGGTCGGCTCGCCCTGACCGTCGCCTGCGTCATGCTCCTGGTGATGTCCGGCTCGCTCCTGCACCTGACCGTCTTCTGGGCGCTGACGAGCTTCGCCCTTCACCGTCTCCTCCTCTTCTACCCGGACCGCCCCGCCGCCGTCATCGCCGCGCGGAAGAAGTTCCTGGTCGCCCGCGCCGGCGACCTCGCCCTCGGGCTGGCCGCGATCCTCCTGTACCAGACCTTCGGTACCGGAGATCTCATCCTCCTCCTGGAGCGCGCCGCCGAGGTTGCGACCACCGGGCAGCCCGCCGGCAACGCCGTCCTCACCGCGACTCTGCTCGTCGCCCTCAGCGCCGCCCTCAAGTCGGCGATGTTCCCGACGCACGGCTGGCTTGCCGAGGTGATGGAGACGCCGACCCCGGTCTCCGCCCTGCTGCACGCGGGGATCATCAACGGCGGGACCTTCCTGGTCGTGCGCCTCGCGGACGTCATGCTCCTCTCCGCCCCGGCCCTCCACTTCCTCCTGGTGATCGGAGGCTTCACCGCGATCTACGCCTCGGTGGTGATGGTCACGCAGAGCAGCGTGAAGGTCGCCCTCGCCTACTCGAGCGCGGCTCACATGGGCTTCATGCTCCTCCTCTGCGGCCTCGGCGCCTGGCCGGTCGCGATTCTGCACCTCGTCGCGCACTCCTTCTACAAGGCGCACGCCTTCCTCTCCTCCGGGAGCGCGGTGGAGACGAAGGGCACAACTGTGCCGCCGCCGGTGGAGGTGCCGGGCCTCGGTCGAATCCTCGTCGGGATCGGCGCCTCCCTCGCCACCGTCGTCGGCGTGGCCGCGGTCCTCGGGGTCTCGATCGCCGAGAAGCCGGTCGCCCTCGGCCTCTCGGCGATCCTCGCGATCGGCCTGACGCAGCTCTGGGTGCGCGGGGCGCAGCAGCGGCCCTCGGCGTTCGTCCTGGGGCGAAGCGTCGCCGCCGCGGCCGCCACGACGCTCGCCTTCTTCACCCTCGAGCTCGGTGCGGCCCGGATCCTCGCCGGCGCGGTACCGGAGACGGTCGCCAGCGGAACGACGCTCGCCCTGATGACGGCGGTCGTCGCCCTCTTCGCGCTGGTGGTGCTGATCCAGCTGCGACTCCCCGTCTTCGCCCGAACGCCCACCGGCCGCGCCCTCTGGGTCCACCTCCGGAACGGGCTCTACGCCAACGCCCTCTTCGATCGCCTCGTCGGTGCGCTCCGCGTGCCGGACACCCTGACCTCCAGCTACGGGAGCCGCGGATGACCCCGGCCACGATGACCGACGCCCGGACCGCCCTCGCCGGCGTGCCCGGCACCGCCACCACCGCCGCGCCGACGATCGATCGCGCCCGCACCGACGCGGTCGTGGACGCCGCGGTCCGGCGGATCGCCCCGCTCTGGCCGCTGGAGCGCTTCGTCGCGGTGAACCCCTGGGTGGGGATGGCCGACCACGACTTCCGCGAGGCGGCGCTCCGGAGCGCACGCACGGCCGGCGCGCACATGACGATGCCCCGGAGCTGGTTCGCCGCGCAGATCGCGACGCGCAGGATCGCCGACCGTCACCTCGAGACTGCGCTGGAGCGGGCCCGCACCGACGCGCGCTCGGCGACGCTTGCGACCCTCCCGGTAGATGTGCCCGAGCTTCGTCGTCGGGTCGCCGAGAGCACCACCCCGGTGGGTCCGGAGACCGATCCGGGGGCGCTCCTCCTCCCGACCGTCGCGGACGCTGCCGAGCTCGTGACGGGTCGACGGTGGGAGCGCCTCGTGCGCGAGCGCCTCTCCCTCTGGGCGGGGAGCTGGATCGACGATACGCAGGCCTCCTGGAGTTCGCCCTGGAAGGAGTCCGGGGCATGGGACGCCTGGCGAGCCGAGGCGACGATCGACCGGACCCCGGAGCTGCTCGGCGTGACCGGCTTCCGGGAGACCGTCGAGTCGCTCCCCTCGGATGCGGGCGAGGCCGTCCTCCGGATCGTCCGCGAGCTCGGCCTTCCCGAGGAGGGGCTCGAGCTCTACCTGCACCGCCTCCTGATGCGGGTGGGCGGCTGGTCCGCTCGACTTCGCTACCACCTCTGGGAGGCCGAGCTCCATGGCGGGCGGGACAGCGGGATCCACGAGTGGGTCGCGATCCTGCTCGCGTGGGAGCTCGCGCTGGCCCGCGCCTTCGAGGGGCGCGCGGTCGACGGCGCGTGGCGAGAGCTGCGCGCGGCGTACGAAGGCTCACCCGGCCCGCGCGCCGTCGCCGCGGACATCGCCCTCGACCTGGTCCTGCAGGACGCGCTGGAGCTCGCCCGGCAGGAGGAGATGGTCGCGCGCTTCGATGTCGCCGCCGGGGTGAACGCGGCCCGGTCGACGACCGACTCCCGCCCCTCCGTCCAGGCCGCCTTCTGCATCGACGTCCGTTCCGAGGTCTTCCGCCGCGCGCTCGAGAGCCAGAGCGCCGGTGTGCAGACCCTCGGCTTCGCCGGCTTCTTCGGCTTCGCCCTCGAATACGTCCCGGTCGGCTCCGAGGAGGGGCGCGCCCAGTGCCCGGTCCTCCTGACTCCCGGAGCGCTGATCGAGGAGCGCGCCGGCGCCGATGCAGCACGGACGGAGGCGCTTGCCGCCCGGCGGACGCTCCGCCGCGCCGCGCTCGACGTCTGGAAGTCCTTCAAGATGGGCGCGGTCACCTGCTTCGGCTTCGTCGGGCCGGTCGGACTCGCCTACGCCCGCAAGCTGGTCACCGACGGCTTCGGCTGGACGCGCCCGGTGCCGCACCCGGCGGCAGACGCGCTGAAGGACGGGGAGCAGGCGGCGCTCGCGCCGGACCTGACCCCGGGCTCCTTCGACGGGCGTACCTCGGGGATGGACGCCGAGACGCGGTTGGCGAGCGCGGAGGCGGTGCTGCGGGCGATGTCGCTCACCGAGACCTTCGGGCGGATCGTGCTTCTCGCCGGGCACGGGTCGACTACCGTCAACAACCCGCACGCCACCGGCCTCGACTGCGGCGCCTGCGGCGGGCACACGGGGGAGGCGAACGCCCGGGTCGCGGCCGCCGTCCTCAACGACCCCGCGGTGCGCGCCGGGCTGAAGGGTCGGGGGATCGACGTCCCGGAGGACACCCTCTTCCTCGCCGGGCTGCACGACACCACGACCGACGAGGTCACCCTCTTCGGTCTCGACGGGGCGCCCTCCTCCCACGCGCCGGACATCGCGCGCCTGCGGGAGCAGCTCGCGGCCGCGGGCCGACTTGCCCGCGCGGAGCGGGCGCCGGATCTGGGGTTCGGCGACCAGGGTCGGAGCTTCACCGCGGTCGAGGTCCGAGGTCTCCCCGGTGCCGCCATCGACGAGGCCGTCGACGCGCGCTCGCGGAACTGGTCCGAGGTCCGCCCCGAATGGGGGCTCGCCGGGTGCGCCGCCTTCGTCGCCGCGCCGCGCCACCGGACGGCCGGGATGGACCTGGAGGGTCGGAGCTTCCTGCACGACTACAGCTGGGAGCGGGACGATGGCTTCGACGTCCTCGAGCTGATCATGACCGCGCCGATGGTCGTGGCGAGCTGGATCAGCCTCCAGTACTACGGCTCGACCGTCGACAACCGGGTTTACGGGAGCGGGAACAAGACGCTCCACAACGTCGTCGCCGGGATGGGCGTGCTCGAAGGGAACGGGGGCGATCTCCGCACCGGGCTCCCCTGGCAGTCGGTCCACGACGGGGAGCAGCCGATGCACGAGCCGCTCCGCCTGAACGTCGTGATCGAGGCCCCGCTGGACGCCATGACCCGGATCATCGAGGCGCACGAAGGGGTGCGGGATCTCCTCGACAACGGGTGGCTCCACCTCTGGGCGATGGACGCGGAGGGGCGGATCGGTCACCGCTACGCAGGCGGGCTCGAGTGGGAGCGCGTCGCCCGGTCGGAGGTGGCGACGGCCTGACGATCGAGCGGGTCGACCGGGCAGGGCGGGGGGAGGCGCGGGCACGAGTTCGCGACCTCCCCTTCGCCGTTGAAGGGGACGGACCTCCGCGCCCTCTACACGGTACCCGCACCTCGGTCGCACCTCGGTCGCACCTCGGTCGCACACGGGAACCCGCGGGGGCCTGCAGGTATTCGTTCAAGTAGCAAACATTGACTCGTCGTCCAGATCCGAAAGGAGAGAGGACTCATGCAGGCCATCCAGGGACTTCACCACATCACCGCCGTCTCCGGCGACGCCCAGACCAACGTCGACTTCTACGAGGGGATCCTCGGTCAGCGGCTCGTGAAGACGACCGTGAACTTCGATGACCCGGGCACCTACCACCTCTACTACGGGGACGAGGTCGGGACGCCGGGAACGATCATGACCTTCTTCCCCTGGTCGCACATGGGCCGCGGTCGCGCAGGGAACGGCGAGGCGGCCGAGGTGCTCTGGTCCGTCCCCTCCGCCTCGATCGGGTGGTGGGCCGAGCGGCTCGAGTCGCTCGGGGTGCCCGTGAGCGAGGTGGAGGAGCGCTTCGGGGAGCAGGTGCTTCGCTTCGAGGACCCGGACGGGATGCGCCTGGGCCTGGTCGGGACCGATGCCCCGTCCACGATCCGCGCCTGGGAGGGCGGCCCGATCCCGGCGGAACACGAGATCCGCGGCTTCCACAGCGTCACCCTCTGGCTGACGCGTTCGGCGCCGACGGCCCGGCTCCTGACGGAGGAACTCGGCTACGTGGGCGACGGTGTGGAGGGGAACCGGCAGCGCTTTCGCGCGGCATCGGACGACCGTGCCCTCTTCATCGATCTCCTCGAGCGTTCCGATGGATCGCGCGGGATCTTCGGTGCGGGGTCGATCCACCACATCGCCTTCCGGACCGTCGACGACGCGGAGCAGCTCGAGTACCGGGAGCGGCTGATCTCGCACGGGTACGACGTGACCCCCGTGCGCGACCGGCAGTACTTCCACTCGATCTACTTCCGCGAGCCGGGCGGCGTCCTCTTCGAGGTGGCGACCGACGCCCCGGGCTTCCTCTACGACGAGCCGGTCGAGACGCTGGGCGACGCGCTGAAGCTCCCCGATTGGCTCGAGCCCCGTCGCGAGGCGATCGAGCTGCGCCTCCCGGGCTTCACCCGCCGGGCCCAGCCGGCCGCCGCGGGAGACGAGGCGTGAGCGCCCGTCCCGAGGCCCCGACGCGCCCCGGTCCCCACCAGGGGCAGCCGGTGGCGCGGGCGGGCGCCCGCCTCGAGGAGGCGCAGAGCGCGATGATCCTCGTGCACGGGCGGGGCGCCACGGCGACGAGCATCCTCGAACTCGGGAGCGCCTTCGACCGCGAGGGGATGGCGCTGCAGGCGCCACAGGCGGAGGGGTACAGCTGGTACCCGTACTCCTTCATCGCCCCGCTGGCGAAGAACGAGCCGGGGATCTCCTCCGGACTCGTCGCGATCGCGGAGCGGGTCGAGGAGATCGTCGCGGCCGGGATCCCGGAGGAGCGGATCGTCCTTGCGGGCTTCTCGCAGGGCGCCTGCCTGGCGTCGACCTTCGTCGCCCGGAATCCACGTCGTTGGGGCGGGCTGATGGTCTTCAGCGGTGGACTGATCGGGCCGCTCGGGATGGACTTCGATCTGCCGGGTGATCTGGCGGGCACGCCCGCATTCCTCGGCTGCTCCGACCGCGACGCGCACATCCCGCTCGAGCGCTTCGAGCAGACGGGTGAGGTCCTGGCGCGGATGGGCGCCGACGTGGAACTCGTGGTCTATCCGGGGATGCCGCACACGATCGTGCAGGACGAGATCGAGCGGGCGAGCCGGATCCTGGAGTTGCTCCCGTCGGCGTGACGCCGCGGCGACTCCTCGCCGTCGATGCGGGCGTCCGGGTCGGGATCGCGGTCTTCGGTCCGGACGGCCGCCTCGAACGGTACCGCTCCACCAACTTCGGGTCGGTCCGGCGTCTGAAGTCCGGCGTCTACGGCGTCTGTGCGGAGGTCGGCCACCTCACCGATCTGGTCCTCGAAGGCGCCGGCGGCGGAATCGCCGAGCCGTGGCTGAAGGAGGCGCGGCGCCGGGATCTCACGGTCCGGCACGTCCACGCCGGGATCTGGAGGGAGCGACTCCTGCACCCTCGCGAACGTCGCTCCGGCGCGACCGCGAAGGAGCAGGCGGACGCCCTCGCGCGACGGGTCATCGAATGGTCGGGAGCCCCCCGACCGACCTCGCTCCGGCACGACGCCGCCGAGGCGATCCTCGTCGGTCTCTGGGCGGTGCTCGACGCCGGCTGGCTCGACGGACCTCCCCCGGGTCTCGACCGAATCTGAGTCCGCCAGGCGCCCTGACACGGCTTCGCGCGCGCGGGGAGCTTTACAATTTGTTCGTTCAAGTGACAAATTAGGTGCTGATCCTTCTTCTGGGCCGTCCGAACCGGTGTTCGAACGGTCTCACCCCGACTCGGCGAAGCCCCCGAACATGTCCGGAACGAAAGGCACCATCGCGATCCTCACCGGCGGCGGAGACGTCCCCGGCCTCAACCCGGCCATCCGCGCCGTCACCATCCGCGCAACCCGCGAGGGGTACCGCGTCCTGGGGATCCGCCGGGGTTGGCGCGGCCTCGTGGACTTCGTGCCGGATGAGCAGGCGGACAACTCCTCCTGCGTCGTGGAGCTCACCGAGCAGCTGGTGAACCGGGTCGGACGGACCGGCGGGACCTTCCTCCACACGAGCCGCACCCGGGCGAGCCACCTGCCGAAGGCGTTCGTGCCCGAACACCTGCGGGAGAAGTACACCGACGAGATCAACGACATCACACCGGAGATCCTGAAGAATCTCGAGTTCCTCGGCGTCGACACGCTGATCCCGATCGGGGGTGACGACACCCTGTCGTATGGGCATCGCCTCCACACGGAGGGGGTGAAGGTCGTCGCGATCCCGAAGACGATGGACAACGACGTCGGCGGGACGGAGTACTGCATCGGCTTCTCGACCTGCGTTACCCGCACGATCGAGCTGACCCACCGCCTGCGCACCTCGACCGGATCCCACGAGCGGATCGCGGTCGTGGAGGTCTTCGGACGGTACGCGGGCTTCACCGCACTCCTGCCGACCATGGCCGGTGCCGCGGACCGATGCGTGATCCCGGAGGTCCCGGTCGACCCCGAGCACCTGACGGAGCTCCTGGTGAAGGACCGGCGCCGTAACCCGTCGCACTACTCGGTCGTTCTGGTCTCGGAGGGCGCGAAGTTCACGCACTCCGACGACATGATCTTCGAGAACGACGAGGCCGACCAGTTCGGCCACAGGAAGCTCGGGGGTGTCGGCGACCAGGTGGCGGAGTACATCAAGCAGCACTCGCCGACCTTCAACGACGGCAAGCGCGTCAACATCGTCAATCAGCGCCTCGGGTATCTGGTGCGCTCCGGGGACCCGGACGCCCTCGACTCCCTCGCGCCGATGGCCTTCGGCAATCTGGCCCTCGACCTGGTCCTGCAGGGGAAGAGCGGGATGCTCGTCGCGGTGCGCGACGGCGTCTACTCGTCGATCGAGCTCGACGCGGTCATGGAGAAGAAGGTCGTGGACGCGAGCGCCTTCTACGACGCCGCCCGGCTCCGCCCGGAGTACGACACCTTCCCGGGGCGCCCCCTCCTGATCGCGACGGGGCTGGGCATGACCTGACCGGAGAGGCGCTCACGCTGCGCCCCCGGGCACGAACTACCCCCGGCATTTGCGTCACGGGGGAGTGACAGAGACACTCGGGCTCGATCGGTGCGCCTTCCGGCGCACCTCGGGACCCGGCCGGGACGGGAGCGCACGTGCGCAAGATCGACCTCGACAACTTCAGCCGAGCGACTCGGGATACTCCGCGGGACATCAACCGTCGGATCATCCTGAACCTCCTGCGGGAGAGCGGACCGCTCTCCCGTGCGGAGCTGTCGCGCCGAATGAAGGTGCCGAGAGGGATGATCACCTCCCTGGTGAACGACCTCCTCGAAGAGGGCTTCGTCATCGAGGGGACCACCACCACGGCGCCCCGCGGACGGCGTCCGACCCTCCTGCACCTGCGGAGCCACGACCGCCTCGCCGTCGGCGTGGAGCTGCGGGCCAACCGAACCACCGTGCAGCTGAGCGACTTCGGGGGGACGGAGCTGGCTCGCGAGACCTTCGAGACGCCGGACACTCCGGAGACCTTCGTCGAGCTCCTCGGCAACCGCATCGCCCACCTGCTGGCGCCCGGGGAGCGGTCCGAGAACTGTGAAGGGGTGGGGATCGTGGTCCCGGGGATGGTGGACGGCCCGACCGGCCGGATCCTGGACGCCCCCACCCTCGGGTGGAAGAACGTCGACATCCGCTCCGCGCTCGAGCGGAGGCTCTGCGTGGACGTTCGCCTGGAGCGTGACGCGGTGGCCTGCGCCCTCGCTACCGTCTGGCACGGTGACCCCTCCGCCGCGGTCGACAACTTCGTGTACATGATCGTCTCGACCGGTGTGGGGACGGGGCTCGTCATCCACAATCAGCCGGTCCGGGGGCGTCACTTCAGCGCGGGCGAGTTCGGTCACGTCTCGCTCGACCGCGATGGACCCCGCTGCTCGTGCGGGAGTCGCGGCTGCCTGGAGGCATACACCTCGGACATCGCGACCGTGGCCCGCTACCTCGGCGTTCCCTTCGAGGGGCGGGACACCCTGACCGCCGTGCGGCGGAGCGGCGTCGGCATTGCGGATGTCGTCCAGCGGGCGGTCGAGGGAGACCCCGTGGCGGTGCAGGCCATCGAGGGGACGGCGGAGTACCTCGGCCGCGGCGTCGCCGCGATCGTGAAGGCGCTCGATCCGGCTCGGATCGTCATCGGTGGCGAGATCGTGGGCGCCTGGCCCCTCGTCGAGCCGGTCATCCGGGAGCAGCTCGCGCGCCAGCCGCTGGCACACGCATTCGTGGACACCGTGATCGACGTCGACGACGAGCATCACGAGACCTATCTCAAGGGCGCCTCCGCCCTGATCGTGGCTCCCGCCTTCGCGGCTCCCACCATCGCCTGACGCGGGGCTTTCGAGCCCCGACAGCGCGGGCGGAATCTCCCCCTCGCACGTGTGGGGAAACTCCCGGCTTGCAGATAAATGCGGGGATTCGCATCATGCTCGCGCAATTTGTTTCCTCACCGAACGAATGCGGAGCCGTTACGGCGTCGTCATCGGGGGGGAGACGAACATTCCCGGTGGGTCGCCGGGAGGTGCCGGTGGGTGCCAGGATCGAACATCCCCGTGGAGGAATCTGGGAATGACCAGAGTTCGTCGTTGTTTTCAATTGTGTCTCATGCTGCTCCTGGGCACCCCTCTCGCCGCGCAGGCCCAGACCGGGTCGGTGGTGGGACGGGTGTTCGACACGCAGACCATGCGACCCCTGTCCGGCGTGGTTCTCTCCGTCGGCGACGTCTCGGCTCTGAGCAACGAGTCGGGACGCTTCACACTCATCAACGTCCCCGTTGGAGCGCAGGTCGTGGAAGCCCAGATCATCGGGTACACGACCGCGCGCGTGAACGTCGAGGTCTCCGCCGGAGAGGCGGTGGCGATCGACATCCGCATGGTCAGCGAGGCGCTTCAGCTCGCCACGATCGTCGTCACCGGGTACGGTGAGACGACCGAGGACGACCTGACCGGTGTGGTCGAGGCCGTCAGCGCCGAGGAGTTCAACCCTGGACGAGTGGTCTCCGCCGAGGAGCTGATCCAGGGTAAGGTCTCCGGCGTCCAGATCTACGACACCGGTGAGCCCGGTGGTGGCATGTCGATCCGGATCCGAGGTGGAACCTCGATCGCGTCGTCGAACGAGCCGCTCATCGTCGTGGACGGGATCCCGCTCGCGGTCGGAGGTGGAATCTCGACGGGTCGCAACCCGCTGAACTTCATCAACCCGAACGACATCGAGTCGGTCACGGTCCTGAAGGACGCCTCCGCGGCGGCGATCTACGGGTCGCGGGGCGCGAACGGCGTCATCCTGATCGAGACGAAGAAGGGCACCGCCGGCGAAGGGGCCGGCGCATCCTTCCAGTACGTCGGAAACGTCTCGAACATGGCGATCGACAACCAGGTCGACATTCTCGCGGCCGACCAGTACCGACAGGTCTTCGCCGGCTACGATCAGACCAACACCACGCTCGGCGGCGCGACCACCGACTGGCAGGACCTGATCCAGCGGAACGGTCTCGGTCAGGAGCACAACATCGCCGTGACCGGTGGCGGACGGACGTCCTCGTACCGGGTGTCGCTCGGCTACCTCGAGCAGGAAGGCGTCATCCGCAATGCGGAGACGGAGCGACTCACCGCCTCGGTGAGTCTCAGCCAGCTCCTTCTGAACGACCGCCTGAACCTCGAGTTCAACGCGCGCGGCTCCCGCACCACCGACCTCTTCCAGCCGAGTGCCGTGATCGGCGACGCGGCAGCGATGGCGCCGACGCAGCCGGTCTTCGATGCGGACAGCGAGGCGGGCTTCTGGGAGTGGGAGGACGTTCTGGGGCCGAACAACCCGGAGGGCGCGCTCCAGCTCGAGGAGAACGAGGGGACCGTCTACCGCTCGATTGGAGGTCTCCGCGTCGAGGCCGAGCTCCCGTGGGTCGCCGGTCTCTCCCTGACTTCGAACCTCGGGTACGACGTCACCCGCACCGAGAACCTCTTCTTCGCGCCGAGCATCATGCGGCAGCAGGCGGAGAGCGGTCAGAACGGGACGGTGTCCCGGTCGAACGGGACCTCGGTCAAGACGACCTTCGACACCTACCTCGACTACGGCCTCCCCGTGGGCGAGAGCAGCGATCTCGACATCACCGTCGGGTACTCGTGGGAGGACTTCCGCAGCGACTTCCCCTCCTTCTTCGCCGAGGGTCTCAGCTTTGACCTGCTCGGGCCGAACGGGGTGCCGACCGCGGAGCTGCAGCAGACGCGGATCGACGTGCAGGAGAACCGACTGATCTCCTTCTTCAGCCGGGTCAACTACTCGATCTCCGACAAGTATCTCTTCACCGGGTCGATCCGCCGCGACGGGTCGTCGCGCTTCGGACCGGACGAGCAGTGGGGGATCTTCCCCTCCGCCGCCGCTGCGTGGCGTCTCTCGGACGAGGACTTCCTCGCCGACAGCGAGGTGATCTCGGACCTCAAGTTCCGCGTCTCGTGGGGCGTCACCGGGAACCAGGCCTTCGCCAACTACCAGCAGTTCTCCGACTACACCCTCGGTGATCCGCAGGCGCAGGCACAGTTCGGACAGACCTTCGTCCCGACCATCCGGCCCGCCGCGGCAGACCCGGGCATCAAGTGGGAGGAGACGACCTCGATCAACGTCGGATTCGACTTCGGGCTCTTCGAGGACCGCTTCACCGGTTCGGTAGAGTACTTCCAGCAGGACACGGACGACCTTCTGTTCACGGTCCCGGTGCCGGCCGGAACGAACCTCTCGAACTTCGTGACGACGAACATCGGCTCGCTCACGAACAACGGAATCGAGTTCGAGCTCGAGGGTGCGATCGTCCAGGCGGACAACCCGGGCGACTTCAGCTGGAACGCGCTCTTCAATCTCTTCACGCTCAACAACGAGCTGCAGAGCATCAACGCGTCGGCGGCGGGCAGTGAGGAGATCCTCGTCGGCGGAATCGCCGGGGGTGTCGGATCGAACATTCAGGTCCTTCGCCCGGGCTCGCCGGTCAACTCGTTCTTCGTGTACGAGCACATCCGTGACAGCAATGGGAACCCGATCTACGCCGACACCGACGGGAACGGGACGATCAACGAGCTCGATCTGTACGTCGACCAGAACGACGACGGTGCCATCGATCAGTCCGACCGCCGTGCCTTCGAGGACCCCTTCGCGGACCTCTCACTGGCGCTGACGTCGTTCTTCGAGTGGAAGAACTTCGACGCCTCCTTCACGATGCGTGCGCAGTTCGGCAATCACGTGTACAACAACGTGGCGTCGAACCTGGGTCACCTCAGCCGCCTGCAGGGGAATGCTCCCACGAACCTGCACAGCTCGGTGCTGGAGACGAACTTCGACAACCCGCAGTACTTCTCGGACTACTACATCCAGGACGCGTCCTTCCTGCGCGTCGACAACTTCACTGTCGGCTACACCTTCTCGGATGGCCGCTTCTCCGGAGCCCGGCTCTTCGGGACGATCCAGAACGCCCTCACGATCACCGGCTACGAGGGGCTCGATCCGCTCGTCGGCATCGGGGGCATCGACAACAACATCTTCCCGCGGGCCCGGACCTTCACGGCCGGACTCTCGTTCGGATTCTGATCTGTCGTCGACCACGACAAGGACAACGAACCCATGAGAAGAACGAACTTCCTACGGACCCTGGTCGCCGGCGCGGTGATGCTGGCGGGGGCCGGGTGCACCGATCTGCTGCTGGAGCCGAAGAGCACGGTCACCGGCGCGAACATCTTCAACGACACCGCATCGTACCGGTCCTTCCTCGCGAAGCTCTACGCTGGCCTGGCTGTGACGGGCCAGCAGGGCCCCGCCGGTCAGGAGGACATCCTGGGCATCGACGAGGGCTTCAGCCACTACCTGCGTCTGCTCTGGCAGATGCAGGAACTCCCGACCGATGAGGCGGTGCTCGCCTGGAACGACGACGCCATCCAGCAGCTCAACACCCACACCTGGAACGCGGACAATCAGTTCCTGACCGGGATGTACTACCGGATCTTCTTCCAGGTCTCGATGGCGAACGAGTTCCTTCGCGAGACCACCGACGAAAGGCTCAGCGAGCGCGGCGTCGACGACGCCACCCGGCAGGAGGTCCAGCAGTTCCGGGCCGAGGCGCGCTTCCTGCGTGCGCTCAGCTACTGGCACGGCATCGACATCTTCGGGAACATCCCGCTCGTCGACGAGAACTTCGCGGTCGGCGCCACGCCGCCGGAGCAGGTGTCCCGGCAGCAGCTTTACGACTTCGTCGTGTCCGAGCTCCAGGCAATCAACAGTGAGCTGCCATCGCCCGGTGCGGGCGAGTACGGGCGCGCGGATCAGGGCGCCGTCGCGATGCTTCTCGCGAAGCTCTACATGAATGCCGAGGTCTACACGGGGAGCGCGAACTACTCCGGTGCGATGGCCGAGGCGCAGCGGGTGATCTCGTCCGGAATGTACCGGATCGAGGACAATCACCGCCTGAACTTCCTCGCCGACAACCACACCTCGGACGAGATCATCTTCGCCGTTCCGCAGGACGGTCGGAGAACGCGGTCCTTCGGGGGCACGACCTTCCTGCTCAACGCCTCGGTCGGCGGGAACATGAATAACTCGTCGTACGGAGTTCCCTCCGGAGGTTGGTGGGGACTTCGTGGACAGCCGGAGCTCATCGGGCTCTTCCCGGCCTCGGGAGACCGGCGTTTCGATGATGTGGTCTTCTCGGATGGCCACACGCTCTCGATCGGGGAGCTCACGAACTTCTTCTCCGGCTACGCGATGCCGAAGTTCGAGAACAACACGTCGGGCGGGGCTGCCGGGTCCGACCCGCTTCACCCCGACACCGACTACCCGATGTTCCGTCTCGCCGACGCGTACCTCATGTACATCGAGGCGCACCTGCGCGGTGGCGGTGGATCGGAGACCGAGGCGCTCGCCTACGCGAACGAGCTTCGTGAGCGCGCCTACGGCGACGACAGCGGGAACATCACGTCGGGGGACCTGACCCTCGACTGGGTGCTCGACGAGCGTGCCCGCGAGCTGTACTGGGAGGGGCATCGTCGCACCGATCTCATCCGCTTCGACGTCTTCACCGGATCCGACCGGGTGTGGGAGTGGAAGGGGAACGCTCAGGCGGGGACCGGGATTCCGTCCCACTTCGACCTGTACCCGCTCCCGGCGTCGGAATTGACCGCCAACTCGACGCTGAGCCAGAACCCGGGCTACGGGGTCAACTGACGCACCCGACCCCCGTGGGCGTCTCGCGAGGAGCGAGGCGCCTCCGGGGCTTCGGCCCCTTTCGGAGGCAGCCCGACCGTCATCAGGATGGTCGGGCTGTCTTCGCATTCACCCAGTCGGATCGCTGGAGAATCGCATATGTCGCCGACCCGTCGGGCCCTCACCCACGCCCTGGTGTACGCCCCCCTCTTCTTCCTCCTCGCTCCGGATGGCACTGCAGGGCAGGACGCCTTCGACGGCGCCGCGGTGAGCTCCCCCGATGGCCGGACCGTGGTTCGCGTCGGCGAGGTCGACAGTCGTCTCGGCTGGGAGGTTCATCGAGACGGAGAGCCCCTCCTCCTTCCCGGCGCCCTCGGCTTCGAGTTCCGCGACGCCCCGGCCTTCGGTGAGGGCGTTGCGGTCGGGGAGCCGACCTTCGCCGAGCAGGACGAGTGGTGGGAGCAGCCGTGGGGGCAGGTTCGCCGCGTGCACGACCACCACAACGAGATGACGGTCGCGGTGACGGAGTCCGGGGCTCCGGGTCGGACGGTCCACGTGGTCGTGCGCGTCTTCGACGACGGGGTCGGGCTCCGCTACCGCTTCCCCGAGCAGGCGGGGTGGAGCGAGGCGGTCGTGATGGAGGAGCGCACCCAGTTCCACTTCGCCGACAACGGCCGCGCCTGGTGGATCCCCTCCGACTACGTCCGGCTCGATCGTTCGGAGATGCTCTACTCGAGCTCCCCGGTCTCGGTGGTCGATCGGGTGCAGACGCCGATCACGATCGAGTCGACCGACGGCGAGACGGCCCTGGTCGTGCACGAGGCGCACCTCGAAGGCTACCCGCGGATGTTCCTCCGCTCGGTTGCGATCGAGGATCGCTCCCTCGTCGCCGACCTGGCGCCGATGGCCGACGGGACCAAGGCGTCGCTGATCTTCCCGGCCGAGACGCCGTGGCGGACGATCCAGATCGCGGACCGCGTGGAGGACCTCCAGCCCTCCACCCTCGCCCTCAACCTCAACCCGCCGAGCCGGATCGAGGACACGAGCTGGATCGAGCCGATGAAGTACGTCGGCATCTGGTGGGGGATGCACATCAACACCTTCACCTGGGAGCAGGGCCCCATCCACGGCGCCACCACCGAGAACACGAAGCGCTACATCGACTTCGCCGCGGCGAACGGGATGCCCGGCGTCCTGGTCGAGGGGTGGAACGTCGGGTGGGACGGGGGCTGGATCACCAACGGCGACGTCTTCTCCTTCACCGAGGCCTATCCGGACTACGACCTGGAGGAGGTCACCCGCTACGCCCGGGAGAAGGGCGCCGAGATCATCATGCACAACGAGACCTCTGGCGGGATCTACAACTACGAGCGGCAGCTCGAGGAGGCCTTCGACCTCTACGAGTCGCTCGGGATCCGCTCGATCAAGTCGGGCTACGTGGCCGACACGATTCCGAGCGGGGACTCGCACTACTCGCAGGAGGCGGTCCGGCATCACCGGCTCGTCCTGGAGCGGGCGGCCGAGCATGGAATCATGATGAATGTGCACGAGCCGATCCACGACACCGGCGAGCGGCGGACCTGGCCGAACATGATGACGCGCGAGGGCTCGCGCGGGCAGGAGTACAACGCCTGGTCCGGCGACGGCGGGAATCCACCCGAGCACGAGTCGATCCTCTTCTTCACCCGGATGATCCCGGGCCCGATGGACTTCACGCCGGGGATCGTCGACCTGATGAGGACAAACCCGGACGGCTCGCCGCGCAACGAGTGGGAGGCTCGACCGCGCACGACGCTCGCCAAGCAGCTCGCTCTGTATGTGGTCCTCTGGTCGCCGATGCAGATGGCCGCCGACCTCCCCGAGAACTACGAGGGACACCCGGCGATGCGGTGGCTCCGCGCCGTCCCGGTCGATTGGGAGCAGACGGTGGTCCTGGACGCGGAGATCGGGGATCACGTGGTGGTGGCGCGGCAGGAGCGCGGCACCGACGCCTGGTACCTCGGCGCGGTGACCGACGAGCGGGCGCGCACCGTCGAGGTCGAGCTGGACTTCCTCGACGCGGGGCGGAGCTATCGCGCCGTGATCTTCGAGGATGGGGCGGGGGCGCACTGGAAGGACGACCCGCTCCCCATGGAGATCCGCGAGGTCACCGTGACGGGCGGCGACACCTTCCGGATCGAGCTCGCCCCGGGTGGGGGCCAGGCGGTCGAGTTCCTCCCCATGGCTCGATGAGCCTTCTGGCGACGCTCGACTGGGCGATCATCGGGGCGTACTTCGTCCTCGTCTTCGGCGTCGCCATCTGGGCGACGATGCGGGAGCGGGCGAACAAGGGCGACTCCGCCGACTACTTCCTCGCCGGCCGCGACGCCGGTTGGTTCCTGGTCGGCGGGTCCCTCTTCGCCTCGAACATCGGCTCGGAGCACCTGGTCGGGCTCGCGGGGACCGGGGCGGCGAGTGGGGTGGCCGTGGCGCAGTTCGAGATCCTCGCCTCGCTGATCCTCCTGGTGCTCGGCTGGGTCTTCGTCCCCTTCTACCTGTCGAGCGGCGTCTTCACGATGCCGGAGTTCCTGGAGCGCCGGTACTCGTCCGGGGCGCGGTGGTACCTCGCAGTCATCTCGATCATCGGGTACGTCCTGACCAAGATCTCGGTCACGATCGCCGCCGGGGGGATCGTCTTCGAGGCGATCATGGGGATCGACTTCTGGACCGGCGCCCTCGTCGTCGTCGTCCTCACCGGGATCTACACGATCATCGGGGGGCTGAGGGCGGTCCTGTATACCGACCTCCTGCAGATGTTCGTCCTGATCGGGGGCGCGATCTCCGTCACCCTCCTCGGGCTGAATGCGCTCGGCGGGTGGGGCGCCATGGAGGCGGAGGTCGGGCCCGCCTTCCTCGACCTCTGGAAGCCGGCGACCGATCCGGACTTCCCGTGGACCGGGATCCTCTTCGGCGCCCCGATCCTGGGCGTGTGGTACTGGTGCACCGATCAGTTCATCGTGCAGCGGGTCCTTTCCGCCAAGAACGAGGATCACGCCCGCCGCGGGACGATCTTCGCCGGCTACCTCAAGATTCTCCCCCTCTTCCTCTTCGTCATTCCGGGCGTCATCGCCTACGCCCTGTCGCAGCAGGGCCAGCTCGACCTGGCCGCGCCGGACGAGGCGCTCCCGACGCTCATCGCGACCCTCCTCCCGGTCGGGCTGCGGGGCGTCGTGGTGGCCGGGCTCCTCGCCGCCCTCATGAGCTCGCTCTCCTCCGTCTTCAACTCCACCTCGACCCTCGTCACCTGGGACGTCTACCGGCGCCTCAACCCGAATGCGACCGAGCGGCAGCTCGTGGTCGTGGGACAGGCGACGACGGCGATCCTGGTCGGGGTCGGGCTCCTCTGGATCCCCCTCATGGGGCTCGTCTCGGAGCAGCTCTACCAGTACCTGCAGAGCGTTCAGGCGTACATCTCGCCCCCGATCGCGGCCGTCTTCCTGATCGGCATCACCTGGCGACGGGTGAACTCGCAGGGGGCGATCGCCTCCCTCATCACCGGCTTCGTCCTCGGGATGGGCCGGCTCGTCGCGGAGTTGAACAAGGAGTCGCTCGACGGCCTCCTCTTCTGGTACGCCGACGTGAACTTCCTGCACTTCGCGGTGCTCCTCTTCGTGGTATGCACCGGGGTGCTGATCGGCGTCAGCCTCCTGACCCCGCCCCCCTCGGAGGAGCGGTTGAAGGACCTGACCTTCGCGACGCTCACCCCGGGCGCACGGGACAGCGATGCGGGGTGGCGGAGGCGCGACCTCATCTGGACGGTCGGGGTGGTGCTCGCAGTGGGGACGCTCTGGATCTGGTTCAGCTGAGCGGGGCCGCCTACCGCTGCGCTCCGTCAGGCCTCGCCGCGATCTTCGGCCGGTAGTCGGCGTCCCGTAGCGCCAGCTGTCCCTGCCGGGCGTAGTCGAGCGATTCACCCAGGATCCGCGCCGCCTCCTGCGGGGCGTGGAAGCCGGTGGAGTTCTCGGCCTCGACGTAGTCGACGTAGAAGAGGGCGCGCCGGTGCAGCTCGCGGGCGAGGGCGAGGCGCTCGTCGCTCACCCCGGCCTCCCGGGCCTCCCGGAGCTCCTCGGTGAGCTCGACCACGGCGTCCATCGCCTGATTGCGCAGACGGTAGGTGAGCCCCTGGACGTTCTCCGCCCGCGCGAGGATCTCCGCCTCGGCCACGTTGTGACAGCTCTGACAGGCGGCGGCCACGTTCAGGAGCGGGCTCTGCACGTGGTGGTTGGTGACCTTGCGGGCGCCGACGCGCTGGTACGGCATGTGGCAGTCCGCGCACGACACGTCCGCGCGGGCGTGGATCCCCTGACTCCACAGCTCGAACTCGGGGTGCTGCGCCTTCAGCACACCGCCCCCGGTCTCCGCGTGCGTCCAGTCGCTGAAGCCGATCCCCTCGTAGTAGTCGTAGGCGGCCTCGACGGTGAGCCCGCTCTCCCACGGGTAGGTCAGCCGCTTCTCGGCGCCGCGGAAGTGGTACTCCACGTGGCACTGTCCGCAGACGTAGCTTCGCATCTCCTGACGCGTCGCGTCGCGGTTCACGTCGTAGTCCGCCACGCCCCGTCCCGCCATGTACGCCGCCATCCCCTCGATGAAGGCGGGCCGGGTCACCCGGAGCTCCATCGTCTCCGCGTCGTGGCAGTCGATGCACGCCACCGCCTGATCGAGGTGCGTCCGGGCCTCCATGTACGGCATCTGGTTCATCACCTCGAAGCCGCGCGTCAGGTCCCCGTCCCCGAGCTCGAGCCACGCCGTCACCGTGCTGGCGTGGCAGTTGGCGCACGTTCCCGGTTGCCCCGACGCTTGCCGGCCGGTGAAGGTCTGGTCCTCGAGCATGTAGGCGTGGCCGCGCTCCTCCCGGAAGTCCTTCGAGAAGCCGTACCCGGCCCACATCGTCTTGAGGCGCTCGTCCTCCTCGATCTTGGAGCGAGAGACGAAGGTGCGCGGATCCGCATCGGTCGGGGTTCGCGGGAAGGCCTCGGAGCCCCCGTACCGCGTCCGCACCTGATCGACCGTGCGCACGAAGCTGTCGAACTGGTCCGGGTAGTTGAGTCCCCAGACCGACGGGTCGTCGATCGTGTCGTTCAGCTCGACCACGCGGGTGGCCGGCTCCCGCGCCTCCTGCCTCCGCTCGAAGATGTTCACCAGGAGGGCGAGCACGGCGACCGAGGCGACGACCGCGACCGCGGTGAGTCCGAGGAACCAGCGCGGGCCGTGGCTACGGGGGCCGCCTCCGGCGGTGGACGAATCAGTCATGGTTCTCGGGGGGCTGGGGGAGAGAGGGGGGCGCCCCGGGGGCGGGGGCGTCGATGCCGCCCAGCGCGATCGCGGGCGGCGGGCCGGAACGGGGACGGGGCCCGATCGGGACGCCGGCGGCGTGACCGACCGCGGCGTGGCAGGTCAGACAGCCCCGCGGTTCGTCGTGCGCGCCGTCGACCGCCTCGGCGAAGCTCGCGTGGCAGTCGCGACACGCCGCCTCGGTGACGCCCCGGTTGAAGTCGGTGATGCGGAGGTGGAGCGGGTAGTTCCCGGTCGTGAAGGCGACCGAGTGGTTCCATCCGTTGATCGCCTTCGTGACCAGCTTGCCGACCACGTCGTGGGGGGCGTGGCAGTCGTTGCATACCGCCACGTCGCGGTGGCTCGACCGGGTCCAGGCGGTCAGGTAGTCGCCCATGACGTGGCAGTTGGCGCACGCCTCGGGGTCGTTCGTCAGGTACGACGTCCCCTTCCCGTAGTGGAAGGTGAACATGCCGGCGCCGATCGCCCCCCCGAGCGAGAGGGCCAGCAGCGTCGCGAGAATCCGCGTCGGGGTGGTCATCGGCTCAGAAGGAGAGGTCGATCATCAGGTAGGCGAACTGCACGTCCTCCCCGATCCCCCGGACCGGCCCGAGCGCACCTCCCGCCCACACCTGGGAGACCCCTCCGGAGAGGGTGACTCCCGTCGTGAGCGGGTGGGTCAGGACCAGGTCCAGCTCGTCGCCCAGATGCCCGGAGTCGAGCCCTCCGTCGTCGGCGACCCAGAACCGATGGAGGTCCCCGGTCAGCGTCCACCCGTCCGCCACGACCCACCGCGTCTTGACTGCGGCGTCCCGGAACCCGCGCCCGGCCGTCTGCACCGGGAGGTCCAGGAAGAGGTCCGCGTAGCCGTAGAACTTGTGGTTCGTGCCGAAGAGGGTGTCGAAGGCGCGGTCGTCCTCCTCGGTCCCGTCCCCACCCGAGAGGTGGTCGTACCAGGCGGCGAGTCCGACCCGCCCGTCGGCGAAGCTCCGGCCGGCGCGGACGCCCATCATCCAGGCGCGGACGTCGCGGTCGGCGCGTTCACCCCGCTGGAGGGTGCCCTCGACCCGGTAGCTCCACGGCCCCTGGCTTCCCACGTAGCGGAGTCCCGAGGTGAGGACCTCGTTCAGGTCCTGGTTGCGGACCTCGTCGAGCCAGAGGGCGAAGAGATCGAGCGTTCCGCCCTCCACGACCTCCCAGGCGGCGTAGGCGCCGGAGAAGCTCGACTCGAACTCGCGGATGATCGACGTCGACTCGGAGAGCTGGAAGGCGAAGCCGTCCAGGGTGAGGCCGGACTCCGTGCGGATACGGCCGCGGACGCCGTCGAAGGCGCGCGCCTGCTGCGCCCAGTCGAGCGCGCCGATCAGTCGCTGGCCCCCGTAGTTCTGCTCGAAGCGCCCGACCCGGATGGACCGCGCCGCCTCCTCGCTCCCGAACTGGATGAAGCCCTGATGCAGATCGAGGCCGTCCGCGCGAAAGTCGCCCGCGGTGCTCGATTCCTCGCCCCAGATGCGGACGTCCTGGAGTTGGACGAAGCCCCAGATCCCCCGGTCCCTCTCGATGCGCGCGCTGAGGCGGGTGCGCCCGATGGTGTAGCTCTCGGCTCCACCCGACGGGGGCATCGGGTCGCGGACCTCGAAACGGGGACGGACCTGTCCGGCGATGACGACCTCCTGCGCCGAAACCGGCGGCCCGACGAAAGAGAGAAGTGCGCAGGTGGCCATGAGGCCAGCTCGGAAGCATCGAGCCCGCGGAGCGGACGAGTGATCACGCATCGGACACCCTCACCAGGACGGAGGAATCGGAAGCGGCTTCTCGACGATACGCCCGGGAGTCGATCGGCTCCCACGGGATTTTCCTTCGGCTCGAGGCCGGGTCAATCGCTGTTCGGGCGGTCTCGGTGGCCTATACTTCCTCCCGCGGACCGGCCCCGGTCCCCCCTCCGCCGGACTCCCCTTCCACCTCGGACGCCCCCACCTCGAATGAGCAACCGCATCGACGCCCTCCGGCGCATGCTCGAGAAGCGCCCCGACGACCCCCGGGCTCGCTTCGGCCTGGCCATCGAACTCCTCACCGCCGGGCAGACCGAGGACGGTGTGGAGACGCTCCGCAGGTACCTCGAACTCGGCACGGACGAGGGGAATGCCTGGGGGCGTCTGGCGAGCGCGCTCCTCGAGCTGGGTCGCCCGGACGAGGCGCGAGCGGCGTGGGAGAAGGGGATCGAGGTCTCGCTCGCGAACAACCATCCCACGATGGCGGAGGAGTTCCGAGAGGAGCTGCAGGCGCTCGACGGCTGAGGCCGCCGAATCGTCACAACCTGGTCGCGCCGCCCCTCCCACGATGGCCCGCCGGGGGCGACCGGCATTAGGGTGCGGAAACACCTCTCCTCATCCCCGCCCGGAGTCCGCCGTGTCGCTCGCCGCCCACCTCACCGGACAGATCGAGATCGAACACGCCGCTTCCCGTCGCGTCATCGAGCGCATCCGCGACGACATGTTGAGCTGGAAGCCGCACGAGAAGTCCTACAGCACCCTGGATCTGGCCACCCATCTGGCCAACCTCGTGGCGTGGGGACGGATGATTCTCACGACGGAGGAGCTGGACTTCGCGTCGGAAGAGATGAAGTCGTGGACCCCGCCGTTCGCGGAGGACATCCCCGCCGTCCTGACGATGCTCGACGAGAACGTCGGTCAGGTGAAGAGCATCCTGGCCGACATGAGCGACGACGATCTGGAGAAGACGTGGACGATGCGCTCCGGCGACCACGTGCTCGGCGCCGACACCCGCGCCTTCGCCTTCACGCAGTGGGTCCTCTCCCACCAGGCTCACCATCGGGGCCAGCTGACGGTCTACCTGCGCATGAACGACGTGCCGGTCCCCGGGATCTTCGGTCCCACCGCGGACGAAGAGTGGACCGGGTGAGAGAGCAGGGGCCTTCGACGCGATCCCGATCCTGAACCCGGCCCCGACCTCATCCCGACGCCGGACCCGGCTCCCCCCTCCGATTCGACCGCGGACGGCGACCGGTGCGTGAGTCGTCGATCCACTTCGAGGCCGTCATCGTGCGCCTCGGGGGCTGGTCGACGGGCGTGGTCGTGCCGCCCGAGGTGCTGGAACGCCTCCCCCTGGAGGAGCAGCCGCGCCTCCGCGTCGAGGGCGAGGTCAACGGGCACCCGTACGAGGGCGCGCTCCATCACGCGGGCGGGGAGCGCTTCGTGATGCTCCCCAAGCGATGGCTCCGGGCGAGCGGGGTGCGCGAGGGGCAGTTCGTGGAGGTCGAGATCCGCCCGGCGGATCCGAACCGCGTCGACGTTCCGGAGGAGCTGGACCGGGCGATCCGCGAGGCGGGGCTGACCGAGGCGTGGGCGGAGCTCACCCCGGGGACTCGCCGGTCGATGGCGTACCACGTGACCTCGGCGAAGCGCTCGGAGACGCGCGAGAGGCGCTCGGAGACCGTCCTCGGCTGGGTGCGGGACCCGGACGCCTTCCGGGTCGCCCGTGGGGGGCGCCGGCGAACAGGAAACCCGGAGGACCCGGGCTGGGGTTGAAGGGCGGGTCTACCGTCCGCTCCATGCGGATGGCCCTCTCCCATCGGCCCGATCCGCCATGCGCGCCCCCCTCTCGACCGCCGCCGTCCTCCTCGCCCTGCTCCCCGCCGCCCTGGCCGCGCAGGACCGAAACCCCGCGGGGATCCTCGTGCCGGATCGCCCCGGTCTCGGGGACGGGATGTGGGTGGTCGCGCCCGGGGTCGTCCAGGCCGAGGCCGGGGCCACCCTCGAGAGCGCCGGCGGCGACCGCAGCGGGGTCGGCTCGGCCCTGGTGCGACTCGGGTTCGCCCCGCTGGAGTTGAGGGTTCAGCTGCCCTCCCTCCTCCTCTCGACCGGTCCGGACGATGTCGAGGTGGGTGACCTGGGGCTCGGAGTGAAGGTGCCGCTCTCCTGGGGGGGCAGCTGGCGCTGGTCGGTGGTGGGGGGAGCGACCTTCGCGACCGGGACGAACGGAGGGACCGCAGGGGGAACGACGGGCTTCGGGACGCTCGTGGGCGAGACGAGCCTCACCGAGCTGCTCGGCTTCGCCCTCAACGTCGGGTACACCGCGCCCTTCGACGAGGGTGGAGACGGGACGGCGTCTCTGATCGCGACGCCGCTCTTCCCCCTTTCCGGTCGACTCGCGGGCTACCTCGGGTACGCCGGCTTCTTCGAGCTTGGGCCGGCCTCGGATGGGCACTTCGTGGAGTGGGGCGTGACCGGTACGGTCGGTGCCGACACCCAGTGGGATCTCAACGCCGCCCGCGAGATCGACGGGGACCGTTGGTTCTTCGGCGTGGGTCTGTCGCGTCGACGCAGGTAGATCCCGTCCGAATCCGTCCCCCTGGGCCGACGGTAGCCGTGGGTCTCCCTCAGCTGTCGAGCGCGTGCCTCGCGCGGGCCCGCTCCGGGGCGTGCGAGAGCGCCGCGACGCAGCCGATGAGTCCGGGGTGCTTCGCCTTCACGACCGCGATCGGGACGCCCTCGCAGAAGGTCCGGAACCGGCCCTTGTCCTCGAAGCGCGCGCGGAAGTGCTCGCGGTCGAAGAACTCCTCGAGCTTCTCGATCACCCCGCCCGAGATGAAGACGCCGCCCGTCGCCCAGTTGGCGAGCGCCATGTCGCCCGCGAAGGAGGCGAGGAGGTCGAAGAAGAGCCGGATCGCCCGCAGCGCCTCGGCGTCGCCCTCGAGGGCGAGGTCGTGGATCTCGGGGGCGGTGGCGACGGGCGGGCGCGGCGACGCCGTCTTGCCGTGCATGACCGAGACGGCCCAGAAGAGGTTCTCCAGCCCCGGGCCCGAGACGACGCGCTCGATCGACACCCGGCTGAAGACATCCATCAGGAGGCGGAGGACCCGGATCTCCTCCTCGTTCGCCGGGGCGAGGCCGATGTGGCCCGCCTCGGAGGGGATGATCTCTCCGCTGGTCGTGCGCACCGCCGCACCGAGGCCGGTTCCCGGCCCGATGACGACCTCCACGCCGCGCTTGGTGGGGCGGGGCGTACCGAGCCACTCGAGTTCGTCCTCCGACAGGCGTTCGATGGCGAAGGCCTGGGCGGTGAAGTCGTTGATGACGGTCAGGTGCGTCCCGAGCGCCTGCTGCAGCTCGCGGCAGGAGAAGCTCCACTCCGTATTGGGCAGGCGGACGTGATCCCCCTCGACCGGGCCGGCGACCGCCAGGCAGATCTCGTCGACGTGTCCGATCCCCTCATCCGCGAGCCAGCTGCTGACCGCATCCAGCACGCCCTCGTAGCGAATGCGCGGAAGGATGGATACCCGCTCCAGGTCACCCGTCTCCGGGGAGACGAGTGCCAACCGGACGCGCGTCCCTCCAAGGTCGCCAACGACGCAGAGCCCCGACGGCGTCATCGGGCTCGGTGTCTGGGGCGATTCCGCCATCTTCTTATCCTCATTGGAGTTGGGCCGTCGAGTGGGACGGCCGGACTCGATGGGTACCCCCACCCGGGGAGAACCGCGCACCCACCATCGGGGTTTCGGAATCCCTACGAAAAACGTATCGACATTGTAAGTTGAGCGAACAATCTCGACCACCTGACGGACACGGACCCCTCCCCATGCCGGCTCGCAACAAGATTCACTATCTCCCCGAGCGCATCGAAGGCCTCGCGGACCTCGCGCTGAACCTCTGGTGGCGCTGGGATCGGGACGCCCGAACGCTCCTCGCGTCGATCGACCTGGACCTCTGGCGGAGCCAGCGGCACAACCCCGTCGTGATGCTCCGGACGTGCGACCCCGCCCGTCTGGCGGAGCTGGCGAAGGACGAGTCCTTCCTGGCGGCCTACGACTCGGTCATGGAGCGCTTCGAAGAGGTGCGGAAGTCGGGTGGGCGCTGGTTCCGGGAGCAGTTCCCCGACCTGGACGGCCGCCCGGTCGCCTACTTCTGTGCCGAGTTCGGTCTGCACTCGTCGATCCCGATCTACTCCGGGGGTCTCGGCGTTCTGGCCGGGGACCACTGCAAGTCGGCCTCGGATCTGGGCGTGCCCTTCGTGGGCGTGGGTCTGCTCTACGCCCGGGGCTACTTCGACCAGACGATCAACCTCGACGGCTGGCAGATGAGTTCGGCGGTCGACTTCGACTTCGAGCGCATGCCGCTCTCGCGCCTGACCGGTCCGGACGGCAGCTACCGCCTGACCAGGCTCGAGACCGCCGGTCGGCAGATCAGCCTGGGTGCGTGGGAGCTCCTCGCCGGCTCCACCCGGCTCATCCTCCTGGACGCCGATCTCGAGGAGAACCACCCCGATGACCGCGAGCTGACCCACACCCTCTACGGTGGGGGCGGGGAGTACCGGCTCAAGCAGGAGTGGATCCTGGGCGTCGGCGGCGTACGCGTCCTCCGCGCGCTGGGGATCGAGCCCGGGGCGTGGCACGCGAACGAGGGGCATTCGGCCTTCATGATGGTCGAGCGCGTCCGCGAGAAGGTTCAGGCGGGGACGGAGTGGGCCGACGCGGTACGCGAGGTCCGGGCCCGCTCGGTCTTCACGACGCACACCCCGGTCCCGGCCGGTCACGACGTCTTCCCGCAGGACCTGATCCGGCGCGTCTGCGGGACGTATCACGAGGGCCTCGGGGTGAACGAGACCGAGTTCTTCGAGCTCGGCCGGAACCCGGGCGCGGACGACGGCGGCTTCCACATCACCGCGACCGCGATCCGCCTCTCGCGTCACATCAACGGCGTCTCGCGCCTGCACGGCGAGGTGAGCCGCGGCATGTGGCAGTCGATGTGGCCGGGCCGCGCCGTCAGCCGGGTACCCATCGGATCCGTCACCAACGGCGTCCACCTCGGCTCGTGGATGTCGCGCGCCTTCATCGGGCTCCTCGACGAGGTCTTCGGTCGCGACTGGGAGAAGGAACTCCACACCGACGCAGAGTGGGAGCGGGTCGCGGAGATCGACGACGAGCGGTTCTGGCAGGCGCACCTGGTCCAGAAGCTCGGCCTCCTGACCTTCTGCCGCGAGGAGGCTCGCCGCCGGTGGAAGCGCCTCTGGCGGGAGGCGTCGCACCTGGTCGGCGCGGGAACCCTCCTGAGCCCGCAGCCACTCACCATCGGCTTCGCGCGACGCTTTGCGACGTACAAGCGGGGAGACCTCCTCTTCCGGGACGAGGAGCGCCTGCGCCTCCTCCTCACCGATGTGAAGCGCCCGGTCCAGCTCGTCTTCGCCGGGAAGGCGCACCCCGCGGACGACGAGGGGAAGCGGGTCCTGCAGCGCGTCTGGCACGCCACCCGCGACCCCCGCTTCGAGGGCCGGATCGCCTTCATCGAGGACTACGACCTCCACGTCGCCCACCGGATGGTCCAGGGCGTCGACCTCTGGCTGAACCTGCCGCGCGTCCCGAAGGAGGCCTCCGGGACCTCCGGCATGAAGGCCGCGCTGAACGGCGTCCCGCAGCTCTCGACCGTGGACGGCTGGTGGGCCGAGGGCTTCAACGGCGACAACGGGTGGGCGATCCCGCGCGTGAATGGCTCGGCGGAGGAGGTCGACAACCTCGACCACCGCGCGGTCTTCGAGATCCTGGAGCGCCAGGTGGTGCCGTCGTACTACGAGCGCGACGAGCGCGGCATCCCGCTCGACTGGGTCCGCCGCATGAAGGCCTCCGTGATCGAGGCCGGAAAGCACTTCACGATGGGCCGCATGGTCGCCGAGTACGCCGAGAAGTACTACGCGCCCGCACTCCAAGGGGATGGAGAGGGCGACGACCTTCCCGTCATTCCGCGCCTGACCGACGCGCTGGCGATCGCCGGCGACTGACCTTTCGGGTGGATCTGCGGATCCCCCGGCCCGAGGTACCCGCCCTCTCTCCCGCACGTTCAGGAGAGGGGGCGGTTCCTATTCCGCCCGCTCGAAGACCAGCACCGAGAGCCCCGGGAGCGGCACCTTCAGCGTGAAGTCGCGCCCGTTCATCGGGGTGTCTTCCGCGTGGAGCACCTCGGGGACGAAGTGCCCGGGTCCGCCGTACACGGGCGCGCCCGAGTTCAGGATCACCCGCCACCCCCCACCAAAGGGGACCGGCACCGGGTAGGCGTCCCGGTGGACCGGAGTCAGGTTGACCACCACCACGAGCGGATCCGTCCACCCCGGCCCCCAGCGCAGGAAGGAGAGGGTGGTGTCCTCCGGGCGGTCCATATCGAGCCACTCGAAGCCCTCGTCACTCCCGTCGAGGGCGTGCAGCGCGGGGTGCTCGCGCTGGAGCCGGTTGAGGTCGGTGACGAGGCGACGCACGCCGGCGTGCGCGTCGAACCCCTCCAACGCCCAATCGACCGACCCGTCCACGTCCCACTCACCCCACTGCGCGAGCTCGCACCCCATGAAGAGGAGCTTCTTGCCGGGGTGCATCCACTGCCAGGTGAGGAGGGTTCGGAGCTGGGCGAACTTCTCGGGATCGTGCCCCGGCATCTTCCGCAGCAGGGAGCCCTTGCCGTGCACGACCTCGTCGTGGGAGAGGGGGAGGAGGTAGCGCTCGCTCCAGGCGTAGACGATCGAGAAGGTCGCCTTCCCGAAGTGGTACTTCCGGTGGACGGGATCCTCCTCCATGAAGGAGAGGGTGTCGTTCATCCACCCCATGTTCCACTTGAGGTCGAAGCCGAGACCGCCGTCGAAGGTCGGCCGCGTGACGCCGTCCCACGCCGTCGACTCCTCGGCGATGGTGAGCACGTCCGGGTGCCGCTCGTGCACCACGTGGTTCATGTGCCGCAGGAAGTCGACCGCCTCCAGGCTGACGTTCCCGCCCTCCCGATTCGGGAGCCACTCCCCCTCCTCGCGCGAGTAGTCCAGGTAGAGCATCGAGGCGACGGCGTCCACGCGAAGCCCGTCGAAGTGGAAGTCCTCGATCCAGTGGAGCGCGGAGGAGGTCAGGAAGTTGCGGACCGGGGTCTTGCCGTAGTCGAAGGTCAGCGTGCCCCAGTCCGGGTGCCACGCCTGTCGGTCGTCCCAGTGCTCGTAGAGCGGGGTGCCGTCGAAGCGGCCCAGGCCGTGCGGGTCCTGGGCGAAGTGACCCGGGACCCAGTCGAGGATCACCCCGATCCCGAGCTCGTGCGCCCGATTGATGAAGCCGCGCAGGTCGTCCGGACCCCCGAAGCGGGAGGTCGGCGCGAAGAAGCCGAGCGGCTGGTACCCCCAGCTCTGGTCGAGGGGGTGCTCGGTGATCGGCAGGAGCTCCACGTGGGTGAAGCCCATCTCCTTCACGTACGGGAGGAGCTGTTCGGAGAGGTCGTACCACCCGAGCCAGCTCCCATCCCCGTTCCGTCGCCACGAACCCGGATGGACCTCGTAGATCGAGATCGGCGCGCCGGGCGCGTGGCGCCCGCTCCGGGAGGCCATCCACTCCTCGTCGGTCCAGCGGAAGGCGGAGGGGTGAGGAATGATCGACGCGGTACGCGGTCGAACCTCGGCGGCGCGCGCGAGCGGGTCGGCCTTCTCGATGCGCTCTCCGTTCGAGGTCCACACCTCGTACTTGTAGCGACCGCCCGAGGGTGCGTCAGGCACGAAGAGCTCCCACACGCCGGTCGCTCCACGCGGGCGCATCGGTGAGCAGCGCGGGTCCCACCCGTTCAGGTCACCGGTGACGTGCACCGCGCGCGCGTGCGGGGCCCAGACGGAGAAGTGCGTCCCCTTCACCCCCTCCGCCTCGGTGCGCCGGCACCCGAGCACGTCGTGCAGCCGGCGCTCGTCCCCGGAGAGGAACCGATGGACCCGTTCCTCGTCCACGATGGGCCCGAATCGGTACGGGTCTTCGCGGAACCATTCGTTGCCGGAGCCGTCGCGGACGACGAGTCGATACCGGGGTGGTACCGATCCGTGACCTGCGCCTTTCCCGCCCCCCGCCGGCACTCGTACCTTCCAGCCACCCCGAGGTCGGCCGGAGCGCTTCATCGGGATGCGCGTTCCGTCGATCAACGCCTCGACCTTCGAGGCCCAGGGCAGAAAGACCCGGATGACCCACCCACCCTCCCCATCCGGATGGATGCCCAGGAAGGAGAAGGGGTCGCGGCATTCGCCCCGTGCGAGTTCTGCGAAGCTGGACATGGTCGGCCCGTGGGGTCGGCTGTTGCGGTCGGGGGTACCCGAGTTCCGTGGATCGTCGGATCGGCAGGGAGAGGATCGTGAACCATACAGGTGAAGGGAAGGACCCGGTCGTCGCGACCGGGCCATCCCCGGACATCGTCGTCCACCTGAGCAGCGAATATTGGCCGTACGCGCGGAGCGGCGGCCTGGGGGAGGCGGTCCGCGGGATCGCGCTCCATCAGGTCAAGGCCGGGTATCCTACGGCGGTGTTCGTGCCGCTCTACCGTGGGATCCGCGGGCGCTTCGAGCTCGAGCGGTGCGGAGAGCCCTTCGAGGTCGACGTCGGCTGGCGCAAGCACCAGATCCAGATCTGGCGACACGTCCAGCCGCAGCCGAGCCCCTGCACCTGGTTCGTCGGATGCGACGAGCTCTTCGATCGGGGGGGGCTCTACGGCGACGAGTACGGCGAGTTCGGGGACAACCCGCTCCGCTTCGCGGTCTACTCCCGCGCGGCGCTGGCCTGGCTGCCCCAGCTCTCCGATACGCCGCCGACGCTTCACATCCACGACTGGCACGCCTCGGTCGCCGCGGTCCAGCTGCGCGCGCTCCTGCAGGACGACCCGTGGTACCGCCAGGTCCCCGTGGTCGTGACGGTGCACAACGGCGGATACCAGGGGTGGTACCACGCCGGCCTGATCCACGACCTCGGGCTCCCCGAGTGGCTCAACGACGACCGCTTCATGCGGTGGAAGGGGAACGCGAACCTGCTCCGCGGCGGCCTCGCCTTCGCCGACATGGTGACGACGGTGAGTCCGAACCACGCCCTGGAGCTGAAGACGGACATGGGTGGCGCGGGGCTCGATCCGGTCTACCGGGAGATGGGCAACTCCCTCGTGGGGATCCTGAACGGGATCGACTACGAGGTGTGGAATCCGGAGACCGACCCGGAGATCCTGGAGAACTACGACTCGACCACCCTGCACCTGCGGGCGGCGAACAAGGCGCGCCTGCAGCGACACCTGGGTCTCGACCTCGACCCGGACGCGCCGCTCTTCTCGATGACGGCGCGCCTCGCACACCAGAAGGGCTTCGACATCATCCTCCCGTCGGGGGTGATCGGGGCCGAGGGTACGCAGTGGGCCTTCCTCGGCGAGGGCGAGGAGCGGTACGCCCGGGCGTTGGGAGAACTGGCCGCCGCGCACCCCGGCCGGGTCGCGGCGACCTTCACCTTCGAGGAGCGGCGGGAGCACCACCTGCTCGGCGCGGCCGACTTCCTCCTCATGCCGTCGCTCTACGAGCCGTGCGGCCTGACGCAGATGCGGTCGCAGCGCTACGGATCGCTCCCGGTCGCGCGCCGCGTGGGGGGCCTCGCCGACACGATCGTGGAGGGCGAGACGGGGATTCTCTTCGACGAGTACACCCCGGAGTCCTTCGCCGACGCGATCCACAGGGCCCGCGCGCTGTACGCCGATCGCGAGCGGATGAACGCGGCGATCAAGACGGCGATGCACCGCGACTTCAGCTGGGAAAACTCGGTGATCCGCTACCGCTCCGTCTACGATCAGGCACACCGCAACCGGAGTGCGGCGATCGGGGGGTGAATCCCCCGCCTCGACGGCTTGCGCGCACAGCCCTCGGCGGCCCAGTCTGACGGGATCGGCAGGATCGACATCCCGAGGATCGCGGGACTCCATGAACGCCCATGAAGCGCTGCACGCCCTGGCCTGGGAGGCCGGGGTCTATACCCGTTTCCACGACGGCCTCGGTCGCGTGGTCGCTCCGTCCACCGAGACGCTCGTTCGCGTGCTCGCGGCGCTCGGGCTCCCCATCGAATCGGAGGAGGACGCGCCCGCCGCGCTCGACTTCTTCCGCCGGGAGCGCGAGGCCGAACTGCTGCCGCCGGTCGCGGTCGCGTGGGACGGCCACCTGCACGTTCAGGCGAAGGGGGTCGGCCTCCTCACGCCGAGCCTCGAGCTCGAGGGCGGCGGACAGGTCGAGGTGAGCCAGGACGGGGGGTGGATCCGCTCCGTCGAGCCCCTCCCCTGGGGGTACCATCGCCTCCTCCTGTCGACGCCCGTCCTGTGCGCCGAGTGCACCGTCATCTCCGCGCCGCAGCGGGCGTGGCGGGACCCCGAAGCCGGGCCGCGCCGGTGGGGCGTCGGGACGCAGCTCCCCGCCCTTCGACGCACCCGGAGTCGCTCCGTGGGGGACCTCTCCGATCTGACCTTCCTCTGCGAGAAGCTCGCCGAGTACGGGTGCGACCTCGTCACCGTCCTCCCCCTCCTGCCGACCTTCAACGACGCTCCCGCGGAGCCGAGCCCGTACTCCCCGGTCTCCCGGCTCTTCTGGTCCGAGATCGTCCTCGACCTGGGCGAGACGACCGAGGCCGTCGGTGCGGTCGACACGCTCGACGTGAGCGCCGCCGACGCCGAGGTACGCGCTGCGCTCGCAGGCGCCGGAGATCCGGGGGCGAGGGGCGTCGACGCCGAACTCCGTCGCTACGCGGACTTCCGGGGCGCCCAGAAGCGACTGGGCCGGAACTGGCGGGACTGGCCCGAGCCGGCGCGCTCCGGCCACCCGACCCCCGAGCAGATCGACCCCGAGGAGGGCCGGTATCACCGCGTCGCCCAGACCGCGATTCGGAAGCAGCTGGACGAGGTGAAGGCGCGGGTCGAGGGCGCCGGGGTGCACCTCGGGCTCGACCTCGCGGTCGGCGCCCACCCGGACGGGTACGACTCGTGGTCCCGGCAGGAGATCTTCGCGAACGGCATCTCGGTGGGCGCGCCGCCGGACGGCGGCTTTCCAAGCGGCCAGGACTGGGGCTTCGCCCCGGTGATCCCCGCCGCTTCCCGGCGGGAGGGACATCGCTACCTGGCCGCCTCGATCGCGCACCAGGCCGCGCTCACCGGGGTCCTGCGCATCGACCACATCATGGCTTTCACGCGGCTCTACTGGATCCCGCACGGAATGAGCCTGCACGAGGGCACCTACGTCCACTATCCCGCCGACGAGCTCTTCGCGATCCTGACGCTCGAGTCGCACCGGAACGAGTGCGAGGTCGTCGGGGAGAACCTGGGGACGGTGCCGCCCGAGATCGGCCTGGCGCTCCCCCGTCACGGCATCCGGGGGATGCACCTGGCGATGTTCGTCGCGAGCGACGAGTCGCCTCCCCCACCGGCCCGTGACGAGGTGGGATTCGTCGGCACCCACGACACCCCGACCTTCGCGGGGTGGGTCGCCGGCGTCGACATCGCCGAGCGGGTGCGCTGCGGGCTCCTCCCGGCGGAGGACGAGGAGGCGGAGCGAGAGGCCCGCGCCACGGCCGTGGAGAATCTGGCCGCCGTCGTCGGCTCGGACCCGGACGACGTCCCCGGCTACCTGGACGCGGTGCTCGACTGGACCGCCGACTCACCCTCTCCCCTGATCCTCCCCTGGGTCGAAGACCTCTGGCTCGAGATGGATCAGGTGAACCTTCCCGGGACCCCCTCGTCCCAGCGACCGAACTGGCAGCGGCCCCTGTCGGCTCCACTCGAAGAGCTCATCGACCGTGAAGAGGTCGACCGTCGCCTGCGCCGCATCGCGGCCGTGCGCGCGGGAGCCGCCTCCGCGACCCCCGCCTCCCCCTCCGAGACGTCCCCGTCATGACCCCAGAAGCACCGACCCCCGGTCAGCCGGCGGCCACGCGCGAGACCGCGCACGGGCCGCTCCAGACGGCGACCGACGCCCTCCGTCCGAAGCCCCGGCTCTCCTTCTGGGAGGTCTGGAACATGTCCTTCGGCTTCCTGGGGATTCAGTTCGGGTTCGCCCTGCAGAACGCCAACGTGTCCCGGATCTTCGAGACGCTGGGCGCGAGCGTGGAGAACATTCCGATTCTCTGGATCGCGGCGCCGCTCACCGGGCTCATCGTCCAGCCGATCGTCGGCTATTTCTCGGATCGCACCTGGGGACGGCTCGGGCGACGGCGGCCCTACTTCCTGGGGGGCGCGATCTTCGCCTCCCTCGCGCTGATCGCGATGCCGAACTCGCCCGTCCTCTGGGTCGCGGCGGGGATGCTCTGGATCATGGACGCCGCGATCAACATCTCGATGGAGCCCTTCCGCGCCTTCGTGGGGGACAACCTCCCCTCCGAACAGCGCTCGACCGGATTCGCGATGCAGTCCTTCTTCATCGGGATCGGCGCGGTCGTCGCCTCGATGATGCCGTGGATCCTGACGCAGATGGGGGTCGCCAACGAGGCGCCGGAGGGGGTCATCCCCGACTCGGTGCGCCTCTCCTTCTACTTCGGCGCGGCGGTCTTCTTCGTCGCCGTGCTCTGGACGGTGGTGAAGTCGAAGGAGTACTCGCCCGAGGAGATGGCGACCTTCATCGACCACCACGACGTGGAGGCCGAGTACGACAAGGGCGACCGTAGCGAGCAGGAGTGGCAGCGCCACGCCGGCACCCAGCTCCGTCGGGGCGCCGTCCTCACGGTGGTCGGGGGCGTTGGCCTCGCCTGGATGCTCTCGCAGATGGAGGAGCTCGCCGAGCCGGTCATCCTTCCGGCGATGATCCTCGTGCTGGGTCTGCTCCTGATCGTGAGCGGCATGGTCCAGAGGGGAGGGAGCCGCGAGAACGGCTTCGTGACGATCCTGAACGATCTGCAGGAGATGCCCGCGACCATGCGGCAGCTCGCCTGGGTCCAGTTCTTCTCCTGGTTCGCCCTCTTCGCGATGTGGATCTACTCCACGGCCGCGGTGACGAGCTACATCTACGGCACCACGGACACGACCTCCACCCTCTACAACGAGGGGGCGAACTGGGTCGGCGTGATCTTCGGCGCCTACAACGGGATCGCCGCGGTGGTGGCCTTCGCGATCCCGGTCCTGGCGGCGAAGACCTCCCGGAAGATCGCGCACGCGATCTGTCTCCTCTGCGGCGCGGCGGGACTCCTCTCCTTCCTGGTCGTCCCGAGCGCGTCGTGGCTGCTGGCCTCGATGGTCGGGGTCGGAATCGCGTGGGCCAGCATCCTGTCGATGCCGTACGCGATCCTCACCGGGTGTCTGCCGGCCGACAAGATGGGCTACTACATGGGGGTCTTCAATTTCTTCATCGTGATCCCGCAGATCATCGCCGCGGCGATCCTCGGCTTCTTCATCGGCCGCTTCTTCGGAGGCGAGGCGATCTGGGCGCTGGTGATCGGAGGCGGCTCGCTCGTCCTCGCGGCGGCGCTGACGCTGCGGGTCGAGGACAAGGACGACGTGGCCGCGCAGGGCGGCTCGACCCGGACGACCGAGATGGCGGGGGCGGCGTGATGAGGCGGACGACTTCGATGGTGGCGCTCGGACTCGCGGGCGCCGTGATGACGGCGTGTGGCATGGATGCGGAGGCGCGACTCGCCGAGGCCGACGCGACCCTGGATCCGACGCCGGCCCTCATTGACCCGGACGGGCTGACGCCCGCCCAGTTCTGGAACGCCTCCACGATCTACTTCCTCCTCACCGACCGCTTCTACAACGGCGATCCGTCGAACGACAACGCCTCGGGCCGGGTCGGGGAGTCGGCGGTGCTGAGAGGCTACGAGGGCGGTGATCTCGCCGGCCTGCGCATGAAGATCGAGGAGGGCTACTTCGACGAACTCGGGGTGAATGCCATCTGGCTGACGCCCTTCGTGGAGCAGATCGAGGGCGGGACCAACGAGGGGACCGGAATCACCTTCGGTTTCCACGGCTACTGGACGCGCGACTGGACTGCCGTCGAGCCCAACCTCGGGTCCGCCGAGGATGTCCGCGCCGTCGTGCAGGCGGCGCACGCCCGTGGGATCCGGGTCCTCATGGACGCGGTGATCCAGCACACCGGCCCGGTCACCGACCTCGATCCCGCCTGGCCGTCCGACTGGGTACGGACCTCTCCGGCCTGTACCTACCAGGACTACGCGACGACCGTCGACTGCACCCTCGTTCGGAACCTGCCCGACATCCTGACCGGGAGCGACGAGGAGGTCGACCTGCCCCCGCAGCTCGTGGCGAAGTGGGAGGCGGAGGGGCGGCTCGAGCAGGAGCGGGCCGAGCTGGATGCGTACTTCGAGCGCACCGGCCACCCCCGAGCGCCCCGCTACTACCTCATCAAGTGGCTGACCGACTGGGTCCGCGAGATGGGATTCGACGGCTACCGCATCGACACCGCCAAGCACTTCGAGGAGTCGGTCAGCGCCGAGCTGAAGGCCGAGGCCGAGGTGGCCTTCGCCGACTTCCGTTCGGCGAACCCGGACGAGATACCGAGTGACCTCCCCTTCTGGTTCATGGGCGAGGTCTACAACTACGTCATCCAGCACGGTCGCGACTTCCCCTTCGGCCAGGGCGACGTGGTGGACTTCTACGACTACGGCTACGACGCGCTGATCAACTTCGACTTCCGGAGTGGGCGTCAGGGGATGGATCAGCTCTTCTCCGACTACGCCGCCCGCCTCTCCGGCGAACTCGACGGCCTCGGGATCGTGAACTATGCGAGCTCGCACGACGACGGATCGCCGTACGACCGCATGCGCCTCAATCCCTACGGCACCGGGACCCGGCTCCTCCTCGCCCCCGGCGGTGCGCAGATCTACTACGGTGACGAGGTCGCCCGGCCGCTCCAGATCGAGGGGGCCGAGGGCGATGCGAACCTCAGATCCGGCATGGAGTGGAGCTTCGACGCCGAGGAGCGGGCGATCCGCGAGCACTGGGCCCGGCTCGGCCGGTTCCGCGCGGCGCACCCGGCCATCGGGGCCGGCCGCCACACGCGGCTGCAGGAGTCGCCCTACGTCTTCGCCCGCATCCTCGAGGGGGGCGAGCGGCAGGACCGCGTCGTGGTCGCGCTCGATCAGCCGGCAGGGGCGAAGTCGATCCCGGTCGGCGACGTCTTCCCGGACGGAACGTCCGTGCGGGATGTCTGGTCGGGGGTCGAGGCGACGGTCCGGAACGGGCGCGTCGAGGTCGACACGCCCGAGGCGATCGTCCTCCTCGAAGCGAGCTGAGCGAGCCCGCACTCCGGTGATGTCAGACCGCGGTCGTGCCCTGCTCGAGGCGGGCGAGGAGGACGGGATCGTCCGGGCGGTCCAGCCACTCAAGCATCGGGCCGACCTCCTCGAACACATGAACCGTCTCCGGATTGGAGCCGACCAGGAGTTCGTACATCCGCGCCATCCCCACGACCAGGATGGAGGGGGAGAGGATCGCCGATCGCGACTCCACCCCGGCCTCTTCGAGGATCGCGCCGAGGTGCATGGCGACCTCCTCCAGCCCCTCGGCCGTGAGTCCGACCAGGCGGCAGTCGCGGAGGTCCGCGATCTCGTCCATCCCGGGACGCCACATCGGGTCCGCATAGAGGCGCCGGTAGCCGGTCACGAACTCGGCGTCGTCGATCTCCGCGATGAAGCGGCTGATCACCGCGCCACGCTCGGGGAGGATCTCGTGCTGAATCGGCAACGGGTGCGTCCTGGGTCGGTCAACGATGAAGGCTCCTTCAGAACCTACAGTAAGGTGAGTGCCAGGAGTCGCTTTGGCCACTCGCAGTTCCCCCGCCGTATTCGCGAATCGTAACCCCTCCAGCCGCCCGAAACCCGTGCGCCTTTCCTCCGTCTACCTCCTCGCCGCGGCGCTGACCGCATCGACCTCGGGCCTCACCGCCCAGGAGTCCTCCGACGTGCAGACCCACTTCCGCGCCGCGATCCACGGCCCGACCGCGATCCGATTCACCCTGCAGGGCGTCGAGCGTCCCATGCGGACCGAGTCGTACCTCCTCACCGACGGCGCCGGCGAGACCATTCCGATCGCCCGGGTGCTCCCGAACACGGCGAGCGAGGGACTGGTCGTGCCCGCGGAGCCGGTCGACCCGATGCGGGTCCACTACCTCGAGGTCCCCTCGATCGGGCTGCGGACGCTCGTGCGCCGCGACCCTCTCTTCCGGAACCTCTATTCGGACAAGGAGCTGGGCGCACGAGTGTCCGACGACGGATCGACGAGGGTGCGGATCTTCGCGCCGCGGGCCACCGCGGTGCGACTCTACCTCTACGACGGGAAGGACGACGCCCCCGCCGATGCACGGCGGGTGGTGGAGATGACCAGGGACGGGGACGGCGTCTGGGAGGCGGACTTCGACGCCGACCTGCACGGGACGTGGTACGACTTCACCGTTCACGGCCCCGACGATCCCGGGAACTGGTTCTACGAGTCGCACCCCGCGCACATCTCCGACCCGTACGCTCTCGTCAACGACGATGCCTTCGGGAAGTCGCGGGTGTGGCGGGACGGCCCGCCCCCGTCTCCGCTCGCGGAGGGCCGCCCGCCGATGGAGGACGTCGTCGCCTACGAGGTGCACCTGCAGGACTTCACCGACCTCCTTCCGAGCGACGACGCGGGTCGGCTCCCCGCCTTCTTCGAGTCGGGGCTGCGCAACGCGCACGGGGAGCCGATCGGCTTCGACTACCTGGTCGACCTCGGGGTGAACGTCGTCCACCTCATGCCGATGCAGGAGTACCTCCACTACCCCGACGAGGAGTGGCAGGCCGCCTTCGCGGACGACGAGTTCGCGCAGGAGATGGGGATCGACCGCGAGAACTACCAGTGGGGCTATCGCACCACGCACGCCTTCGCCGTCGAGAGCCGCTTTCGGCCCGAGGGCGCCGAGCCGGGGGCCGAGCGCGACCTCTTCCGGCAGCTCGTCGAGGCGTTCCACGCGCGCGGCATCGCCGTGATCATCGACGTGGTGCCGAACCACACCGGGGAGAACATGGACGGGCGGCACCTCCTCCTGAACTTCAACGTCCAGGACCTCCCGTACTTCTACCGGACGAGCGACGAGATCGAGCACATCGGGCCCTTCGGGAACGAGGTGAAGACGGAGGAGCGCCCGATGGTCCAGCGCTGGATCGTCGATCAGCTGAAGCACTGGGTCGACGCGCTCGGGGTCGACGGCTTCCGCGTCGACCTGGCCGGTCAGATCGACAAGCAGACGCTCCTGCGGGTGAAGGCGGAGCTGGGCGACGACGTCATCGTCTACGGCGAGCCGTGGATCGCGGTGACCGACCCCGACGTCCGCGCGAACCCCGACTGGTCGTGGTACAAGGCCGACGCGCCGATCACCTTCTTCCAGGACGAGGCGCGCAACGCCTTCAAGGGGAGCCCCTTCGACGTGAAGGAGCGCGGCTGGGCCGGGGGAGACGGCGCCCAGCGCCCCGCCGCCATGCGCGCGCTGGTCAACGGCTACGCCGAAGAGCCGAAGACCACGAACGGGATCTCCTACCTCGACATCCACGACAACTGGGCGCTCGCCGACCGCTACGCGCTGAACGACGACAACAACGGCCTCCTGGGCGTCGATATGGACGCCATGCGGGTCGCCGCCGGGCTCCTCTTCACCTCGATGGGGCCGATCGTGATCAACGGCGGCACCGAGATGCTCCGCTCGAAGGGACTCGCTCCGCACGAGGAGTTCGTCCGCGAGACGGCGACCGGCCCGATCGCCTTCAAGGGGCGCGACGACACCTACAACCTGCGCGCCCCGAACCGGTACCTGTGGGACACCCTCGAGCCCGGCTCGGACGCCGTCGCGATGCGGGACTGGTGGCGGGGGCTCGCACGCCTCCGTGCCTCGGAGGCCGGCGCAGTCTTCCGACTCGATCGGCTCCCGGAGGGTCACGTCTACTGGATCATGCCCCCGGAGGAGACGGTTCTCGGCTACGTCACCGGGGAGCGGGTCTTCGTGCTCGCGAACTCCGGCGACGAGGATGCGATCGTCGACGTGAAGCTCCCGACCGGGAGCTGGCGTCAGATCTCCGATGGCGAGCGGGTGGAGATGGACGGTGTGGACGGGCCGTACTCGACCCTCTCCGGCGGCGACCACCGGCTCGCGATCTCCGGCGGGGACTTCCTGATCTGGGTGCGGGAGTAGGGGGCGGCGAACACGTCCAACTCCGCGAGGTGGATTGGCCCGGGTTCTTCCGGCCGTGGGCCAACGCAGGGGACGCAGCTCCAAGCTCAGCCCGTCTCTGGCCGCACTCCCGTTGCGTCGGGGCCGCCAGTGAACGGAAGATGACAGCGGCCTGGGACTTGCCTAGACTGCGCATGCGAGTATGATGTTAGAGACCCTCCCCTTCTCGAGGAGAGGTAAGCATGCGTCTGGTTCTTTCTCTGGCCCTGTTGCTCTCCATCGCGGCAGTCCCCTCCCCTGCGGCGGCTCAGCTCCAAGATTGCGAGGGATGCAGCGGCAACGATTGTGTACGCTCTGATCGACCCTCGGACTGCTGGAACTGGCACAAGGTAGGCTCGTGCGATTGCGGACTGTTCTGTGACTGCACAGGGGGCACCGAGTGCTCGTTCTGTGGGGGGCAGGCGGCGATCGACCTCGGGCATACGAAGGAGCTGCTCGGAGGCGGGTGGGAGGTGTCCGGGGTCCGTCTCTCAGACGAGACCTTCTCTGTCCTGGCCGCCTGCGGTGCACAGGTCGACGTGGTCTACACGGCTGCTGGCGAGGCTCGGAGGCGAGAGCTCGCTCGGTTGATCGAGTTCTCAGCGGTAGAGGATCGGGGGATCGTTGGTCACGTTGCGCGCGTCCTATCCGACGCGCTTGGCGATTGGCTCCTATAGGGGGGAGACCTGCTGTGTTCCGCTGGTCTTGGCTGGCTCTTCTACTCATTCCACCCCTTGGTTGCGATGAGGTAGACGAACTGCCGAAGTCGAGATCGCTCAGTGAGATCTGGGCTGTTCCCGTCGACGGAACATTCCATGGGCTCAGGAGCGTGGAGAAGGTCGGGCTCCTCGGCGACACGGTCCTTGTACTCGATCCCTTGGCCGGTAGGATTCATCTGCTGTCTATGGCGGGTGCGTATCTGTCCGGAGTGATGTTGCCGCGCCTTCCTGACGGGACTGCGCCAGATCGAATGGTGGCCCTGCGGGACCGCAGCATCGTTCTGGCGAGTTCGTCGGGACCCGATTGCTTCCTGATTTCAATCGCCGCTCAGTTGGCGACAGCTAGCTGCTCGCTGCCGGACTCTCATGTCTGGAGAGCGGATCTAGTTGCGGTAGGGGAGAACCTCGTTGCTGCCGCGCATGTTGGTGACGGGTCTCCCCTGAGGCTGCTCGTTCGCCAAGGTGACCGATTCCAGGAAGCCGCCGCCTTTGGCTCGCTTGGAGTGGGAGCAACCGGTCCGGACTCTGCCTTCTTCAGTTTTGGCCTTGGGCCGGTTGCTTCCTCCGGCGACAGCGCGGTTCTGTTCACACCCTACAGTCCGATTGCCATGGAGGCATGGGACGAGAATGCTGAGTCTCTGCCCGTCGTGGCGACCCCAAGTGTTCGGGTCTCGCCACCCGAGTTGGATTCGGATGGTTCCAGCCGGTCCCCTCGCTACGAGGCGGCCACCGGCTTGGTCGTCTTGGACCGTGCCGTTCTGTTGTCGGCGTATGACCCGAACACCGACACAAGCAGTCTCTGGCGGATCGATCCCGCCGGAGGAGTCACCTTGGCCGAGCTGCCTCTTCGATTGCGCGTCAGATCTGGGGCCGACTCCGTGCTACTCGCGAGTAGGAGGTTGGGCACGGAAGAACTCGTCCTCTACCACCTGACTGAAGTCGAAGAACGGGAGTAGCTGCATGGTTGGGTTCGTCCTTGGCGGACTGATCGCTCTATCCGCTGTACCACAAGACACCACGCTGCTTCGCCCCGATCTGGTGATTGGCGCGGACGAGTCCGATCCGACGACCCTCTTCACCTTTGTAACCGGCCTTCGTGGGGAGGCATCAGGTCACATAATCGTTTCGGACCTTGGCGTTTCCGAAGTGAGTGTGTTCGACTCAACCGGATCGCCCAGGCTCAAGATCTCGGAGGTCGGTTACGGCCCCGGCGAGATACAGCGGCCTCTGGAGTCGGCGTATAGCGGCAGCGACCTGGTGGTCTTCGATCTCGGGCACAACGCCTATCTGTGGTTCTCAGAGGATGGAAACCCCGTCGCGCGCGTCCCGAACCCGTTCGGCCGACGCGGTCTGGATCCGCTCTACACGACAACGTCAGGATATATCGTGGACGGTACCCTCGGTGACGAGCCTCAGGATAGCTTCGTCGTGCGACGCTTCCGGCGTTCCCCGGAAGCCACCACGCACGACCCGGCGGTGGATTCCATCGTCGTCCACCACAATCCCCTGCGGGCGGTTCACGCCGGAGGGGCGACGTTCGTGGCCGTCCCAATGTCCACCCGACCCTCTTGGACCGTCCTGGGTGAGGACATCGTGGTCAGCACCAACGGTGCCTATGTTCTGGAAAGGCGTTCGTTCAATGGTCACGTCGACACTTTGTACGCGCGCTCGACGCTCGACGACCGACCCATTCGGATCCCCAGCGTACTCCGAAGGGAACTCGAAGAGGCCTTCGATGCAGCTCTCCGGTCGCAGGCGGAGAGACAGGGACTACCCTCGAACGCCTTCCTCGACGAAGCGGAGGTCCCCTCGCACTTCCCGCCGGTCATCGCGCTCATTGCCGATCCCGGTGGACGGATCTGGGTGCTGACTGGAAGTGAATCCGGTGAACCGTCGCTTGACCTCATCGATGCCAGAGGGGAGCACCTGGGTACGGTTCAGCTCCAGGTAGACCAGTGGCCCAACATGCTCCTGGGTGGGATCGCCGCCTCGTCGAGCCATCTACTCCTCGTTGCCGAGAGCGAGCTCGGGACTCAGGTCGTCCAGGGCTTTCGAATCCCGGAAGAGCTGCGAGCTCGAGACTAGACCAAAGCGCGCGGTTGTGGCGAAGCCGGTACGAAGAAGCATCGGGAGGAGCCTGATGTCATCCCGCCCGTGGGGCGGCCTCCGCGATCAGATCGAGCATCTCCGCCGTCCGGAACGGCTTCTCCATGACTGGACCGAGCGCGCGTGCACTCGCGGCCTGTTCCGAGTCCATGAACCCCGTCATGAAGACGACCGCAAGACGGGGGTCGAGCGCGAGAGCGCGCCGGGCCAGCTCGGGGCCGTCGATCGTGTACGGCATCGACACGTCGGTGAGGAGGAGGTCGAAGGGGCCTTCCTCCCGGAGGATGCGCAGCGCGTTGCGCGGGTCGTCCGCGGATGCCGTGACGTGTCCGGCACGGGCAAGCATCCGCTCGACCATTCGCTTGATCTCCGTCTCGTCGTCCACCACGAGGATCCGCAGGGAGGGCCCGCCCGCGACCCTTCGGACCTCCGGGGCATCGGCCTCGTAGTCGTCGACGTCGGCTCCAGCCACGATCGGGAAGACGAGCCGAATCGTGGTCCCGACCTCCGGCTCCGACTCGATCTCCAGGGCGCCGTTCGACTCCTCCACGAGCTTCTTCGCCATGCTCAGACCGAGCCCGGTTCCCTTCCCTGGGGGTTTGGTCGTGAAGAGCGGCTCCGTGACCTGTTCCACCAGCTCCGTCGGGATGCCAACGCCCTGGTCCCGGACCTCGATCGCCACGGCCGCCCTCCGGTCGTCGGCGTCGCCCAGCTCCGTCAGGCGCAGGCGGAGCTGGATCTCGCCCTTCCGGCCGTCCATCGCGTCCCGCGCATTGACGATGAGGTTGAGGAGCGAGTTCTCGAGTCGGTCCCGGCCCACGTCGACCTGCAGCGGGGCGGTGTCGGGCACCTCGACCCGCAGGCGAAGGTGACCCGGGAGCGCGGACTGCAGGAGGGTGCTGCTCTCCTCCAGAAGGGCGCGGAGATCGACCCGGTCGGTCGTGGCGGGGGCGCGGCGGGCGTAGTCGAGGAGGGAGCGGGTGAGCGCCCCGCCCCGCTTGAGCGCGGCCCGCATCTCCTCCCGCACCTCCGCCGCGTCGATCTCTTCGTCCAGGAGTTCGAGGTATCCCCCGAGAATCAGGAGGATGTTGTTGAAGTCGTGCGTCAGGCCGATGGTCAGCTGATCGACGAGCTGGGTCCGCTGCACCTCCTGCAGCCGCTGTTCCTTGAGCTTCTCCTCCTGAATCGAACGCTGCGTACCGAGGATCCGCACCGGCTGGCCGTCGGGCATCGATTCCACGACGTACCCGATCGCCGACAGCCACTCCCACTCCCCGTCGGCCCGGAGCATCCGGTGGTCGGCCGCATACACGGTCGTGGCGCCACTGACCACGGCGTGCATCGACGCGTCGGCGGCGGCGATGTCTTCGGGGTGAACGCGCTTCGCCCACTCCTCGTAGGACGCCGGCCAGTCGCCGGGCTCGTACCCGATGATCGTGTAGTACGAGTCCGAGACCCGCGCCCACCCCTCGGTGAGGTGCCACTCCCACATCGCGAGCGACCCACCCCGGATCGCGACCTCCATCCACTCGCGGGCCTGGGTCAGCTCGCGGTTCATCTCGCGCTGCAGGCTCAGGTCCTGCACCGTCGCGATTGCGACGGTGCCGTCGGGGGTGTCGACCGTCCCGGTCGAGATGTGGACCGGGAAGCGCTCGCCGTTCTTCCGCTGGAACTCCAGCTCGAAGGTCCGGCTCCCCGCCGACTCCATCGTCTCCTGGTAGGCCGATTCGACAACGGGCAGCTGCTCCTTCGGCCAGTACGGATGCGGAAGCCCCGCGGCGTAGAGCTCCTCCTTGGTGAACCCCGTCATCTCGGCGAAGGCCTGATTGACGTAGGTATGGCGCCCATCGGGGTCGACGGCCGAGACCCCCTCCGACACGGCGTCCAGTAGCCGCGTGAGTTCGGTGGGAATCCGTGGAGTTCGGTCGGACATGATGGGGTCGAGTTGAGGGAGAACGGTGTCCAGTGTCGACACGCCGAACGGAGATGTTGATGGTTCGATCGGGAAGTCGGTTCTGGATGCCACCGTGGGGGGGAGGTGGTAGATTTCCCCGGTAACTCCCGGATCATATTGAAGTTCCCTTCATACTGCCTTTCATATGCCCATCGCAACGCCCGCCCAGTTCGCCCAGATGCTCGACTCCGCCCAGGAGGGGGGGTACGCCTATCCCGCGATCAACTGCACCTCCATCGTCACGTTGAACGCTGCGATGAAGGGGTTCGCGGAGGCGAAGTCGGACGGCATCGTTCAGTTCTCGACGGGTGCCGGCTCCTTCGCCTCCGGGCTCGCCAACGGCGACTCGGCCTACGGCGTCATCGTTCTGGCCGAGGCGGCGCACCGGCTCGCGGAGCAGTACGACGTGCTCATCGCGCTGAACACCGATCACTGCCAGCCGGAGAAGGCCGAGAGCTTCCTCAAGCCGCTCATCCAGGCGACGGCGGAGCGCCGCGCGCGCGGAGAGAACAACCTCTTCGTGAACCACATGCTCGACGCCTCGATCCTCCCCCTTGCCGAGAACGTCGCCCTCTCCCGCGAGTACCTGGCGCTCTGCGCCGAGAACGAGATCGTTCTCGAGGTCGAGGCCGGGGTGGTCGGCGGTGAGGAGGACGGCGCGGCCGGCACCGAGGACACCCCCGAGGAGCACCTCTACACGACGCCCGAGGACATGCTCGCCGTCTACGAGGGGCTGCACGAGATCGGCCGATTCACCTTTGCGGCGACCTTCGGGAACGTGCACGGGCACTACAAGCCGGGCGCGGTGAAGCTGAAGCCGGAGATCCTGCGGGAGGGTCAGGCGGCCGTCATGGAGAAGCACGGCGCCGGCGCCGAGATGGACCTCGTCTTCCACGGCGGATCCGGGTCGCTCCTGAGCGAGATCCGGGAGACGCTCGGCTACGGTGTCGTGAAGATGAACGTCGACACCGACGCCCAGTACGCCTTCACCCGCCCGATCGTCGATCAGCTCTTCTCGAACTACGACGCGGTGCTGAAGGTCGACGGCGAGATCGGCAACAAGAAGCTCTACGACCCACGGTCCTACCTGAAGAAGGCGGAGCAGTCGATGGGCGAGCGGGTGTCGGTGGCGTGCGCCGATCTGCTGAGCGAGGGGAAGAGCCTCTTCGGGCAGGTGTAAGGGCCGCCCCGGCCCAGCACGGCCTTTCCAGGGAGTCGCGATGGGCCGGATCGGCGAGACCGGGCAGGACGAGAGCGAGATCGGCGAGCGCGAGCTCTCCCGGTCTCTGCTTCGCGCAACCCTCGAGGCGACGGCGGACGGGATCCTGGTCGTCGACCTCGAAGGTCGCGTGGTCCTGCACAACCGCCGGTTCCAGAAGGTGTGGCGCATCGGTGCACCGGAGGAGCCGCCGGCGGAGGGGGACGCGGTCTTCGAGTGGATGGCGTCCCGGACCACCGACCCCGCGGCCTTCCGGGAGACGCTCGAGACGCTCTCCGGGCAACCCGGCGAGATCCAGCTGCTGCGGGTCGACCTCACCGATGGTCGGGTCGTCGAGGTCTACTCCCGTCCCCAGCGTTTTCAGGAAAAGGTCGTGGGGCGGGTGTGGTCGTTTCGGGACGTCTCCGAAACGCACCATGCGAACCGGCGGCGGTGGGAGAGCGAGGCGCGGTACCGGCGGCTCTTCATGGACTCGCGCCACGCCGTCTACGTCACCGCGCCGGACGGGTCCTTCCTGGAGGCCAATCCCGCGGCGCTCGAGATGCTCCGGGTCGCGCCGGGTGAGCTGAAGACCCTGAATTCGGTGGATCTGTACGTCGATGCGGAGGAACGGCTCGCCTTCGAACGGGAGATCGGGGAGCGAGGGTCGGTGGTCGACTACCCCGTCCGCCTCAAACGGACCGACGGCTCGGAGATCGACTGCCTGCTCACGACGACGCTGCGCCGTGGGCCCGACGGGACGATCGAGGGCTACGAGGGAATCGTCCAGGACGTCACCGAACAGCTGGGGGCCGCGCGCGCTCTCGAGGATTCGGAGCAGACCTTCCGGGCGCTGATCGAGAACGCGAGCGACACCATCACGATCCTCGACGCGACCGGCCGGATCGTCTACGAGAGCCCCTCTCTCGAACGCGTCCTGGGGTACCTGCCGGAGGACCTCGTCGGTCAGAACGTCTTCGAGTACGTCCACCCCGAGGACCGTGCGGGGGCCGTCGGGGAGCTCGGTCGCCTCCTCGAGGGAGGCGACTACACCGTCCGTGTCGAGCTCCGCTTTCTGCACGGCAACGGTTCCTGGCGCTGGATGGAGGTGATTGCGCGGAATCTCCTCGCGACCCCGGGGATCGAGGGCGTCGTCGTGAACGCGCGAGACATCACGGAACGGAGGGCGGCCGAGGAGCAGCTGGTTCACGACGCCTTCCACGATCGATTGACCGGGCTTCCGAACCGCGCCCTCCTCCTCGACCGGGTTCAGAAGCTCGTTCGAGGCGCAGAGCGGGCGAACGACCGTCCCTTCTCGATCCTCTTCCTGGACCTCGACCGGTTCAAGGTCGTGAACGACTCGCTCGGTCACATGGTGGGCGACCAGCTCCTGGTGGCGGTAGCTCAGCGGCTCCAGCGCTGCCTGCGTCCGGGGGACACCGTCGCCCGGCTCGGCGGGGACGAGTTCACGATGCTCCTGGAGGGCGCGGACACCGAGATCGCGACGCGGGTCGCGGACCGGATTCGCACCGAACTCCACGAGTCCTTCATCCTCGGGAAGCACGAGATCTACGCGACGGTCAGCATCGGCATCGCCTGCAGCTCGACCGGGTACGGTTCCGCGATCGAGATGCTGCGAGACGCCGACCTCGCCATGTACCGGGCCAAGGACACCGGACGGGCACGGTACGAACTCTTCGATGCCACGATGCGCGACGAGGCAGTCGAGCGCCTCTCCCTCGAGACCGACCTCCGCAACGCGATCGAACGGCACGAGTTCGAGGTCCACTATCAGCCGATCGTCGCGCTCGACACCGAGGAGCTCGTGGGGTTCGAGGCGCTGCTTCGCTGGGCCCACCCGGAGCGAGGACGGGTGCTCCCCGGGGAGTTCCTCCCCCTCGCGGACGACACCGGGCTGATCGTGCCGATCGGGTGGTGGGTGCTGTCTCGCGTCTGTCGGACGCTTGCCGACTGGTCGGCGGATCCGGCGCTCTCCCCGGTCCCCGTCCAGGTCAACGTTGCCGCCCAGCAGCTGGGCCGGGACGAACTCGTCCGCCGCGTCCGAGGCGCCCTCGAGGCGTTCGGCTGCACCCCCGAGCTGCTGCACCTGGAGCTCACGGAGGGGACGATGATGGAGAAGGCCGAGTCGACGGTGCAGACGCTCGAGGCGCTGAAGGCGATCGGCGTGGGGCTGTCGATCGACGACTTCGGTACCGGCTACTCCTCGCTGAGCTACCTGCACCGCTTCCCGACCGACTCGGTGAAGATCGACCGCTCCTTCGTCAGCCGGATCGGCCGCGAGGGCGAGGACGCCGGCATCGTCCGGACGATCATCGACCTCGCCCACGACCTCGGGATGCGCACCGTCGCCGAGGGGATCGAGACCACGCAGCAGGCGGAGACGCTCCGTACGCTCGGCTGCGAGGCGGGGCAGGGGTTCCTCTACTCCCATCCGGTGGCGGAGGAGGAGGCGCGCCGACTCCTCACGCGTCGACCGGCGCGGGACGCGGACTCGGGCTCGCGGTCTCCCGGTTCGAGCGGGAGCGACCGGGGCCTCTAGCCCTCGATCCGGACGGGGAGCGACTCCAGCGACCGGAAGAGGTAGTTCTTCGACCAGACCGGCGGGCCGGAGATCCGCATGCGGGGGAGGATCCCGAGCAGCGTCGTGAGCGCGGCCCTCGCCTCCCGACGCGCCAGGCTCGAGCCGTAGCAGTTGTGAGGCCCGCCCCCGAAGCCGAGGTGTGCGTTCGGCGTGCGCTCCGGATTGAAGAGCTGGGGAGCCGGAAAGACCGCCGGGTCGCGGTTCGCCGACCCCATCACCAACGCGACGGACTCCCCCCGCGCCACGCGAACCCCATCGACCTCGACCGGCTCGTGCGCGGTGCGAAAGGTCATCTGGATGGGGCTGTCGAAGCGGAGCATCTCCTCGACCGCGCGGGGAATGAGCGCAGGTCGCTCCAGGAGCGAGGTGACCACGTCCGGGCGCTCCAGGAGGGCGAGGAACCCGTTCCCGAGGAGTCCGACGGTGGTCTCGTGCCCGGCCGCGAGAAGGAGGACGGCGTTCGCGAGGATCTCGTCCTCCGTGAGGCGGCTTTCGCCCTCGGGCATGTTCACGAGCCGGCTGAGCAGGTCCGGACCGGGGTACCGCTTCCGGTAGCCGAGCAGGTCACGCAGGTACTCCACGACCTCGGCGGTCGCGCGTGCGGCTTCCACGAGCGTCGCCTCGTCCTCGTGCAGGTCGGTGAGCGCGATGATCGAGGTCGCCCAACGCTTGATCCGGAGTCGATGCGAGTCCGGGATGCCCAGCGCCTGGGCCATCACGAGGACGGGGAGCGGAACGCAGAGGTCCGTCATGAGATCGCCCCCGCTCCGGGCCTCCAGCTCCTCGATCAGCGATGCGGTGAGCTCCTCGCTCCGCGCCGACACCCGGTGCGAGATCTCCTTGTTCCACGCGAGCTCCAGTGCCCTGCGCATCCGGGTGTGCCGCGGCGGATCCGCGAAGAGCACCATCCTGCGGACCACGCGACGAATCACCGTCGAGGCGCTGGGCACCCGGGCGGAGCGGTCGGCCACCCCGGTGCGGTCGCGGCCGAAGCGATCGTCCTGAAGCACGGAGCTGACGTCGCGGTACCGGAAGAGGTACCAGCACGTCGGCATGGAGGGCATGGGAGGGCGCCCCCGGTGGATGGGATCCACGCCTCGGAAGAGGTCGTAGATCGGGTACGGGTCCCTCTGGAAGCTCGACGAGAAGGGGTCGAACCGCTGCGGGGGCGCGTCACTCACCCCCCGGGAACCCCTCGACCGGCATGTGGGGGATGATGCGCAGCGCGTTCTCGTAGTAGATCGCGCGGAGTTCAGGGTCCTCCAGCCCCATCCCGTACAGCTTCCAGAAGGCGTGGTAGTCCCGGTAGTAGTCGAAGTACTCGTCCTCGGTCTCGAAGACGCGCCAGTAGTAGGGGTACTCGTCCGGCTGGAAGGAGTCCTTCCCGAAGAGGATCCGGTCCCTCCACCGCTCGAAGAAGGCCTTGGCGAAGCGGGGCTGCCGACCGAGGTCGTAGAGGACGGCTCCGAGCTCGCCGTAGACGTTCGGGAAGCGCTCGAAGAGCTCTCCGAGCCGGCCGAGGTCCTGCGTGTACCAGCTCATGTGCGCGAGCACCCACGTCGTGTTCGGGTGCTTCGCGATCAGCCGGTCCCGCTCCGCCATGAGGTCGTCGAAGGAGGGGTAGCGGGTGCGGTCGTTGAACCGTCGGCGGGGGAAGATGGCGAGTTCGAGCCACCGCTCGTTCGTGTAGTCGAGCGGCTCGAAGAACTCGGCCGGATCGCCGGTGTGCAGGAAGACCGGCACCCCCAGTCGCCCGGCCGTCTCCCACACGATGTCGAGTTCGGGTTCGTCGAGTTCGAGCCGGGTCCCGTCGGCCTTCGTGTACCCGAGGCCGAACCCCTTGTTGATCTCGCCGATCCCGACCGCTCCCGCCGCCACGTCGGCTTCGAGCTGCGCCGCGATTCGCGCCCCGGATCCGGGCCCGACGTTTCGCAGATCGAGCGTCGTGAAGAAGACGAAGCGGTCCTCCACCCCCGCCGCCCGCACCGCCTCGATCTGCCCCCGCAGTCGCTCTCCCGACGACCCGCGCGCCTGCACCATCACCTGGATGTTCAGCCGGTCCATCGCGGCGACGACCTGCGCGATCGTCTCGGGATCGGCGAGGGTCGGCGGGTGGCCGTGGAAGTCGACGACCGGGAACTTGGCCCGCTCCACGAAGTTCTCCGGGACGACGAGGGTCGACTCCGGCTCGTACTCGGTGATCGAGGGCGGAGGCAGCTGCGGCTGAGGCCTCGGCCGCTGCGCCAGGGCCCGCGAGGGGGCCGCCAGGAGGGCGAGGGCGGAGAGCAGGAGGAGCGCAGCGATCGAGGGGGGACGCATCGTCATCGTCTCGGGTTCAGCCGTTCGTAGGGGGTGGAGGGGGTGCCGTTCCAGCATCGGGCTCCGCGGCCAGATCCGCGAGTGCGCGTTCGAGCCCCGCAACCTTCTCGTCGGAGGCGCGCCCGTACGAGCGCCACCGCACCCGCCCCTCCGCGTCGACCAGGAGGACGGCGATCCGCTCGGGGCCCGGGATCCGCAGCGCGGCGAGAAAGGCGGAGCGATCGAGGTAGAGGGTCACCGTCCGCTCTCGCGCCGACCGGTCCGGGATGCCGCTGCGCATCCCCCCGTCGATGAACCACCGCATGAGGCGCCACGCCGACTGGAGCGTCGGGAACTCCCACCAGGTGAGGTCGTCGCGGCCATCGGCGATCCGGGTGGCGGTCGGGAACCACGTCTCCACATCGCGCTGCTGCCGCTGCTCGAAGGCCAGGAGGATCAGTCGAAGCCGACCGGGCAGCTCTTCGGGGATCCGGTAGGCGCGCCCCTCCAGGTTCTCCCCCGCGACGGTGGGGAAGGGGAGCGACTCGAGGGGACTCTGCGCGGCTGTCACGGACGGGGCTCCGAGGAGCGCGAGCGCTGCAGAGAGGAGGATGGGACGACGCAAACCATGGCTCACCGATCGAGGCGCGGGGAAAGCGGGCCCCCGGGCATGCCGTATCCCCCATCGACCCGCGACACGTTCCGTCGCGGGGCACCCCGCCTCCGCCACCGGAGCCGCCCATGGCCCGTTTCTGGTCCGCGCCCATGTTCCTCCGCCCCGGAGCCGCGGGCTTCCTCCTCCTCGTTGGCGCACTGCTGCCCGCGCCGCTCCACGCCCAGGCGACCCCGAGCGCCTCCGCGCCGAACCCCGCCGAGCGATGCCAGCTCCCCGGCGCCCGCCAGTTCGACTTCTGGATCGGGACGTGGGACGTCCACACGGCGCAGGGGCCGGCCGGCGAGAACACGATCGAGCCGATCCTCGGCGGCTGCGCCCTGCTGGAGAGCTGGACGAGCCTCGGCGGCGGCGACGGGAAGAGCTTCAACTGGATCGACCGGAACAGCGCGGCCGAGCCCCGGTGGCGTCAGCTCTGGATCGATGCGCAGGGGAACACGATCGACTACTACGACGGCCGCTTCGAATCGGGGGAGATGCGCTTCCGGGGCCACACCTTCACCCCGGCCGGGGACTCGATCCCGCAGCGGTTGACCTTCATCCCCGTCTCCCCGGACACCGTGAGGCAGATCATGGAGCAGTCGACGGACGGCGGGGAGAGCTGGCAGATCACCTGGGACGGGACGTACGTGCGGCGGCGGTGACGAGCGTCGGCGGGTGGCAAGCTACGGGGACGGAGCGTCCCGCGTACGTACGAAGGCCGGCCAGGCGTACGTACGAACCGCCTACGCCGACGCCGTGACCTCCCGGGCCGCCGCCTCTGCGGTGGCGATCACCTCGGACTCGTCGGCCACCTCGAGCCGACGGTCGTGCATGAGCACCCGCCCGGCCCGGATCGTGGTGCGCACGCAGCTGCCGTTCGCGGCGTAGACCAGGTCGGAGCAGAGGTCGTGGCCCGGCGTCGTGGTGGGGCCGGACAGGTCGACGAGGATCAGGTCCGCGGGCTCCCCGATCTCGACCCGGCCCGAGCCCTGCCCGAAGCCGCGGGCCGGCACCTCGGTCACCAGCCGCCACGCCTCGCGCGCCGGCAGGACGGTCGCGTCGGCCGCCCGGTGCTTCTGCAGGAGCGAGGCGAACTTCAACTCCTCGAAGAGGTCGTGGCTGTTGTTGCTCGCCACTCCGTCGGTCCCGAGCACCACCCGTACTCCGGCGGAGACCGCCGAGGGGTAATCCAGGATCGCGCCGGTTGCGAGCTTGAGATTCGCGCACGGGTTGTGAACCAGGGTGACGCCGCGTTCGGCCAGGAGGTCGAACTCGGCGCGGTCGAGGTGGTTGCCGTGGGCGACGGTGACGTCGGGACCGAGGAGCCCGACGCGGTCGAGCCACTCGGCCGGGCGGCAGTCGTTCCGTCGAAGGCAGTCCTCCACCTCCCGTGCAGTCTCGGAGAGGTGGATGTGCAGCCGGACGCCCTCGCGACGGGCGCGCTCCGCGGCCCACCGGAGGTTCCATTCGGAGACGGTGTAGATCGCGTGGGGCGCGACGGTCACCTCGATCCCCTCCGCGAAGTCCGCACGGCGCTCCAGGTCCGCCTCGACCGAGCTCCGCCATCGGGACCCGACCGCCTCGTCGCCCTGGTCGAAGAGGGCGGAGCCGAGGTGCGCGGCCACCCCCATCTCGGCGGCGGCCTCGGCGATCGCGCCGAGGTGCCAGTACATGTCGTTGAAGAAGACCGTCCCACTCCGGATCATCTCCACCATCGACAGCCGTGCCCCGGCGCGGACGTGCTCGGGGGTCAGCCGTGCCTCCGCGGGCCAGATGCGGGTCTCGAGCCACTCCATGAGGGGCATGTCGTCTCCCCAGCCTCGGAAGAGCGACATCGCAACGTGGGTGTGGCCGTTGCGGAGGGCGGGGAGGAGGTGGAGGCCGGCGCCGTCGATGACCCTCGCCGCCTCTCCCCCGTCGGCGAGGTGGGGCCGGATCGCGGTGACCCGGCCCCCGGCGATCTCCACGTCGGTCGGGGCGCCGTCCAGGAGCGCGCCCCGGATGAGCAGCGCCGAACTCACCCCGCGGTGAAGGGCACGTAGTAGACGGTCTCCGCCCAGCGCAGCTCGATGCGTCCGCCGTCGCCGTCGGGGACGACGCGGATGTCGAAGACCTCGACGTTCTCGTCGAGCGCCTCGCGGCGCAGGTCGAGGCGGGCCTCATCCATCGACTCGTCGTAGCGCGTGCCGGTCTGGCCGGTGGCCCGGTTCACGATCAGCGTGCCGCCCTCCGCCTCCGGGATCGAGTAGAGGGTGTAGTCTCCCGCGGGGATCGTCCTGCCGTCGACCACGATGTCGCCGTCGAAGGAGAGGTGCGTCGCGCGGTTGGCTCCGGTGCGCCACCTCTCCCCGTAGGCGACGAGACGTCCGAAGATCTCCCGCCCCCGCCGGCGCGGCGTTCCGAAGTCTCCGGTGAAGCGCACGCCCGCGACCTCCGTGTCGACCTCGCCGCGCCCGCTCAGCTCGCCCAGCGGGCGGTCCGCGAAGGCGGCGCGGAAGTCGTCGGGGTCGATCGCGTCGAAGGCGACTCGCCGGAGGTCGTAGGCGCGGGTGGATCCGGTCCCATCCAACTCGGTGATCCGGCCGCCGTCGTCCATGCGGAAGGTCGACGGCCCCCGGCTCGGGTGGACCAGTCGCCAGAGACCGTCGCCCGCATCCTCCACCTCGAAGACGCGTCCACCGAGGATGGTGATGCTCCGCCCCAGCGTCCCGGCGGCTGCCTGTCGGCGCAGCGCCAGCTCGAAGGGCCAGTGCAGGAAGTCGACGAAGGGCACCTCGCCCGGAGCCGCCTCGAAGGGGCGGGTGGAGGTCTCCTCGCCGCGTGTCATCATGAGCTGCAGCGTCCCGTCCTCCGCAATCTCGAGGACGTCCGAACGGAGGGGCTCGGCGTTGCCCGGCGTCGCGGCGAAGGTGGCCGCCTCCCACCCCGTGATGGTGCCGTCCTCCGCCAGGTCGAGCTCGAATTCGTGCCACGTCGTCCGCGAACCGCGGATCAGCGCCTGGGCGGACACACCGTCCTCGCGGAACTCCATCCACTCGGCGACGAGGGTGTCCTCACCGAGGAGCGTGAGGAAGGCGGCGCGGTTGGGGTCCATCGCCTCGGCCTCGGGGGCCGCGTTCGCGGCGGCCTCCGGCTCCGCCTGGCAGGCCGCGACCACGAGCAGGGCGGGCAGCAGGAGTGCGGGAGGTCGGCGAAGGGATCGGGGTGCGGAGGGAGCGAACATCGCGGACGGCCCTCTGAGCTGGGGTGGAGTCGAGCTTCCTGACGGGGCGACGCCCGAAGCCCGCAGAGTGTTGGTCGCGAGGATCGAGATAGGGGATCGAGTGCGCGCTCGCCAGCGATGGCGGAGAGGACGGGTGAGACGGGAGGAGGGCACCCGTGGAACGCTGGGGTGTCCCAGCGGGGTCGACGACTCCCCGGGACCGCAGTCCGCGCGAGGCGGACGGACATCCTCGTGGAGGTGCGTCGTACGGTTTTCGAAGCAGAGTCTCCGTTGCACCACGCCCCGAACGCTGCGCAGCCACGCCATGTCCCGACGCCTCGTCCGACTCTCTCTTCTCCTCCTCGCCCTCCTGTGCGCGATCGACCCCTCCGGAGCCTCGGCGCAGTCCCGGACCTCCTCCGCCGTCCGTGGAACGATCCGGTCGGCCGGAGGGCTGCCCCTCCCCGACGTGCAGGTCACGATTCGGAACGTGCAGACGGGGACCGAGCGTTCCGTGCTGACGAACACCGAGGGCCGGTACCTCCTGCTGCAGCTCCAGCCCGGCGGTCCGTACGAGCTGCGCACCCGCGTGCTGGGATACGGCGATCAGGTTCGATCCGGTCTCCTCCTGCAGGTCGGGGAGTCGCTCAACCTCGACTTCATCCTTCAGGATCAGGCGATCGAGGTCGAAGGCGTCCAGGTCGAGATCGATCGGACGGAGATCTTCAACCCGAGGCAGGTGGGTCCGGCTACGCGGCTCAGCGAGCGGGTGGTGGAGAGCCTGCCGATCCTCTCGCGCAACATCATGGATCTGGCGGTTCTCTCCCCGCTGGTGACCACGACCGAGAACGGCGGATTCTCGATCGCGGGCCGCAACGACCGCTACAACTCCCTCCTGATCGACGGGGTCCTGAACCAGGACATGTTCGGCCTGACGGCGGGCGGCGTCCCGGGAGGGCAGGGTGGCGCCAAGCTGATCCCGCTCGATGCCATCTCGCAGTACGAGGTGCTGGTGGCCCCCTTCGACGTCCGCCTCTCCGGCTTCACAGGCGGGGTTCTGAACGCCATCACCCGCACCGGAACGAACGAGTGGCGCACGCGGCTTCTCGCCGTCGGTCGGACCGAGGCGCTGATCGGGGATCTCACCCTCCCCACGGGGCCGGTCGACGCCTCCGGGGTGGACCGGTCGCTCCTGGGGGTCTCCGTCGGCGGGCCGATCGTGAAGGACAAGGCCCACTTCTTCTTCTCGGGGGAGTGGGAGCGGCGGAACCAGCCGCCGACCGGCTTCAACGCCATCCGGGACGCGGACGTCCTCACCCGGGTGTCGGAGGGGACGATCTCACAGATCGACCAGTACTTCGGTGGCTTCGGGCTGGATGTGGGGGAGGCCGGACCCTTCCCCCTCTCGACAGACCTCGGAAACCTCTTCGCCCGGGTCGACTGGACGCTGAACAACAACCACCGGATGATCATCCGGAACGTCTTCGCCTCGGCGGCGAGCGACGCCTCACCGAACCGTGAGCCCTTCGACGCGTACGAGTTCCAGTCGAATGCGGCGCGCCGGTCCTCGAGGAGCAACACGACGTCGGTTCAGCTCTTCTCCGACCTCGGCCAGACCTACGCGAACGAGCTGACCGTTCAGCTTCAGCTCTCCTCCGACGAGACCACCCCCCTCTCCACCTTCCCGCAGGTGGAGGTGCAGGCGATCAGCCAGGTCGGCGCCGGCGGAGCGGTCACGCAGCGCCCCGTACGCGTGGGCGGGGAGTTCTTCGCCCAGGAGAACGATCTGAACCAGACCGTGCTCCGGCTCACGAACGCCCTCACCCGGGTCGCCGGCGACGACAACTTCGTGGCCGGGGTGACCGGGGCGTACTACGACTTCGAGAACCTCTTCCTGCCGGGTGCGGCCGGGGACTACTTCTTCGCCTCGCTGAACGACATGCAGGACGGCGTGGCGCAGCGCTACCAGCGGACCATCCTGCAGGACGGCGTCGATCCCGCCATCAACTTCCGCGTGGCGGAGCTCGGCGCCTTCATCCAGAACGAGTTCGATGCCGGGGGCGGGCTGACGATGCGCTTCGGGCTTCGGGCCGATGCGCCCTTCGTCCTGGACGAGCCGACGGAGAACCCCGAGATCCTCGAGGCCTTCGGGTACAGCACCTCCCAGGTGCCGTCGGGCCGGGTCCTCCTCTCCCCTCGCTGGGGCTTCAACTGGCAGAGCTCGGAGGAGTCCCGGACCCAGCTCCGGGGAGGGGCGGGGCTCTTCGTCGGTCAGATCCCCTTCGTCTGGTTGGCGAACGCCTTCCACAACGACGGGCTGCGGACCACGACGGCGATCTGTCAGGGGCGCCTGACCGACGATCCCGGCTCGGCGCTCGCCGTGCCCGCCTTCGACCCCAACACGCGGCCGACCGGGTGCCTCAGGGCGCCCTTCCAGCAGCTGCGCAACGTCGTCGTCTTCGACCCGGAGTTCGCCTACCCCCAGGATCTGAAGTTCTCCGTCGCGGTGGATCACGAGCTGACCGAAGAGCTGACGCTGACCGTCGGGGGGCTCATCAACCGTGCGATCAACCAGATCGTGCTGCAGGAGCTGAACCTCGGGGGGCCGGCACCGAACCTCGGGGATCTGAGCGGCTACGGCGGACTCGATCGACGCTACTTCGGGAGTCCGGTGGCGAACGGACTCGCGCCGAACCGTGAGCTGCCCGGATACGAGCAGGTCCTTCTGGCGCGGAACGAGAGCCAGGACTGGTCGACGGCGCTCACCTTCGAGCTCCGGGGGAATCTGACCGAGCGGCTCGCGATGCAGGCGGGGTACACGCTCTCGCGATCGATGGACCGCATGAGTCTCGTCGCCACCGACATGATCTCGAACTTCGGGTTCAATCCGAACGAGTTCAATCCGAACGACGTCCAGCTCGAAACCTCCAACTTCGACCGTCCGCACAAGATCGTCTTCTCGGTCTACGGCGCGCCCTTTCCCGGGCTCGACCGGACGGAGATCGCCGTCCTGTACACCGGGCAGTCGGGGGCGCCCTTCAGCTACGTGTACCGCGGCGACATCAACGGAGACGGCTATCCCGGCCTCGGGCCCGCCTTCGACCGGACCAACGACCTCATCTACGTGCCGAATCGCTCCCAGGAGCTGCCGCAGAGCCCCGGTTCCGCCGGGATCCTCGCGGCCGCGCTGGAGAACGACGCCTGCCTCCAGCGCTTCCGGGGCGAGATCGCCGACCGCAACGGGTGCCGCGCGCCGTGGCAGAACCGGCTCGACCTCCGGATTGCGCACGCGATCGATCTCGCGGGCGCCGAGGTCCGCTTCGAGGGCGACCTCATCAACGTCCTCAACCTGATGAACGGAGAGTGGGGCCGGATCGAGTCGGTCCGCCCGGTCGTGCCCGTCATCGAGCCGGTCGGGCGGCAGCAGGCACTTCCCCCGGCGGTCGGAACGCTCGTCTCCCGCTGGTCGGGCGCGATCCTCCCGACCGTCGGTGGTGGTACGCCGACCGATCCGTGGTCGGTTCAGACGCCGAACTCGCAGTGGCAGGCACAGTTCGGGGTGCGGGTGACCTTCGGCGGGGCGCGCTGAGGGGGAGGTCGCACCGGCGCCCCCTATCGCCACCGGGCCACGCGGGGGCCGCGAGGCAGCGTCTGCAGACCGTTTCAGGTGTGACCGTGTGCACGCCCTACCGGTGGCGGGTACGTCGTGCATGGGACGACGTTCGAGCTGCGGCTCCAAGATCGCACCCCGGTCGCGCACCGCCGGTTCGCGACCGGCGACGAAGGGGACGCTCGAGCCGTTCATGTGGGCCTTGGCGCTGGTCGGTCTGGCAACCAGTGCCCCGCTCTCGGCGCAGAGCCGGTCCACCTCCGCGATTCGGGGCGACGTAACGCTTCCGACCGGTGCGGCCGCCGAGCAGGTCTTCGTGCGGCTTCGAAACGAGTCGACCGGTCTGGAGCGCACTGGCCTGACGAACACCTCGGGTCGCTTCCTCTTCCTGGGCCTCCCCCCTGGCGGCCCGTACCAGGTCGAGGTGTCGCTCCTCGGCTACGCGGCGGTGACGCTCTCCGATCTGACGCTGGCGGTCGGGGAGACGCGGCCCCTTCGGATCGCGCTGACGACCGAAGCGGTCCAGTTGGAGGGGATCAACGTCGAGCTGGTGCGGGACGAGCTCTTCGACCCGGGTCGGATCGGACCGGTGACGCTGATCTCGGCGCGGGAGATCGCCCAGGTCCCGCTCCCGACGCGGGATCTGACGCAGCTGGCCCTTCTGTCGCCCCTCGTCACCCGCACCGAGTCGGGCGGCTTCTCCGTCGCCGGACAGAACGAGCGGTACAACTCGATCCTGATCGACGGGCAGACGGCTCGCGATCCCTTCGGCCTGACCCCCGGCGGGCTGCCGGGCGGAGCGGCGGGCGGAAAGCTGATCCCGCTCGATGCAGTCGCGCAGTACGAGGTGCTCGTGGCGCCATACGACGTGCGCCTCTCGGGCTTCACCGGTGGGGTGATGAATGCGGTGACGAAGTCGGGAACGAACCGGTTCGAGGCGACCGCCTTCGCGTCGCACCGCCCCTCGGCGGTTGGGGGCGAGTTCGTTCTGGAGCCTAGCGACGGCCAGGAAAGAGGACGCGAGAGTAGACCGTAGCCTTGAGCAAGAAGACAGAGTACCATCGCTGTGTACACAGTACACATAGCGATAGTTGTGAGGAAGACATGATCAACCGGCGGAAGCAACGAGCATTGCCATTGAAGACGGCAGACTCTAAAACGAGCTGCCATCGAGCTGTTTGGTGTGGTCATAACAACAAAAGCGTGGATGAAAGAGTTTGGAGTGTAGAATTAGAAAAAGTGGAAGTGTGTGAAGAT
>JANQLR010000354.1 GCA_028280525.1 Longimicrobiales bacterium
AGGTGGGAGCGGACCCGGCCAAGGCGTGGATCTTCGGACGGGATGGGGCTTCGCTGGGCGGGCGCGGGGCGCTCATCCTCGGCGAGATGGCGTGGGAGATCAGCGTCCTGACCATCGTCGCGATCCTCCTCGGGATCCTCCTGCCCGAGGGGCGCGCCGTCCCCCTCGCGGTGGCGACCTACGCGGTGATCATCTTCTCGCTGGGCTCGCTCGCCCTCTGGGCGGCGCACCGCGCCGAGCCGGAGGCCCCCCGCTTCTGGCGCTGGCACCGACACCGGGAGGCGCGCTGGCAGGGGCTGCAGCGGCAGGGGAAGGGGTTCGTGAAGCACTCGGGCGGGCTGTGGCCGCCCTCACCGGCGATCGCCGCCGGTGCGCTCGGTGCAACGCTGCTTCACATGGTCGCCCGGGTCTCGGTGCTCCTGGCGCTGGTGGTCGGGATCAGCGGGTGGCCGGAGTCCGGGATCCGAGACCTCCTCCTCTGGCCGCTCGGCCTCCTCTACCTCGGCTCGCTCCTCCCGCCGCCAGGGGGCGGGGGCGGGATCGAGGTCGGCTTCGCAGCGGCCTTCCGGGACACCCTGGACCCCGAGCTCCTTCCCGTCCTCCTCCTCTGGTGGCGATTCTACACCTTCTACCTGCCCGCCATGCTCGGCGGGATCGTCCTCCTCCTCGGCCGCCGGGGGGAGACGCCGACCGAGGTACCGGTCGAGGAGAGCGTCGCGGCGAAGGAGTGAGCCGAGCGGGATGACGCGGGATGGAACGACCGGAACGGGAACGCTCGACCTCCGGTTCCGGGGCCGGGCCGTCCGGGTCTCCGCCCCGGGGGAGGTCCTCCGGCAGCTCGCGCCCCTGGTCGAAGGATTCGCCGCTTCGGGACCTCCGGAGATCGCCGCCCGCGGCGAGGCGTCGGACCCGGTCGAGCGGATCGAGGCCGACGAGGTGCCGGTCCCGGAGCTCGAGTGGCGGGTGGCGCGGGCCCTTCTCCCCGTCGCCTCGGCCCCCGGTGTGACGCCGCTGCACGCATCGGGCGTCGTCGCTTCGCAGGGTGCGATCCTGATCGTCGGCCCGTCCGGGTCGGGGAAGTCGACGCTTGCCTGGCACCTCCAACGCCTCGGCCTCCCGCTCCTCGGCGACGACACCGTCCTGCTCGAGGCGGACGGCCGCCTCTCGTCCTTCCCCCGCTGCCCGAAGGTCGACCGGCGGGCGCTGGCCGTCGAGGGGATCGCCCCGACGGATCCGTCGATCCTCGGGGGCGACGAGACGGAGGCGTGGGTGCGCCCGAGCGCCGGCTTCGCGAGGGAGGCGGCGCCGATCGCCTGGATCGTGGTGCCCCGCTGGAGCCCCGGCGCACCCAACTTCTTCCGAAACCTCGGCGCCGGAGAACGCGTGGAACGCCTCCTCCCCGCCGTGCACGGAGAGGGACCGGCCCGCCCGGGGGTGCGGACCGTACTGGATCGGCTCTCCGTCCCACCGGCGATCGAGCTCACCTTCGGCGACGGTCCCGCCGCGGCCCGGACCCTGCTCGATCGACTCCAGCGCCCGGACGGGAGGACGACGCTATATTGAGGGATGGGCAGCCCGCGTCCCGAACCGGTCGCGGCTCGCCGAAGCACGGGAGCCCGGAGGACGGATGGACAACCGAAGAGAGTTTCTTCGCAGGATGGCGCGAGGCGCCGTCTGGGTCGCGCCCGTCGTGTCCACGCTCTCCCTTCCCGAGCGGCTGTACGGGATTAACCTCAGCGCCTTCGGCGCCGCGCGTCAGGCGCCGGCCGATGCGAACGCCGTACAGGGCTCCTCCGCGCCGGGTTCGACGCCGCCCGGTGGCAGCCCGCCGGGTTCGAACCCGCCCTGGCAGCAGGGTGGGCCCGGCGGCTCCTCTGGAGGCGGCGGGGGCTGACGCGAGGTCGACTCGGACGGCGGGAGCCTCGTCGCCCGGTCGACTCGGACCGCTGAGCCTCGCCCACCCTGAACGACCGAGCGGCCCGGAGCCGAAGCCCCGGACCGCTCTCTCTCCCCCGCCCATCCGCCCCACCCGTCGTCGTGGGGTCCGTCGTTTCGAGCCCTTCTCAGCCCACCCCCCGCCCCCTCCAGTCTGGAGGGTGGCTCGCCGGAGGGGGCGATGCCATGGCTCGAGCGGCCGCTACGCCCCCGCGTGCAGGTCGAAGCCGGCCTCTTCGAGCTCGTGCGCCCGCTTGGCGTCGTCCTCGCTGACGACCTGACCGTCGAAGAGGTGGATCTGGCGGTCC
>JANQLR010000033.1 GCA_028280525.1 Longimicrobiales bacterium
TACCTGCACACCCAGCAGTCGGCCTTCGGGAGCACGCTCCTGGCGGCCGCCGTGCAGGAGGGCGTGGCCGAGTACATCGCGAAGCGCGCGGAAACCCGCGCCTCGTTCGCCGTGCCGAAGGCGATGGCGGGGGTCGGCGAGGGGTGTCCCGCGGCGAGCTCCGCGATGTACTCGGCCACGCCCTCCTGCACGGCGGCCGCCAGGAGCGTGCTCCCGAAGGCCGACTGCTGGGTGTGCAGGTACTCGTGCACGTTGAGGAAGGCGACCGATTCGATGGGGTTGGTGTCGAAGTAGGCGCGAAGACTCCGCCCCAGCCCCTCGGGCATCTCTTCCGTGACGACGGTCGAGTCCGCGAGGGCGAGCTCGGAGCCGATGAAGGCGACGTCACCCAGGACCTGCCCCGGAGTCATCAGCGCCCCGACGGTGAAGTGGATCCCGGCGGGCCGGAGTCCGGGGTAGAGCCGTTGCAGGCGGCCCAGCGCGGCCTCGATCTCGCTGGACATCTCGCCGGCGCGCGCCATGAGCGGTCGGATCGACGCCCAGAAGCGAGGATAGGCGTCGATCGCCGCCACGAAGCGCTCCGCGGTCAGCCCCCGCCGCGCGATCATCGCCTGGAGCCCGGGCCCCCCTCGCCGCACGTAGAGGCTGTCGAGGAGTGCGACCCGCCGATCCCGATCGTCCTCCTGTACGACCCGGTCGTAGGCCTCCCAGAAGAGGGGAAGGTCGGACCGGTCGACCCGGTCGAAGTCCTGGGCGTCCAGCGACGCGGGAGCGAAGAGGAGGAGCGCGGCGACAGCGGCGCCCGCCACGGTGCGGAGGTGGCGATCGACCGGGGGCCGGCACCTGGCCGACCGGGCGAAGGGAGTGAGAATCATGAAGGCGGGAGGGCGGGTCGAGGGACGAGGAGTGACGCGGACGGATCGGTACCCCGACTTCGGACGATCTCAGGGCGGAGGTGGTTGTCTCGATTCGAGGACGCGAGCGGCGGCGCGGTCCCGGCCGGACCGCTGTCGACCCGAGACATGAACGGCAACCCTCGGCGGTGGAGACCGGTCCAACCCGGCGTCGGTCGTCCCACGCCCCCGCACCCGATGAAGCACGCCATGAGCCGAACCCCACGACTCCTCGCCTTCCTCCTCCTCGGTGCCGCCTGCGCCTTCGCCGTTCCGGACCCCGTGCGGTCTCAGGTTCCCTCGCTGGACGGGACGGACCGACCCATCCGTCTGGACGCCGTGGAGCTCTTTCGGGTGGGTGGGATGGAGGCACCGAGCTGGGCCGAGTTCGGCGCCGTCGGCTCCCTCGGATTCGACGGGGACGGCAACCTGCTGGTGCTGGACACGCAGGCGGCGAGCATCACCCGCATCTCCCCGGAGGGCGAGTTCGCCGGCACCATCGGCGGGCCCGGGGAGGGCCCCGGCGAACTCGTAATGCCGCTGGCGATGCTCGTGGCCGCCGATCGGATCGCGGTTCTCGACCTCGGCCGTCAGGGATTCGCCCTCTTCGGGGCGGACGGCGGGTGGATTCGCAACGTCACCTTCGACCTCCTGCGGGACGGCCTGCCGACCGAGGAGATGGTCGCGCTCCCGTCCGGCGACATCGTGGCGCGGATGACGATGCGGATCATGCTGGGCGAGTCGGGCTCGGACGCGCCGCCGCAGGGCGAGCCGCTCCAGCGCTACTCCCTCGAACCGGGTCGGCGGGCCGAGCCGGTCTACTACACGTGGGAGCCGCCCGCTCCCGGTGGACCGGACACCCGGATGTCCGCGATGGGGATCTCCTTCAGCCTGCCGCAGCTCCAGGCCTTCCGACCCGAGCCCCGGTTCACGGCCCTTCCGGACGGACGGCTGGCCGTCGCCGACTCGGTCGACTACCGGATTCGGCTGATCGACCCGGAGGACGGAGGACAGGTCGGGGAGCTGCGCCGGCCGATCGAGCCCGTCGCAGTGGACGGACGGATTCGAGAGCTCGAACGGGAGCGTCAGCGCGAGCTCGCGATGCGGGCGTCGAACCGTGCGATCGCGACCACCTCGCGCGGGCCGTCGTCAGGGGTCTCCCTCTCGTCGTCCGGGATGAACGAACAGCTCGTCGCCCGCGTGGAGGAGATGACCTTCTACCCCGAGATCCCGGTGATCGAGAGGATCGCTGCCGATCCGCTCGGTCGACTCTGGGTGGCGCGTGCCTCGGGCACTCCCGGCGAGCCAGGCCCCATCGACCTGATCGGGGCGGATGGCCGGTACCTCGGCACGCTTCCGGCGGACGGCGTCCGGATTCCGGACGTCTTCGGGCCGGGGGGCCGCATGGCCTTCGTCGATACGGATGACCTCGGGCTCCCGACGATTCGCGTACTCCGGGCCACATCGGACTCGGTCGTGGGGTGACCGTTCCGGGCTCCTCCCGGCGCCGGCGGGTGTAGATTGCGGACATGTCCGCCGACTCCCCCAGCCACCACGCCCTCGGCCGCCACCCGCGCGGACGGGACGGCCTCGTCTTTCGCCCCGTCGGCGAGGAGTGGGTCGTCTGGGACCCCGAGCAGGACGAACTCCACGTCCTGAACCTCACCTCGGCCATGATCTGGCGGCTCTGCGACGGGACCGCCTCGGTCGAGGCGATGGTGGAGGCGCTGGCCGATACCCTCCCCGACGCACCCGGACCGGCCGCGATCGAGGTCGCAGTGCGCGAGACGGTCGCGCGCTTCGAGGCGCTCGGGCTCCTCGAATGACCCCCTCGGCCGGACGGATCCCCGGCGACCTCCTGAACCGGCTCATCTCGGGGGAGTCCGTCGACCTCCCCGACGATCCCGCCGTAGCAAACGGGCTCGCCGCGGTCGGCCTCGCCGGGCTGGCCTTCACCCTCGGGTCCCCCGGACCCGGGCGCGAACGGCTCCGCGCCGACGCGGTGGGCGTGGCGCTCCTGACCGAGCTGCGCATGGAGGCGCTCGACGGAGCGCGCGACGTCCTCGCGGACGCAGGCATCCCGTGCGTCGTCCTTCGGGGGGCGGCGCTCGTCGAGGCGGAGCTCTACCCGACGTCCGAGGTCGGTCGGGCCGCGCGCCCGATGTCGGACCTCGACCTGCTCATCCCGCGGGAGCGGGGTGCCGAGGCGGTCCGGGCGCTCGAGAGGGCGGGGGCCGTCTCGTCCGTTCCCCTTCAGGCCGACGCCTTCGACTGGCTGGACGCACACACCGTCGTCTTCGGCCACGGTCGGGCCGCGGTCACGGTGGACCTGCACGTGCGGGTGTCGCGTGGGGGGCTGCGCTTCGGGACACCCGGCCTGGAGGCGGAGATGCTCGCCCCGGGGACGCGGCTGGTCGACGGGGCCGCCCACCTGGTGCACCTGGCGGAACACCTCCTCCGCCACCTGCGC
>JANQLR010000043.1 GCA_028280525.1 Longimicrobiales bacterium
ACGTACTCGAACTCCATCTCCTCGAGGAGCGCCGTGCGCGAGTCGAGCCAGAGCGTGCCCTCGATCTCGGGAAGCTCCCGCCCCGCGACGGGCTCGAAGCGCAGGCCGACGCGGTCCCCGTCCCGAACGGCGCGGAAGCAGTGGGTGTCCAGGAAGGCGTCGGAGAGGAGGACGGACGCATCCGGGGCGTAGTAGGCGTAGTCCGGCCCCTCCTTCCGCGCGAAGCCGTCGCGCGCGAGGGTATCCGCCTCGAGCGATCGAAAGACGCGCTGCCCGAGGAGATTTCCCTCGACGCGCTCGTCGGCGATCTTCTCCGCCCTCTTCACCCGGCGACGCCCCTGACGCTCGAACTCGTACTCGCGCTGGTAGATCTCCGCGGTGAACTCGAAGAGGCCGCTGTCCTCCGTCCACGCCGCGATGTCCAGCGCCTTCCGCGCCTCATTCCAGACGCGGGCGGCCGCCCCGTCCCGGTCGCGGAAGTCGCAGCGGGACTGCCCGTCGACGGAGATGCCCTCGAGCTGGACGGCCTCCGCCTCGATCGAGAGGTCCCGGACGAGCAGCCCCCCTTCTCGAAGCTCGAAGGGTTCGGTCGTGGTGCCCAGCAGCCCGATCCGTTCGACTCGAAGCCGCAGCCGACCGACGGGCACACGCAGCAGGGTGTAGCGGCCGTCATTGCGCGTCAGCGCCGCCGTGAGCCGCTCTCCTGCCTCGTCGAGCACCTCGATGAAGGCACCGACGACGGGCGCGCCCGTGCGGACATCGGTCACCTGACCGACGACGGCACCGGTGCCGGCCTCCTCCACCTGCGCGACGGCCCCGCTCCCCGTCACGGTGACCGTGAGGAGAGCGAGGCCGATGGCGAGTCCGAAGCCGGGGAGTCGAGAGGTGGGTCGAGGCATTGCGGACCGATGCTGGGGGTGGGATCAGCGGTCGATCAGGTTCGTCCCCCAGGGTCCTCCACCAATGGAAGCCACCACCTGCGGCGCCGATCCGACCGGTACACGTAGTGAGTACACGGGATCGGGCGGAGTGGTTGCTCGGATCAGCTGCGGATTGAGCATTCGCAGCGTCTTTCGGTCCACCTGCACCGCCTCCGCAACGACGGCGAGCGGCGTCCCTCCGGGCACCCAGACCATGTCGTACTCGAAGGCGTCGCCCCCCACCGGGCGCACGAAGCCGTAATCGTCGGCGCGTCGGGCGAGGAGCGTCGCGGCGATCATCCGCGGCACGTGCTCCTGCGTCTCCCTCGGGAGCATGTGCTGGATCTCCCAGAAGAGGTCGAGCTCGCCCTGCTCCGCCCCGGAGCGCCGGAGCGCCCGGTCGACCCGCGTCGGGCCGGCGTTGTACGCGGCCGCCGCCAGGTACCAGGAGTCGTAGCGCTCGTGCAACCACTCCAGGTAGTCGAGGGCCGCATCGGTCGCTCGGATCGGGTCCCGTCGCTCGTCGACCCACTCGTCGATGCGCAGCCCGTACTGGCGAGCCGTCGGATCCATGAACTGCCAGACGCCTACCGCCGCCACGCCGGAAACCGCCGAGGGCCGCAGCCCGGACTCGATCATCGCGAGGTAGAGCAGCTCGGTGGGCATCCCGCGGTTGCGCAGCTTCTCCCGGATCATCTCCCCGAAGATCACCTCCCGGTCGAGGAAGTGCTCGAAGGTGCTGCGCTGATCCGTCGCGAACCGGTTCACCCAGTACTGGACGCGCTCGGTCTCCTCCAGCGGCAGCTCGACCGGGGTGTCGCCGAGCTCGGCGAGCTGAACCTCGACCTCGGGCGCGGGCGACGATCCGTCCCGAGCCAGCCGCGTGAGTCCGAGACCGGCTACGGCGAGCCCGGCCACCAGGATCGATGCACCAATCCAGACGCGATGCGTCCGGGGGTCCCTGCGATCGACCCCGTCCGAGACGGAGCCGTCATATCGTGTACGAGTCGTGTCCGGCAGCGCCGGACGCTTGAACTCGATCATATCCATCGCCTCCTTCGTCCGTCTCCCGAACCGGGCGGCGGTACCCTCAGGTACTCTTCACCCTGCAACGGGAGGTGGGAAAGGGCCTCGGCGAGACGGATGCGGGCATCGCATCCCCGAGGCGGTGCCCGACGGAGGTGTGCGGTCGGGCACGCTGGTGGTGGGCGTCTTCGATTCGACACGCCCCCACATACGAAAGGTCCGTCCCGGGCGATTCCCGGGACGGACCTTCAGATCTGTCCGGGAATCAGTCCGCCGGGTAGACCGACACCGCCTTGCGGCGACGGTAGGTCTCGAACTTCACGACGCCGTCCACGGTCGCGAAGAGGGTATCGTCGGAACCACGTCCGACGTTCGCACCCGGGTGGAACTTCGTCCCGCGCTGCCGCACGAGGATGTTCCCCGCGCGAACCTCCTCGCCGCCGTACCGCTTGTCGCCGAGGAACTTCGGGTTGCTGTCGCGACCGTTGCGGCTGGAGCCGCCTGCCTTCTTATGAGCCATTAGACCGTCACCTCGCTGACGCGGATCTCGGTGAAGCCCTGACGATGTCCGTTCTTCTTGCGGTAGCCCTTCCGGCGCTTCCGCTTGAAGACGATGATCTTGTCGGTCCGTCCCTGACGGATCACCTCGGCCGTCACCTTCGCGCCGTCGACGATCGGCGTACCGACCTTCACGTCGGAGCCGTCGGAGGCGAGGAGAACGTCCTCGAAGGTGACGGTCTCACCTGGCTCCGCCTCGATGGACGGGACCTGGATGGTGAAGCCGGGCTCGGCCCGGAACTGCTTTCCGCCTGACTTGAAGACCGCGAACATACGTCGAATCCGCAGAGGGATGTTGGTGTCGTAGAGCCTGTAAAGCTGGTCGAGACCGGGAACGGGGTCAACCCCTCGGACCGGGCCCCGGATTCGACCGCCAGGCAGCTGCCCGGTCGTCGCTCCGGACCGCGGCGACCTCGATCAGCGCGTCGCGTACCGCTCCGTCACGTCGGTCTCCGCCGGTCCGGAGAGGAGCTGGAACTGGTCCTCTCGAAGGAGCGGGTCGTCGCGAAGGTCCAGGCGGATCTTCGTGCGCTTCCCCAGCCGCTTGATGAAGCCCGGCTCCTCCTCGAGCACCTGCAGCGCCACCTCCGGGTGCACCCGAACCACGAGCTTCCGCTCATCGCCTCCGGCCGCCGCCCGGACGAGCGACCGCTCGATCCGGCGAACGACGGTCGCCGGGGTGTACAGCCGCCCCGCGCCGTCGCAGTGCGTGCAGATCGAGGTGAGCGACTGCCAGACGCTCGGACGGACCCGCTGACGCGTCATCTCGACGAGCCCGAGGTCGGAGATCGAGAAGGCCTTGGTCCGCGCCCGGTCGCGCCCCAGGTGTGAGCGCAGCTCGTGGAGGACGCGGTCCCGGTTCTCCTGACGGTCCATGTCGATGAAGTCGACGACGATGATCCCTCCGACGTCCCGCAGCCGGAGCTGCTTCGCCACCTCGCGCGCCGCGTCGAGGTTGGTCTTGAGGATCGTCTTCTCGGGGTCCTTCCGGCCGGTGAAGCGCCCGGTGTTCACATCGATCGAGACGAGCGCCTCGGTCTGCTCGATCACCAGGTGGCCACCGGACGGGAGGTCGACCCTGCGCTCGAAGATCTGCCGGATCTCCTCCTCGACCCCGAAGTGGTCGAAGATCGGCGTCTCGTCCTCGTACAGGTGCATCCGGTCGAGAAGCTCGGGCGCGATCTCGTTGACGTAGCTCCGGATCTCCTCGTAGACGGACTTCGAGTCGACGCGCAGCCCCTCGAACTTGTCCGAGAAGAGGTCGCGGATGACGCCGGAGACGAGCTTCGCCTCCCGGTGCAGGAGCGCCGGCGCCTTCACCGACTTCGACTTCCGCTGGATCTTCGCCCACCGCTCGGAGAGTCTCTTGAACTCCCGCTCGAGCGTCTCCTGGGTCACCTCCTCGCCGACCGTGCGGACGATGACCCCGCCCGAGTCCTTCGGCACGATCGCCTTCGCCATGTCGCGAAGTCGGCTCCGCTCCCGGCGGTCGTCGATCTTGCGGCTGACCCCGACGTGGTCGGAGAAGGGCATGTAGACGAGGAAGCGGCCGGGGAGCGAGACCTGCGCCGTCACGCGCGGGCCCTTCGTGGAGATCGGCTCCTTGGTGACCTGCACGACGACCTGCTGACCCTTCTTCAGCTGGTCCTGGATCGGCGGGTAGTTGCGGTTGCGTCGTCCGCCGCCCCCACCGCCGTTCTCGTCCTCGTCGCCCTCCTCCAGGAGGTCGGAGACGTGCAGGAAGGCGGCCTTCTCCGTCCCGATGTCCACGAAGGCGGCCTGAATGCCGGGGATGACCGCGTCGACGCGGCCCAGGTAGATGTCGCCGATCAACCGGTCCTGATCCGGTCGATCGAACATGATCTCCACCAGCTGATTGTCTTCGACGAGCGCGACCCACGACTCCTGCGGGGAGGCGCTCACCAGAATTTCACGTCGCAATGCGACTCACTCCGTCCATGTCATGTCGGGCGCTCGGTCGAATCCTCGGCCGGGGGTCCGCCTCGATGCCGTCCCGCACCCGCGGTGCAGGGCGGCGTCGACTGCGCCCTCGTCCGGAGGCGACGGATCGCGTCCCGGTTCGTGTCGGCCCCTGAGCCGATCCTCGTTCGGTCAGTCGCCCGGGTGCGTCGGTCGCACCTCAGGCACCTGCACCGGCGAGGACGGGCCGGGGCGGTTCGGATTCCAGCGCCTCCTTGAGGACGTGCCGCGCGATCACGAGCTTCTGGACCTCGCTGGTCCCCTCGCCGATCTCGCAGATCTTGGCGTCCCGGGCGTGGCGCTCGACCGGATACGCATCCGTGTATCCGGCAGGGCCCATCACCTGAATCGCCCGCAGCGTGGCGCGCATCGCCAGCTCCGAGCAGAACAGCTTCGCCATCGCCGCCTCCTTGGAGAACGGCAGTCCCTGGTCCTTCAACCAGGCGGCGTGGTACGTCAGGTGCCGGCCGGCTTCGATGTCGGTGGCCATCTCCGCCAGCGCGAACTGCACCTGCTGATCGTCGTACAGCGTCTTCGACCCCTTCGCGGTGCCGGAGGTGTAGCGGACGGCCGAGTCGAAGGCCCCCTCCGCGAGCCCCAGCGACAAGCCGGCGATCCCGATCCGGCCCGCGTCGAGCGTCTGCATGAAGTTGATGAAGCCGCGACCCTCCGGCCCCAGGAGGTTTTCCCCGGGGACGAGGGCGTCCTCGAGGAGGAGTTCGCGGGTGTCGGAGGCCCGCCAACCCATCTTGTCCTCCTTCTTGCCGGACCGGACCCCGTCGATGTAGGAGATCGACTCCGGCCGGTGGCCGATTCCGATGGCCCCGGCCGTCTCCACATCGACCGTCGGCTTGGTCACGATGAAGGAGCTGATCCCCTTCGTGCCGGCCTCCGGGTCGGTGACCGCGGTCACGGTGAAGACCTCCCCGACCCCCGCGTGGGTGATGAAGATCTTGGAGCCGTTGATGCGCCAGTCATCGCCCTCGCGGACCGCACGCGTGCGCGTCCCGCCGGCGTCCGACCCGGCATCCGGCTCGGTCAGCCCGAAGCCACCGAGCACGACGCCGGTCGCGAGGTGCGGCAGATAGGCCCGCTTCTGCTCCTCGTTCCCGAACTGGAGGATCGGACCGCTCCCGAGCGTGGTGTGCGCCGAAACGGTGATCGCCGTGGAGGCGTCGAACTTGGCGAGCTCCTCGACGGTGAGGATGTACGTCATGTAGTCGCGCCCCAGCCCGCCGTACTCCTCCGGCACCGGCACGCCGAGCAACCCCATCTCACCCATCCGACGCACCGTCTCCCAGGGGAAGGCCGACGCGTGGTCGGCCTCGCGGGCCACGGGTTCTACGTACTCCCGTGCGAAATCCCGGACCTGTTCGCGGAATCGGAGGTGCTCTTCGGTGAGGTAGCGGTTCATGTACGGGGTAGGACGGGGTGCACGGCTCGCCCGACGGGCGCGCCGATCAGACCTTTGAAGATAGAGGGCCGCGAGCCGCCTTCAAAGTCGGCGCCGAGGTCCGTCTGCGGTGACCCCGTTCACGGCCCTCCGGCGACCCGTTCGACGACCACCCCGGGCGGTCGGCCGGCGGGAGGCCGAGGATGGTCAGGCGGCTTCCCCAAGGTACTGGAGGAGGCTGCTCTCGGGGTCGGGAGCCCGAACGAATCGCCGGACCGATGCGAGCCGAGCGCGGGCGGCGGCTCGGGCCACGACCGCCTCTCGCACCCCGACGGCGAGGGTGGTGGCACCCTCGAGGCGGTCGAGGGCGGTCCCGAACTCCGAGCCCGCCCGCTCTCCTCGACGGCTCCGACGAGCGCGAGCC
>JANQLR010000054.1 GCA_028280525.1 Longimicrobiales bacterium
CCGGCTCGAGCCGCTCGGGGAGAGGGGCGGCGTGCTGTGGGTCAACGACTCGAAGGGGACGAACGTCGGGGCGACGGTCAGCGCGCTCCGCAGCGTCGAGCGCCCGGTCGTCCTCCTTCTGGGCGGGAAGGAGAAGGGGGAGGAGCTGACTCCGCTCCGGGCGGCGATCGCCGAGCGGGGCGGGGTGCGGGCCGTCCTCTGCTACGGGGCGACGGCGACCCGCTTCGCCGCGGAGCTGGCCGCAGCGGGACCGGGTGCACCGATGGAAGGCCTGCCCGCTCCGCAGCGGATCGAGGGCGGGCTGGACGCGGCGGTCGCGCGGGCCGCCGAGGTCGCGGTCGCCGGAGACGCGATCCTCCTCTCGCCGGCCACGTCGTCGTACGACGAGTTCGAGAACTACGAGGCCCGCGGTGCGCGCTTCGCGGAGCTCTTCGCGGAGCTCCGCGGCGCGGCGAGCGGATCGGGGAACTCGGATGCCGCCGGGGAGGAGCTCGGATGACGCGCCGCCCGATGGACCTCTCCCTCCCCTCCCTGGAGCTCCCCGACCTCGGGTGGCGTCGCGGGTGGGAGCCGGCCGGCCTCCTGGCGCTCACCCTGGGCCTCCTCGGCTTCGGGATGGTGAACCTCTACTCGGCGTCCTCCTTCCTGGCGACGCGGCAGGGGCTCCCCGACTACTTCTACGTCCTCAATCAGGCGACCGGCGCCGCCGTCGGGATGCTCGCGCTCGTCGTCTGCGCCCGCATCCCGTACCGCTTCTGGGAGCGGGCGGCGTGGCCGATGGTGTGGGGGACCGTCTTCCTCCTGATCCTCGTCATCCTCCCCTTCACCCACGCGATCGCGCCGGAGATCAAGGGTGCGCGCCGCTGGCTCGACCTGGGGATCCGCTTTCAGCCCTCCGACCTGGCCAAGGTGGCGATGGTGGTGTGGACGGCGATGATGGCGGTGAAGAAGCAGGACGACTTCCGCTCGCTGACGAAGGGGCTGGGGCCCTTCCTCCTGATCTGGGGGATCCTCCTCTTCCCGATCGCTCTCGAGCCGGACTTCTCGACGGCGGTGCTGATCGGGGCGGTCGGGGTGATGACCGTCTTCGCGGGTGGGGCGCGCTTCGGGCACTTCGTCTTCTTCGCCCTCCTGGTCGCCCCGCTCATCAAGATGCAGCTGGAGGTGGGCTTCCGCGCGCAGCGCCTCCTCGCCTTTACCGACCCGACCGCTGATCCCACCGGGGCCGGCTACCAGGCGACGCAGTCGCTGATCGCGGTCGGCTCCGGAGGGGCGTTCGGCCAGGGGTTCGGCGAGGGGCAGCAGAAGTACGGCTTCCTCCCGGAGCCCCACAACGACTTCATCTTCGCCATGATCGGCGAGGAGTGGGGGCTGGTGGGCGTCGTCGTCCTCCTCGGCCTCTTCCTCGGGCTGATCCTGGTGGGGTACCGGATCGCGCGCCGCGCGCCGGACCTCTTCGGACAGCTCCTGGCGATCGGGGTGACGAATCTGATCGCGCTGCAGGCGATGCTGCACATGGCGGTCGGGCTGAGCCTCGTGCCCACGACCGGACTCGCCCTCCCACTCGTCTCGTACGGGCGCACCAGCCTCGTCATCACCCTCGCCTCTCTCGGGATCCTGATGGCGGTGGCGCGGGAGACGGATGTCGACTGGCGGGAGGAGGTTCGGGAGAAGGGGCGCGTCGACGATCTGGCCCGCGCCGAGCGCATCCCCCTGCCGACCGGGGGGGCGCATGCCTGAGACGCGACGGACGGTCTTCATCGCCGGGGGCGGCACCGGGGGACACCTCTACCCCGGGATCGCGATCGGCGCGGCGCTCGAGGCGCTGCGCGACGACGTGCGCGTGCACTTCCTCGGGGCGAAGCGAGGGATCGAGGCGACGGTGCTCCCGAAGCGCGGTCTCCCGCACACCCTTCTGTCGATCCGCGGCATCCACCGGGGCAGGGGGGTGATTCACAACCTCGGCGTCGTCCCGGCGGTGATCGGTTCCTTCCTGGGAGCGATGGAGCTCTTCTCCGAGATGCGCCCCGCCCTCGTCCTCCTGACCGGGGGGTACGCCGCAGCGCCCGCGGGCCTCGTGGCCGTGACGACGAGGACCCCGCTCGTCCTGCAGGAGCAGAACGCCTTCCCGGGGCTCGTCACCCGGCGGCTCTCGACCCGGGCCCGCCAGATCCACCTCGCCTTTCCGGAGGCCGCGGAACGCCTCCCGGCGGCGGCGCGGGCGCACACGGTGGTGAGCGGCAACCCGATCCAGCCCCCCATCG
>JANQLR010000062.1 GCA_028280525.1 Longimicrobiales bacterium
CCCCGGCGGCGTCACCGGGCGGGCCGGGTGCCGCCTCCTCCCCGCCGCACCCCGAGAGAAGGAGGGCGAGGAGGAGGACGGCGGGTCTCACCTGCCCCAGCCGATCCGGCCGCCGACATAGAGGCCACGACCCGGGGCGCCGAACCCGAAGATCTCCTGGAACTCCTCATCGGTCAGGTTCTCTGCCCGAAGCGTCAGGTCGAAACCCGGCCGGCCCTCGGTCGGCTGAATGATCCGAGCGGAAAGGCTCAGGTCGAGGAGGTCGTACGCCTCGAGGGTGACCGCCTCGGCCGGGAAGGCGTTGAAGTCCCGGTCGTCGCGCTCGCCGACGTGGCGCAGCACGCCGTCGACGCGAATCCCGTCGGTCAGCGTGACCCCGACGCCGAGGCGTCCGCTCTGGTCCGGCCGGCGAAGGAGCGACTGCCCCTCGACGAAGGTCGCGCCCTCGCCCTGCTGGAAGCCGGAATCGATGACCTCGGTGTCGAGGAGGGTGAAGTCTCCGAAGAGCTGGACGCGGCCGAGCGTCGCCTGGCCAGAGAACTCGAAGCCGCTCGCATCCGCCTCGGCAACGTTGAAGTAGTTCGGATCACCCGGTGCGGGCGGGGCCCCGGTGAACTGGATCAGCTCCTCGAAGGACTGCTGGAACCAGGTCGCCTGGACGGTGACCCGCCCCTCCAGGAGCGACTGCTCGACGCCCAGCTCGAGCGAGGTCGAGGTCTCCGGATCGAGGTCCGGATTACCCAGGGCGAAGCCCGTTGCGAAGGCCTCGGCGAAGGTCGGCTCCCGAATCGCACGGCCGACGAGACCCCGGAGGCGGGTCGTCTCGCTCGCGGCGAAGGAGGCGCCGAGCTGCCAGGTGGTGAAGCCGCCGAAGAACTCGTTGTCCTCGAAGCGGACCCCGGCGTTCGCATCGAAGGCTCCCGACGTCGCATTCAGGTGCGCGAAGGCGGCCCGGTTGTTGCGTCGGTTCGAGGAACGGGAGTCGAAGGAGAAGAAGGACGACTCGGAGACGCTGAAGGCGCGGATCCGCTGTTCCTCGAGCTCCCCACCCACCGTGAGCGCCGCCGCCTCGGAGAGGATGACGGCGGCGCGGACGTCGAGGGCGTTCCGTCGGTAGTTGTTCAGGCTCTGTCCGGCGAAGCCTCCGATGGAGTCGGCCGGGGAGTCCGGTCGGTCCTCGCTCCCGCTGTCGATCGTGTAGGTATTCGCATTCGCGATCAGCGTCACCCGGTCGCTCAGCCGGCGGTCGATGGTCAACGCCACGGAGGTCTCGTCGTTGAATCCGAACTGATTCTGGTCGACGATGGCCCCGCTGAAGTCGGTCGGGAAGTTGAACTGACGGTCCCCGACCCGGGCGGCGACGGTCGCGGTGGTGCGCTCGTCGATCTGGAGCTGCGCCTTCCCGGTCAGGACGGTGTTCTCGAACTGGTTGTTGAAGTCGAGGATCCCGTCGGTGCGGTACCGGGCGAGGGTGACGCCGTACGAGGCGCGCTCGGTCCCCCCGGAGAGGTCGAGGGTGGTGTCGAAGCGGCCGAAGCTCCCGGCGCGGAAGCTCGCCCCGGCGCGAACGTCGGCGTCCGGGGCGCCCGACTTCGTGATGATGTGGATCACCCCGGCGACGGCGTCGGAGCCGTGCAGCGCGCTCGACGGTCCCCGGACGATCTCGATCCGCTCGATGTTCTCGGCGGTCAGCCCGGAGAAGTCGAAGGAGCCACCCGGCTGATTCACCTGGACGCCGTCGATCATCACCTGGACGTAGTCGCTCTCTCCACCCCGCATGAAGATGGAGGTGAGTCCCCCGAACGAGCCGCTCCGGGCGACAGCGATCCCGGGGACCTCGCGGAGGGCATCGGTCACATCGAAGATCCCGCGCTCGACCAGGTCGACGCCGCGGATCAGGGTGACGTGGTTCCCGAGCTTCGAGCGCTCGAGCGGGGTGGCCGTCCCGGTCACGACGATACCGTCGAGCTGGACCGGGGTCTGCGCCGATGCGTCGGAAGTGTGAAGGACGGCAGCGGCGAACGCGCCGGTCAGGACGACGGCGCGAAGGATCGAACGAGTCATCTCGTGCTCCCCCTCCCGCCCTACGCGGGAGGACATGTGGAACGGCGAGATGGACGGAGCCCGTACGCGAGGATGCGCGCGAGCGACCGGACCCGCTCCCGCGAGCGTTCCTGGTGCGTGGGGGACGAGGGGGTCAGGTCTCCTGGCTCGAGGCCGAACGATCCGCCTTCCCAGAGCCGTGGCTCCAGTGGCCGATGGATCGCCGTTCCGAACACCGAGGGCGTCCGGACCTCTCACAGTGGCGGGGCCGCGCCGGATTCACACCGGCTTCCGGGTTGACCCCCCGCCTTCTCTGGTTGTGAGGGCAAATAAGCCAGCCGGATGCCGGACGTCAATCACGAGCCGGTGCAGATGCCTTCAGATCGCAGGGATTCGCCCTCAGTCGTCGTCGAGCATCCGGCGGGGCGGGTCGTCCAGGTCGTCGAACTGCCCGCGGCGCACGGCGATCAGGAAGAGGACGACGAAGGCGCCGCCCAGGAGGAGGGCGATCGGGAGGAGGAAGACGACGCCATCCATCAGGCGGGCGCCTCCGCGCGGGCCGCGCGCCGCTCGATCCCGGAAGCCGCCACCAGGACGAGGGAGGAGGAGAGCGACATCAGGATGGCCGCGACGAGCGGATTCACGAGCCCCGCGGCGGCCGCCGCGACGGCGACGACGTTGTAGGCGATCGAGCGCAGCTGCGCCCGGCGGACCGCGTCGGCGGTCCAGCGAGCGATCCGGATGCCCTTCGCGATCGGGAGGATCGCCTCGCGGGCCACCACGCCGTCGGCGGCGAGGATCGAGCTGGCCACCCCGCTCCCCATCGCGACGCCGACGTGCGCCGTCGCGAGGGCGGGGCCGTCGTTCAGCCCGTCGCCGGCGAAGAGAACGCGGTCGCCCGCCGAGTCGCGGGCCTCGAGCCACGCGGCTTTCGCCTCGGGCGAGCACTCGGCGTGGACGTCGTCCGCACCGACCGCGGCGGCCACCTCCCGGGCTCGACTCGTGTCGTCGCCGGTCAGTAGGGTGACCGGCACCCCGAGCTCGGCGAGGGCGTCGAAGGCGGCGCGGGCGTCGGTCCGGGCCCGATCCTCCATGCGCAGCGATCCCACCGGGGTCCAGCCGGCAGGGTCCTGCCGGTCGAGGGCGAGGAGGCCGTCGGTACCGCGGCCGAGCCGCCAGCGGTGTCCGTCCAGCTCTCCCTCGACGCCCACGCCCGGGGTCTCGACGACGTCGGTCGCGGCGGGGAGCGGGATCCCCCGTTCGATCGCCTCGTCGAGGATCGCGCGGGCGATCGGGTGGGCGCTGTAGCGCTCGAGCGCGGCGGCCACGCGGAGCGTCTCCCGTTCCGGGTCGAGCAGCTTCGGCGTCCCCTCGGTGACCGTCCCCGTCTTGTCGAGTGCGATCCGGTCGATCTCGGCGAGCCGGGTGAGGACCTCCGGGCCGCGGACGAGGAGGCCCCGGCGCGCGAGGGCGCCGATCCCGGCGGAGGAGACCAGCGGGTGCGCCAGCGCGAGGGCGCAGGGACAGGCGACGACGAGGACCGCGACCGTCGCGCGGATCGCCTCCTCCACCCCCACCCACCACCCCCACCCGAGGGCCGTGGCCCCCGCGACGAGGAGGGTCAGCGCGGTGAAGCTCGGAGCGAGCCGGTCGGCGAAGCCCGCCTCCGTCGCGCGATCGGCGGCGCTGCGGACCTGCTCCGCCATCCGCCGCACGACCGTCTCCTCCCCGGCGGCGGTGACCTCGACCTCGACCGCGCCGTCCAGGAGGAGCGCGCCCGCGAAGACCTCGTCGCCCGCCTGCACCTCGACGGGCCGCGACTCGCCGGTGAGGAGGGCGAGCGCCACCGACCCCCGACCCTCGACGACGCGGCCATCCGCCGGGAACTCGCGCCCCGGCCCCACCAGGACCCGGTCCCCGGCCTCGAGGGAGGAGGTGGGGATCGACTCGGGCGCCCCGTCCGCCCCGATCCGGCGCGCCTCCGCCGGCACGACGGCCGCGAGGGAGAGCGCAGCCTCGGCGGTTCGTCGCCGCCCGTGGCCCTCCAGCACCCGTCCGGCGAGGAGGAGGGTGATCAGCATCCCGAGCGAGTCGAGGTAGGCGTCGCCCCCCGTCACCGTGGCTACGACGACGGCGTGTCCGTAGAGGACGGTGATCGCGAGCGCGATCGGGAGGTCCATGTGCAGGACCCCCTGCCTCAGTCCCGCCCACGCTCCGCTGAAGAAGGGGGCGGCGGCCCAGAGAGCGAGCGGAGTCGCCAGCCCGAGCGCCGTCCACGAGAAGAGGGCGACGAAGCGTTCGTCCATCGAGGAGGCCCACCCGGCGTAGAGCGACGCCGAGAGGAGCATGATGTTCACCGTCGCGAAGGCGGCGAAGCCGAGGCGGAGGAGGAGGCCGCGGTCCCAGCGCTCCCCTTCGCCGACCACCCTCGGTCGATAGCCGAGCGCCTCGATCGTGCCCGCGAGCGTCGGCAGGTCGGTGCGATCGGGGTCCCAGCGGAGTCGAGCGCGGCCGGTCGCGTACGAGACGTGCGCCTCGTCGACGCCGGAGAGCCCGGTCAGGACGCGTTCGGTGACCCAGACGCAGGCGGCGCAGCGCAGCCCGTCGACCTGAAGCTGGACGGAGGCGCGTCCGGCCCCGTCGATCGTGGGCGGAACGGTCTCCCAGCCGCCGCGTCCCTCGACCGGACGAGGGGGCAGCGCCTCGCGGCGCTCGTAGTCCGCGTCGAGACCGGCGCCGTGGATGATCTCCCAGGCGTGCGCGCACCCGGGGCAGCAGAAGGCGTCCCGTTCGCCCTCGACGGCGACTCCGCAATGGGGGCAGGAGGCGTGTGCGTCGGCGCGCTGGGCCTCGCCGGTCCGCCCGTTCCCCACGGCTGTCGAGGCCCGCACGGCCGCGGGCGGGTCCGCGCCGGCCCGCACCCACCCACCCTCGTGGGCCCCGGGCGTCGGAATGCCGGAACCGGCCTCCTCAGCGACCCTCGGTGACATACGACTCCACCACCTCGTCCTGGCCGCTCGCCGCGATCCAGACGAAGGCGAAGTTGACCAGGACCACGGTCAGCAACCCGAAGGTGATCAGGAGGGGCCAGACGAGGTCGCCCGCATCCCGGGAGGGTTCCTCCGTCCCCGCCGCATCCGGGCGGGGAGCGAGCTCATGAATCACCCGCGGCATTTTCGATCGCTCCGGTCAGGAAGGTGGTCTCGATCACGAGCTCCCGCTCCTCCCCCGTCACATGAACCGTGAAGGGGATCGAGCGTGACGTGACGCTCTCGGCAGGGACACGAACGACCAGGGGGAGGGTGCGTGTCTGCGTGGAGCCGAGCACCACCTGGTCGGTGAGCATCTCGGCGCCGTCGAGTCCCTCCAGCCGCACGTCGTAGACGACGTCGTCCCGGGCCGGATCGTTGTTCGTGATCTTGAGGAGGTAGGTGTTGCGGACCCAGCCGTCCGTATCCGCCTGGAAGGACGACCCGGGGGCGCGGTTCACGGTGGCCTCGAAGGGGATCCGCCCGAGGAGCAGGACGATCCCCGCCGCGACGAGCGTCGTCATCAGCCCCCCGTACACGACGGTCCGCGGCCGGACGGTGCGCGTCTTTCGGCCCTCGTCCTTCGCCATCGTCGAGTACCGCACCAGCGTCTCGTGCCCGAGACGGTCCATGACGTTCGTGCAGGCATCGATGCAGCGCGCACACTGGATGCACTCGAGCTGGAAGCCGTTGCGGATGTCGATCCCCTGCGGACAGACGGTCACGCACTGGTTGCAGGAGATGCAGCTCCCGGCGAGCGCCGCGGCGCGTCCCTTTCCTCGCGGCTCCCCTCGCCCCTCGTCGTACGACACCAGCCAGCTCTCGTCGTCGGTGAGCGCCGACTGGAAGCGGGCGTAGGGGCAGAGGTAGTTGCAGAACTGCTCGCGGAACCAGGTGAAGTCGAGATACCAGACCGCGGTCAGGATCGCGACGAAGGTGTACGAGATCGGACCCGCCTGACCGGTCCACAGCTCCCGCGCTCCGGCGAAGAGCGAGACCATCGACATGGCCAGGAGCCCCGACACCGCCAGGAAGGCGCTCCACTTCAGCGCCTTCCGCCACGCCAGATCCCAGTGCAGCCCCTTCGCGTCCCGGCGCTTCCGCAAGATCCGGTCGCCCTCGATCCACAGCTCGAGGGGACGGATCCAGCTCTCCAGGAAGACGGTCTGCGGGCAGGCGTACCCGCACCACACCCGTCCGAAGAGCGAGGTGAAGAAGAAGAGCGAGAAGGCCAGGAAAAGGAGCGCCAGGACCAGGAAGATCGTGTCCGCAGCCGTGAAGATCGCCCCGAAGGCGTAGAGCCGCCGGTCCGGCCAGTCGATCCGCAGAAGCGGGTTCCCGCCCATCGTGATCCACGGCGTCACGAAGAGGACGACGTGCAGCCCGAGGAAGGTCCACCGGCGCAGGGTCGTGAACGATCCCGTCACCGACTGTGGGTAGACCCACTCCCTGTGGTGCTGAAAGCCAAGCATGGTCCTTCCGTCAGTCCTCGGGCTCCGACTGCGAGCCCTGCGAGTCGGAGGCCGGCGCGACGGTCACGGTATCGGCTTCGGCCGGCTCGGCGTCCATCCCGGACGAGGCCAGGTACGAATCGAGCGTCCGGCCGGTCGCGTCCATGTTCCGCGCGACGATGTAGGCGGTCACGTCGTTGATCTGCTCGGGCGAGAGGATGCCCTCCCACGCCACCATTCCCTTGGTGAGTACACCCTCGCGGATGATTCGGAGCACGTCGTCGGCGGTCCCGCCGTGGATCCACTCGTCGTCGTCGAAGGCCGGGCCGATCCCGCCCTCGAGGTTCACGCCGTGGCAGGGGAAGCAGTTCTGCTGGTAGACGGCCTCGCCGGAGGTGACGGCCGCGTCGCTCATGGCGAACTGGATGGCGGCCTGCGCCTGCTCGGGCCACCGCTCGTCGGCGGCCTGCATCTCGGCGATGAACTCGCCCTCCTGCGAGCGGTTGCCCCAGAAGTGGTAGTGCACGGCGTAGAATCCGCCCCAGATGATCGTCAGCCAGAAGAGGCCCAGCCACCAGTCGGGGAGCGGGTTGTCGTACTCTTCGATCCCGTCCGCCTCGTCGGCGTGTCCGAGGACGCGGGGCTCGTGCTGCTTGCTCATCGATCGGCTCCCTGGCCAGCGAGGGGGGCGGTCGGGTCGACCACCCCGCCGTGAGACGGGTTCTCGACGGTGCTCCCGCCGTCGGAGTCGTGTCCGTCGTACTCGTCGTCGAAGGGGAGCATCGCCGCCTCCTCCATCGCCGCGCGGCGGCTCGGCCAGTACGCCCACAGCGTCCAGCCGATGAAGAAGACGAGGAAGGCCACGGTCATGGCCCCCATGATCCACATGCCGTCGACGGTGGTGCGGGCTTCCGCGAAGATCGGGTTCATCGGCCGGTCCCCTCCGCTTCGAAGACCGCGCGCCCGTCCACCCCGAGGCGCTGCATGTACGCGATCATGGCGACGATCTCGTCGTCCCACTCCGCGCTGACGCCGGCGGTGGCGAGGTTCGCCACGATCCCGGCACCCTGCGCCTCGAGGGAGGCGGTCACCCCCTCCAGCGAGGTGTCGTCGTACGCGTGCCCGACCTTGGATAGCGCAACGACCGAGGCCCGGATGTCCGCCGGATCGATCTTGTGGTCGATCATCCACGGGTAGGCCGGCATGATGCTCCCCGGCGACGTGGAGCGCGGATCCCGCATGTGCTCGTAGTGCCAGGCGTCGGGGTACTTCCCGCCGACGCGGTGCAGGTCCGGCCCCAGCCGGCGCGAGCCGAGCTGGAAGGGACGGTCGTACGTGTACTCGAAGGCGCGGGACCACTCGCCGTAGCGAAGGATCTCGGCGCGCATCGGGCGCACCATCTGCGAGTGGCAGGTATAGCAGCCCTCGCGCAGGTACATGTCCCGCCCGGCCACCTCCAGCGGGGAGTAGGGGGAGACCATCGCGGGCTGCTCCGGCCCCATCGAGGCCGGGGACATCGGGATGATCTCGACGAGGCCACCCACGGAGATCGCGAGCGTGGTCGCGATCGCCATGATCGCCGCGCGCCGCTCCAGCACCCGGCGGTGGAAGCGCCCGTAGGCGGTGCCCTGCGGCTCGCCGTCGTGCTCGGAATTCATGTTCGCCATGGTTCGGGTTCCTCCGGCTCAGGCGGCCTGCGGAAGGGCGTCGGCCTCTTCCGGGCGCTCGGGTCCGTTGACGGTCTGCCAGAAGTTGATGCCCATCATGATCGCCCCGACCAGGTACATGCCCCCGCCGAGGAGGCGAAGGAGCATGAAGGGCTGGAGGCGCGCCGTGATGTCCAGGAAGATCGGGTTGACCAGCTGCCCGGCGTCGTTGATCGCACGCCACTGCAGACCCTCCATGAGGCCGGCGGCCCACATGGCGACGGTGTAGATCACGATTCCGATCGTCGCGAGCCAGAAGTGGTGCGACACCCACTTCGGGTAGGCGAGCGGACGGTTGAAGAGCCGGGGTGCGAGCCAGTAGAGCATCCCGAAGGACATCATCCCGACCCAGCCGAGCGCACCGGAGTGCACGTGCCCGATCACCCAGTTGGTGTAGTGGGCGAGCCCGTTCACCGCACGGATCGACATCATCGGGCCCTCGAAGGTGCTCATTCCGTAGAAGGAGACCGCGACGACCATCATCTTCAGGATCGGATCGGTTCGGACCCGGTCCCAGGCGCCCTTCAGCGTCAGGAGTCCGTTCAGCATTCCGCCCCAGCTCGGGGCGATCAGGATGACCGAGAAGACCATCCCGAGCGTCTGCGCCCAGTCGGGGAGCGCCGAGTAGAGGAGGTGGTGCGGACCGGCCCAGATGTAGAGGAAGACCAGCGCCCAGAAGTGGATGATCGAGAGCCGGTAGCTGAAGACCGGTCGCTCCGCCGCCCGGGGCAGGTAGTAGTACATCAGGCCGAGGAAGGGCGTCGTCAGGAAGAAGCCCACCGCGTTGTGTCCGTACCACCACTGGACGAGCCCGTCGGTCAGACCCGCGTAAATCGGGTAGGAGCGGAGCAGCGTCGCCGGGATCGCCAGCGAGTTGACGATGTGCAGGACGGCGATCGTGAGCACGAAGCTCATGTAGAACCAGATCGCCACGTAGAGGTGCTGCACCTTCCGGATCGCGATCGTGCCGAAGAAGTTGATCGCGAAGGCCACCCAGATCAGCGTCACGGCCACGTCGATCGGCCAGATGAGCTCGGCGTACTCCTTCCCCTGGGTCAGCCCCATCGGGAGGGAGACCGCCGCGGACACGATGATCAGCTGCCAGCCCCAGAAGTGGATGCGCGACAGGGTGTCGTTGAACATCCGCGTCTTCAGGAGCCGCTGCATCGAGTGGTAGATGCCGGTGAAGCAGACGTTCCCCGCGAAGGCGAAGATCACCGCATTCGTGTGCAGCGGACGAAGACGGCCGAAGCTCGTCCACGGGAGGTTCAGGTTGGCGGGCCACCACGCGAGCTGCAGCGCGATGATCACGCCGACCAGCATCCCGACGATCCCCCAGATGACGGTCGCCGTGAAGAACATCTTCACGATCCCGTCGTCGTAGTTCGGGGTGACCGCCGGGGCGCTCCGCGAGGAGTCGGCGGCGACGGAGTTCGGTTCCATGAAGTTCCTCTGGATCAGCGGGCGTCGAACGAAGACGCTCCGCCCACCGGATCCTCGGCGGACGGAGCGTGTGCGGAGCCGACGCCCGCCTCGGGCATCGGTACATCGAGGGACATCGCTCCGTGGTGGGCGTGTCCTCCGGACATCGCGTCCGGGAGCATCCCCTGCCGGAGACCGATCGAGGTCAGGCCGGAGATCAGCACGATCGCCGCGAAGACGCGGCGGACGCGGAGGTCGCGGACGGCGAGGCGCCGGGCGCCCATCGTCACGACGAGGAGTGCAGGGGTCGTCGCCATCCCGAAGACCACCATGGAGAGCGACCCGACCCACCAGCTGCCGCTCGCCATCGGAATCGCCAGAGCGGCGTAGACGAGGCCGCAGGGGAGCGCCGAGGTCGCCATCCCGAAGAGCCAGCGTCCCAACCAGCCCTCGGCCTTCGACAGGCGGGTGGCGAGGCGGGCGAGGCCGGGGATGCGGAACTTCGGCTCCGGAATCAGCCCGGCGAGGGCGGCGGAGAAGCCGACGATCGCCACGACCGAGATCGTCGGGGCGAGCCAGGTGGGGCCGGGGAGGATCGCCCCGAAGGCGCCGGCGAGCGCCCCGAGGAGCGCGTAGGTCGACAGGCGTCCGAGGTGCCACGCCGTACCCCCGTCACGGCCGGCGCACGACGCCGCGAACCCGCCGCACATGCCGATGCAGTGCGGGGATCCGGCGAGACCGGCCAGGAAGGTGGCGGTGAGGGCGGGAAACAACATGCCCGGAAAGGTCGGCCGGGCCCCGAAATCCTACCGTCGGGGGGTCTTCGGATCGCGGTGTAGGGAAATCCCCTTCAGATTCAGATCCCGCCGACCTCGACGAAGATCGGATTCGTGTAGAACCAGAGGTCTTCCCACGGATCCTCCCCCGGCGGATCGGGCTCCGGCTCGAGCTCCCGGCCGTTCGTGCCGCGCACCCGGAGGTAGAGGTCGTGGGTCACCTCGGGGAGGGTGAAGACGACCTCGATCCACTCGCCGTCGCGCGTCCAGCTCCCCTCGTCGAAACGGGCGAGAACGCGGGTGGTTGGGTTCACGTCGAGGTCCGGGTCGTCCACCGGTCCGTGGACCTCCCCGACGATCAGGTCGATCCGGGACAGCTCCGGGGTGCCTCCATTGTGGTTAGGCGCCTCGGGGTCGCGGACGCGGAGGCGGACCTCGGCGTCGTCGCCGAGGTCGATCTCGAGCGTCCCGCCCGTGCGGGCGCTCCGGCCGCTCCCGAGCGCCTCGAAGCGCAGCTCGGACACCAGATCGCCGAGCGTCACGAAGACCCGCCCCGCGCGGAGGCCCTCGAGGATCGAGTCGTGCGTCCGGTCGGCGCGCACCCACGTCTTCGAGTACTCGCCCGGCCAGAAGTCCGACCCACCCTCGCGCCAGTGCACGTGGCTGTCGGAGTTCGCGGTGATCCACCAGCGGCGCCCCTCGCCCAGGAGGGAGTCCCACAGCCCGCCGAGCCGGGCGGTCATCTGGTCGAAGCCGCCCATCGTCCGAGAGCGCCCGTATCCCCCTCGGTGACCGTCGCCGAGCGAGCCGTCCCGCTCGAGGGCGGCCGCCTGGTGACCCGGCGCTCCCTCCATCCCCACCGCGACCTCCGGGGCGAGGTCGTTCCAGGCTCGGAACTCGGCCGGGTCGTAGCGGCCGTAGACGCCCACGCTGTCCGCCGAGCGTGCCGGGTGGTGCGCGAAGAGGAGCGGCTTCTTCGGGAGCGAGTCCATGACCCGCAGCGCCTCGAGTGTGCGCGACTCCTGATTCCACGAGATGTCCGTCGGCCACGGCTCCCGGCTGTTGAAGCGAGACTCGAGTTCGTGGAGGTGGTCCGCCTCGTCGTGGGAGTGCGGGACGATGATGCTGGAGTGGTCGCCGCCCGGCGTGTCGAACTCCATCCCGAAGAACTGGATGACCTCCGGCACGACCTGCCGCGACATCAGGAGCTCGGGGTAGGCGAGCTCGAGATTCACCTTCGAGTGGTTCGGGCCGCCGTGGTCGGTGGCGACCGTCCACGAGAGCCCGAAGTGGCGCGCCATCAGCGCATTCATCGGGATCGGGTAGATCGCGTCCCCGCCGATGATCGGCGACGGGGCCTCGGACCGGTCCTCGCCCTCGCGCCACTCCCACCCCACGCTGTAGCGGGAGTGGATGTGATGGTCTCCGGCGACCCAGCCGAACTCCTGCGCGACCGCGGGGCGGCCTGCGAAAAGGAGCAGCCCCAGCACCAGGGGGAGGGCGCGTCGCATCTGCGTCAGACCTGTTTGAGGAGCCCGACCTTGAGGGCGAACCGGACCAGGTCGGAGCGATGCGTGAGCTTCAGCTTCTCCATGATCCGCGACCGGTAGGTGTCGACCGTCTTGGGAGAGATGAAGAGCTTCTCCCCGATCTCCCTGGAAGAGTACCCCTCCGCGGTCAGCGCCAGGACCTCCTGCTCGCGGGAGGAGAGGTCGCGCAGGCCCGACGTCTCCGGGTCTTCCCCGGAGGAGCGGTACTTCTGAAGGAGGAGCCGAGTCGCCTTCGGCGGGAGGTAGACCTCGCCGCGTGCCACGACCTTGATCGCCTCGATCAGGTCCCGGTCGGCGGAGACCTTGGTCAGGTAGCCCGAGGCCCCCGCCTCCACGACCGGGACGAGGTACTCCTCCTCGGCGTGGACGGTGAGGACTAGGATGCGGGTGTCGTACCCGAGGGCGGCGATACGGCGGGTGGCGTCCAAACCGTTCCCGCCCGGCATCGACAGGTCCATGACGACCACGTCCGGGCGAAGCGAGCGGACCTGGTCGACCCCCTCCTCCCCACTCGCCGCCTCACCGACGACGTTCATCCGGACCTCGGACTCCAGAAGAGCCCGGATCCCGGCGCGGAACATGGCGTGGTCGTCGACCAGCAGGATGGAGATGTCAGACACGCGGTCGCTCCGGATCGAACTCGGTGGGGATGCGAAGTCGCACGAGGGTACCCTCCCCGGGCGCGCTCTGCACGTCGAGGCGTCCGCCGGCCATCACGGCGCGCTCGTGCATCCCCAGAACACCGAGACCGTCTCCGGTCGCCGAATCGTAGGTGGTCGAGAAGCCTCGGCCCTCGTCGCGCACCTCGGCGATCACCTCCCCGCCCTCCTCGAACACGCGCACCTCGGCCCGCCCGACGTTGGCGTGACGCGCCACATTCGTCAGCGCCTCCTGCACGATCCGGTAGACGATGAGGAGGGTGTCCGGGGTGAGCAGCCCGTCGACCTGATCGACGTCGAGGTCGACGACGAGTTCGCGAGACTCTTCCAAGCGACGGGTATGCGAGAGGAGGGCCGCCTGCAGCCCGGCGTCCTCCAGCTCCGGCGGACGCAGCCCGCGGGCGATCCGCCGGATCCCCTCCGCGGCGTACTCGATCCCGCTCCGCAGCGTCTCGATCTGTCGGCTTCGGCCGTCGGCGTCCTCCGCCCGTTCGAGGAGTCGGAGGTGGATCAGGAGGGCGGCGAGCTGCTGCGCGGTGTCGTCGTGAAGGTCGCGCGCGATGAGGGTGCGCTCATCCTCCGCGGCGCGCAGCGCCCCCACCCCGAAGTTCCGGAGCCGACGTCGCAGCGTGACGTCCCGGACCGTCGCGAGCGAACGCCCGCTCTCCAGGTGGGAGAGCGAGATCTCGACCGGAATCGTCGTGCCGTCCTTGCGACGGCCCGCCAGTTCGAGGCCCGCACCCATCGGGCGCGAGCCCCGCTTCTCCCGGACGAAGACGTCCCGATGCTTCACGTGCCGGTCGCGATCGGACTCGGGCACCAGGATCTCCACCGGACGGCCGACCAGCTCTTCGAAGTCGTATCCGAAGATGGTACACGCCGCCGGGTTGAGATCCTGGATGATCCCGTCCGGCCCCACCACCACGATCCCATCGGGCGAGTGCTCGAACAGCGCGCGGTAAACTTCCATCTCGATCATCGGAGGATCTTATAACGGGTGGGAACTGTGGAGGATCTCCCGACAAAAGTGAGACACCACTCCCGACAGAATCCCACCCGCCTCCTTCGCAATGTATGCGTCGAAGACCGTCGGGCGAGTCCGACGACGATCTCGAGCGCATTCCCATGCCTGAACGCACCCCTACGACGAGTCCCTCGCCGTCCGGATCGGAGCACCTTCCGACCTGGGCAGCCGCGCCGTTGGGCATCCCGCTCGTATGGAAGATCGTGCTGGCGAATCTCGGCGTTCTGGCGGTCGCGCTGGGGGTCGGATCGTGGTTTCTGACCCACCCGGCCACCGACGGAGCGGGATCGATCTGGCTCGTCGGAGGGGTGCCCATGGTCATCTCGGCCGCGGTCAACGTCGGGATCGTGATGCTGGCGCTTCAGCCGATCCGCGAGCTGAAGCGGACCACCAATCGGGTGCGTCACGGTGACTGGACGGCCCGCGCCCGCTGGTCTCCGCTCGCCGATCCCGGGGTCGAGAGCCTTCGTCAGCTGCTGAACCGCACGCTCGACGCCGTCGAATCCCAGCGCCGCACGGCGGTGCTCGGCGCCGAGGCCGTCCTTCAGGTGGAGGAACGGGCCCGCGGGAGGATCTCGGATGAGATGTTCTCCGAGACGGCGCAGAGTCTCGCCTCACTCCTGCTGCAGCTCCGCGTGGTCGAACGCCGGAACGGAGAAACCGACCCCGGCATCGACGGACCGATCACCGAGTCGCTGCGCAAGGTGCTCGAGGACGTCCGCACCCTCGCCCGCCAGCTTCGGCCCCCCGAGCTCGACGAGCTCGGCTTCCGCGCCGCCCTGGACGCGCACCTCCGGCGGCTGACGGAGACGCGCTCGACCCCCGAGATCCGGGTCCACGGGCATGTGCCGGAGGAGCGGCTGACCTCGCAGCACCTCGTCACCCTCTACCGCGTCGTCGAGGCCGCGGTCGAGAACGCGCTCGTCCACGCGGACGCGAAGCGCGTCGAAATCCTCTTCCGCCCGGAGGAGGACCGAATCGTCGCCCTCATCACCGACGACGGACGCGGCTTCGACGTGACCGACATCGTTGCCTCGACCGATGGGCTCGGGCTCCCGGCGATGTACGAACGCGCCCGCCTCGCCGGCGGCGCCCTCGCCGTCGATTCGGAGCCCGGGGAGGGCACCACCGTGACGCTCGCCCTGCCGTGGATCCGCGAGGTCACGGAGGAGCTGCCCGCCGACGACGCCTCGCCCGCACTCTCCATCAGTCCCTGACCGGAGGTACCCATGTTCAACCGTATCCAGGTCGCGCTCGACGGATCGCGCTTCGCCGAACAGTCCCTCCCGGTCGCCGAGTCCCTCGCCAAGGCCTTCGAGGCCACCCTCGACCTCGTCTCCGTACACGAGCCTGTGGTCGGGGTCGAGATGGAGGGGTGGGACCAGTCGGCGGCGTCGTGGACCGAGGAGTACATCTGCCGTGTCTCCAAGGAGGTCGCGGACCGCTCCGGCCTGCACGTCGAATCCAAGATGCTCTTCGGGACGCCGGTGCGGGCCCTGCTGGACCACGCCGGCTACACCGGGGCGGATCTGATCATCGCCGCCACGCATGGGCGGGGCGTCCTCTCCCGCGCCTGGCTCGGGAGCGTCGCCGACGGACTGCTGCGCCACTCCGAGCGCCCGATCATGCTCCTCCACCCGGAGGAGCCGAACGGGGACGGCGAGGTCGAGTCGATGGATCCGCGGGGGTGGAAGCGCATCCTCGTCCCGCTCGACGGAACCGAGTTCTCGTGCGGGATCATCGAGACCGCCCTCCCGCTCGCTCGGAAGTTCGGCGCCGCGCTCGAGCTCGTGCGCGTGGTGCCCTTCCCGATGGAAGTCGCCTCTCCGTACCTGCCGACCACGGTTCAGATGAACCAGCAGGTGCTGAGCGCCGCCAAGGAGGCGGCGGCAAGCTGGCTCGAGGAGAAGGTCGCCTTCGTGGAGAGCCGCGGCGTGGAGGCTCACGCCGTCGTGAAGGTGGCGTCCCAGCCCGCCAGCGCGATCTGCGCGCGGGCCGAGGAGGCCGATGTGGACCTGATCGTCATGGCCACCCACGGTCGGAAGGGGCTCAGCCGAGCCTTCCTCGGCAGCACCGCGGACAAGGTCATCCGTTCGACGAGCATCCCGCTGCTGACGCACCGGCCGCCCGTCTTCGACTGAGGGCTCGTCGCGCGACATGACCGGATGGAGGGTGGCGCGGGGCGCGGTGCTGGGCGGAGCGCTCGGGATCGCGGTCGCGCTCCCTCTGGCGGAGCCCGTGTGGACGCTCCGCTTCTGGCAGGGTGTGGTTCCGCTCCTGCCGATCCTCTTCCTCGTGTCCCCCGGGACGTGGCGCAACGTCTGTCCCCTGGCGACCGTGGGGGACGGTGGACCGGTCGTGGAGGGGCGAGCCACGAACGGCTCTGCGGCCCCACTCGGCGCGGTCGTCGTCGCCCTCGTCCTCCTGATCTCCCTGCGTCCCGCCCTCTTCGAGGCGAGCGGGTGGGCGACGAGCGGGCTCCTGGCCGGGGTGGGTGTCTTCGCCTTCGCCGTCGGTCGTCGCCGACCCCGGAAGTCCGGCTTCTGCAACCGGCTCTGCCCGATCCTCCCCGTCGAGCAGCTCTACGGACAGGCACCCCTGATCCGCCCGGAGAACGAACGGTGCGGGCCGTGCGACGGGTGCACGCCCCGGGGCTGCCTCGATCTGGCGGGACCGGCCGCCCTCCCCCAGCTCCTCACCGGCGCGAGGAGGGGAAGCGGGTGGCTCGCCACGCCCTTCGGCGCCTTCGCCGGCGCCTTCCCGGGGATCGTCGTCGGCTTCTCGGCGGCCGTCGAACCTGCGCCGTGGGCCGTCCTCACGACGATGGTGCTCGCGGGCTTCGCGTCCTGGCTGACGGTCGCGGTGGTGGTACGGGCGACGGGGCTCGCATGGGCCGCTGCGCTCCCCCTCCTCGCGGCACTCGCACTCGGCGCCCACCTCTGGCTCGCGCTGCCGGGGGTGGTGCGCATCTGGGAGGTCCCGGTGCCTCCGGCCCCTCTGCAACTCGCCGCGCTCGGTGGCGTGGCGGCGTGGACCGTGTACGCGATTCGAATGCGAGCGGGGAGGTCGGTCCCGATCGGCGTACGGCGAGGCTGACCGGGGGGCGGGAGCAGTGCGGGGGAACCCGGTGTGCCCTCGACGAGTCCTAGAGACGACCGGGCCGAGGTGACGGACCCCGGATCGCCCTCACAGCCCCGCCCTCGATGTCGATCGCTCGTCTCCGCCTGGCTTCCCTGGTCCTCCTCTGCACCGTCCTCCTCCCCAGCAGCGCGGAGGCCCAGCGCAGAGGACCGCCCCGCGTGGAGACGAAGGCGATCTCGGTCGGGGCGCGGCTGGGGTTCGACGTCGAGGCCCCGAACAACGCCTTCATCCTCGGGGCTCAGTCACGCCTCTCGGTGCCCGGGTTCCCACTCGAGGTTCAGACCGTGGCGGACGTCACCTTCTACACCGGGGTGAACGACCGGCAGTTCAACGTCGACCTGCTCTACGACCTGGGTCCGATCAGCGTCGGTGGTGGGCCCGCGTTCCGGAACACCGTGTGGCCGGGCAGCGATGGGGCGCGGGAGACACGGACGGGCTTCTCGCTGGTGGGGATCCTGGGCGGACGGGCGAGCCGGTCACTGATCTCCAGCCAGCTCGAGTTCCGCTACTCCCGGGTCTCGGACTTCTCGCCCTCCGCGCTCATGATCGGCATCTCGATCCCGCTGGTTCGCTACTGAGTTCGGCGGGCCGCTACGGCGGACCGCCGCCCCCGGATGCGTTCGCGGACGGGGCGCGAGTCAGGATCACGAAGTCACCGGCTCCCGCGCGCGCCGAGTCGAAGCGGGTGGGGTCGTCGACGGGACGGATCGCGACGATGACGGCTCGCGTCCCGGGGCGGTAGGAGGCGAGGGCCTCGGGCGTGCCGGTTCCATTCTCGACGTGGAAGCCGCCCGCCAGGTGAACCACCAGCGCGTCGGGCGTCCGATCGAGCGCACCCGCCACGGCGTGGGCCATCGCGGCGTCCCAGAGCGACTGCGCATCGAGGGCGCCGCCCGGCATGTGCCCCGAGGCTCCGCCCATCAGCGCGTCCCACTCCGCCCGGTAGGCATCGCTCGGCCCCGGGTACGGGAGCGGGGGCAGGAAGCGGCGCGCCTCCTCGGAGAGGTCGTCGAGCGAGGCCGGCCCGAGCCGGCTCACGCGGTTCACGTAGCGACGAGGCGCATTCGCCGCCACCACCTCGATCCCGTGCACTCGGGCGTACTCCACCATCGGGCGGTAGTCGGCTTCGTAGTTGGACCAGGGCCGGCTGCTCGACCGGAAGTGCGACTCGGTGATCTCGCCATCGAGGTACTCGTCGACGATGTACTGCACGTCGCGTTCGAACATCTCCAGAGAGAGAACGACGGGACGTCCGCCGGCCGGCGCGGGCGGCCGGGTTCCCGCCTCCCGGGAGGGGTGGACGTTGGGTGGGGCGCCCGACAGGCGGCGGTGCCCCTCGGTGAGGATCCGGTACTGCACCCGGTGGCCGATCGCGTCGTTGTGCTCCTCCCCGATCAGGAGGGCTTCGGACTCCGCAGCCGCGTCGAGGAGCTCCGTGAGCGAACTCCGGTCGCCCTCCGCGCCGTAGACCACGAAGTCCACCCCCTCTTCGACGGGCGTCGAGGCGTCCGGGGGTGGGGCCGCGGGACCGGGCGCGGGCGTGGCCGGACGGACCCCGTGTGGACCGGCGGCGCCCCCTCCAGCGCAGGCGGCGAGGAGGAGGGGGAGAACGAGGGCGGAGAGCGCGGTGCGGACGGAGGTGGCTCGGGACATCGAGGCGGGATGGGGAAGGGCGAAGTTCCGGTGGGCAACGCCCACCGCTCCCGAGAAGCCGCGTCAGGCCGCCCGACGTCGCTTCTGGACCGCCCACCATACACGGGCCCCGAGGAGGACCGCCAGCACCGCCGCCGCGATCACGGCGTTCCGCAGGTCGGCCTTCTGCCCCCACCAGAAGTGCAGGAGCGCGAGCCCCGCGGAGAGGTAGACAAGTCGGTGCAGGCTGACCCATCGCCTCCCGAGCCGGCGGATCCACCCTTTCGTCGAGGTCACCGCGAGCGGCACCATCAGCGCCAGCGCCGCCGAACCGGAGAGGATGAAGGGTCGCTCCCTCAGGTCCTCCACGATCAGTACCCAGTCGAACCACTGATCGATCGTCACGTAGACCGAGAGGTGCATCGTGGCGTAGGCGAAGGCCCACAGCCCGGTCAGCCGGCGGATCTTCTGAAGGGCGTTGAAGCCGGTCCAGCGTCGGACCGGGGTGATCGCCAGCGATGCGATCAGGACCCAGACCGCGGTCAGCCCGGAGTAGTGGAGCATCTCCTCCACCGGGTCGAAGCCGAAGCCGTCGCCCCAGAACCAGCGGTACACGCCCCACGCCAGCGGTGCCCCGAGGATCGTCCACGCCGCGATGCGCAGGAGGAGCAGGTTGCGTGCGGCAGGCGACGTGGCGGAGACGGTCCCGGGCGCGGTGGCGACGCTCATCGTCCGGTTCGGTGCGACGTCAGTACCAGCGCGCGAGGTCCATCCCCGCGTACATGTGCTGCACCTGATCGGCGTACCCGTTGAACATGAGGGTGTCCGTCCGACGGATTCCGGGGAGGACCCGGTGGGTGGCCTGACTCCAGCGCGGATGGTCGACGTTCGGATTCACATTCGCGTAGAAGCCGTACTCCTGCGGCGCGGAGAGATTCCACGTCGTCGGGGGCATCGTCTCCTGAAAGTGGATGCGGACGATCGACTTGATGTGCTTGAAGCCGTACTTCCACGGCACGACGAGGCGGAGCGGGGCCCCGTTCTGGTTCGGGAGATCGCGGCCGTACAGGCCGGTGGCGAGGAACGTCAGCTCGTTCGCCGCCTCGTCGATGCGGAGCCCCTCCACGTACGGCCAGTCGAGAACGCGCCGGTTCTGCCCCGGCATCTCGTCCGGGCGGTAGACCGTCTCGAAGGCGACGTACTTCGCATTCGACGTCGGCTCGACGCGGGAGATCAGGTTGCGGAGCGCGAAGCCGCGCCACGGAATCGTGAGCGACCACGCCTCGACGCAGCGGAGGCGGTAGATCCGGTCCTCGATCCAGCTGGGATCGTAGAGGTCATCGAGGTCGTAGGTCCCTGGCTTGTTGACCTCTCCGGAGACCTCCACGGACCAGGGCCGCGGTCGGAACTCCCCCGAGTAGCGCGCCGGGTCCCCCTTCCCCGTCCCGAACTCGTAGAAGTTGTTGTGCCCGGTAACGAGGTCGTACGAGGAGAGCTCGTCCTGCATCTCGGCGCCCCACGTGTACTCCTGCGCCTCCTGCGAAGCGCCCCGCTGGGCCCGGACCGTGCGGACGGCCGCGGCAATCCCCTCCGGGGTCAGCGCGGCGGCTGCGGCCCCGGCGACCCCTGCGGCGGCGATGAACTGCCGCCGATCGAGGTAGACCTCCTCCGGGGTGACCTCGGATTCGGGGATGGTGTCCCAGCTTCGCTTCGTCATCTCGTCCTCTGGCGCGGAAGTGCGTCAAGCGGTCGTCCTCGTTATCCATGCGGCTGCCGGGAGGTTCCCGGTGTACCCTTCGCTCCGGGGCCAGTGGCCGATGAACCCCGAAGAACCGCAGCTACCCGACTCTTCGCCTCCGGCGGAAGAGCGGATGCATCCTCGACCGGTGGAACCGCTCCCCCCACCGCTCGCGCCCCCGACCTCCGCCGACGTCGTCGGGGAGTGGGCGGAGCGGGCGGCGTGGGCGGGCGGGGTCGGGCTCGGCGCGGCTCTCGTCCTTCAACTGGGGGCCCTCGCCTTCACCGCGAGCGCCGTCGTCCTGATCGTGGCCCTCCTCGTGCGCCGGGTCACGGAACCGATCTCCGAGTCCACCGAGGGCACGGCGCGCTCCTGGCTCCGCGAGTCGCTCGAAGACCTGTGGGACAACGAGGCGGCGACCGGCTACGGCGTCGTCACCCTCGCCCGCTTCCTGCAGCTCGAGGTCCAGACGCTGTGGGCGGAGCTTCAGGGCGCGGGGAGCCTTCCGGACTTCGTCCGCGGCGAAGCCTTCGAGGTCCTGATCGGCTTCTCGATCCGCTCGCTCTTCAACTCGATCGAGGCGGCGCTCTGGCCGATCGACGTCATCCGCGGCTACGGGTGGGTCGGCATCCTCGGAATCATGGTCGGCTACGCCGCATGGGACCGCTTCCACGACTGGGTCGACGACCGGATCGACCGGGCGCGGGAGGAGCAGAGGGCGCTCGAAGCGGGAGCGCAGACGCTGGAGGCGGGGGACGACCTCCTCTAGGGCCGGTCCACACACGGAAACGGGCGCTAGCCTCCGCCCCCCTTCGACTCCGTCGGCCAGAGGTGACGGAGCACCGAGGCCGGGTGTTCCAGGATCCGCCGCCAGAGGTCGAGTGAGGGCAACTCCTCCCACCGCGTCTCCCGAACGGGCCCATCGTCGAAGGAGAGGAGGCGCGCCTGGGGGATCGCCAGCAGGATCGGCGAGTGCGTCGCCAAGATGAACTGGCTCCCGGCTTCGACGGCGTCGTGCATGAGCGCGATCAGGGCGAGCTGGCTCTGCGGCGACAGCGCCGCCTCCGGCTCGTCCATCAGGTAGAGGCCACCGGGAACGATCCGTTCGCGGAAGAGGTGCAGGAAGGTCTCGCCGTGCGAGCGCGCGTCGGGGTTCTCGCCGTAGCGAGCCCGGAGAGCGCCGATCGAGGCCCGGTACGGTCCCAGGCCGAGGGTGCGCGCGTAGTCGGAGGCCCCCTCGAACCGGACCTCGGCGGCGGCGAGTTCGTCCTCCAGCACCCTCCGCTCCTGCTGAAGGGCCAGGATGAAGCCGAAGACGTCCTCGGCGCGGAGGAAGAAACCGCGCCGGGTCCGTCGGGACCAGGCGAGCGTCATCGTCCGTGCGAGGGCGGCGGGCCCCTCCAGCGATGCGTCCCGTTCCGTCGCGGCACGACCGATCGCGGGGAGGCCGACCTTCACCGCGATCGCCTCCAGGAGCGTGGACTTCCCCGATCCGTTCTCCCCGGCCAGGAGCGTCACCGCCGGATCGAAGTCGATTCGGTCCACGCCCCGGAGGGCGGGAACGTCGAAGGGAAACCCCGCTCGGGGCGCGGGCCGGAGTCGAAGGTGCGTGAGCATCCGTCACCGATAACGCCGGAGTGGTGGACCCCGCACCCCGGGACGGGTACCGTCCGATCCCGTTCCCCCCGCCCCGCACCGACATGGCCCGCTACCGCTACCACACGCTGGACGTCTTCACCGACCGGATCTTCGGCGGAAACCCGCTCGCCGTCTTCCCGGACGGGCGGGGCCTCGACGGGGCGACGATGCAGCGGATCGCCCGCGAGCTGAACCTCTCGGAGACGGTCTTTCTCCTCCCATCGGAGGGGGAGGGAGACCTGCGCGCCCGCATCTTCACCCCGGGCGCCGAGGTGCCCTTCGCCGGTCACCCGACGGTCGGAACGGCGGTGCTCGCGGTCTCCGAAGGGCTCGCCGGGAGGGGCGAGGGCGACGGGGTGCGACGCGTCGTCCTGGAGGAGGGCGTCGGGCCGGTCGCGGTAGAGGTCGAGGTGCGGGACGGCGAGGCGGTCGCCGGGACGCTGACCGCGGCGGCGGTGCCGACGGAGGTCGCCTTCCCGGGGGACCCGGGTGAGGTCGCGCGCATGCTCGGTGTGGACGAAGGCGACCTCGGCTTCGACCTCGAAGGGGGCGCCCCCGCCCTCGCGCCGCTGCGCCCCGGGGTCGGTTTCGCGCCGGCGTGGGCCTCGGCCGGGCTCGAGTTCTTCGTCGTGCCGGTCCGCTCGGTGGAGGTGGCGCAGAGGGCGCGGCTCGACGAGGGCGTCCGGGCCGGCCTCCTCACCGACCCCGACCGCGCCACGATGGTCTACGTGGTGGCCCCCGGCGAGGGCGACGCGGATCTGCGTGTGCGGATGTTCGCCCCGGAGATCGGCGTCCCCGAGGACCCGGCCACCGGGAGCGCGTGCGCGGCGCTCGGAGGGTGGCTCGGACTCCGCTCCGTCGACGGGGTGCACCCCTGGTCGGTCGAACAGGGCATCGAGATGGGCCGGCCCTCTCGACTCGCGCTCGAGATCCGGGTGGCCGGCGGGGCCGTCGATCGGATCCGGGTGGGCGGCGGGGCGGTTCGAGTGGCGAGTGGGGAGATGACCGTCCCGGGCTGACCGCGCGGGGCGGCGAGAGCGCGGGCTCAGCCTCCGCCGCCGTGCTCCGCCTTCAGCTCCTCCAGCTCGTCGAGCGTCCGCGGCCAATCGTCCCCCAGGAGCCGACTCATCCCGCGATCGGCGAGGAGCTTCCCCCCGGTCTGGCACGCCGGGCAGTAGTTGGTCTCCCGATCGGCGTATCGGATGCGCTGGATCTCCCCGCTGCAGACCGGGCACGGTTCACCGTACTTCCCGTGCGCCGCCATCGCCGGGTGAAAGGCGGTGATCTTTTCGGGGAAGCGCTCGCCGAACTCGTTCCGCAGCCGCTCGGTCCACTCCGTGAGCGAGCGGACGGTCACCTCCCGGAGCCGCTCGATCTCGTCGTCGTTCAGGTTCCCCGTCCGCTGGACCGGGGAGAGCCGGGCGAAGAGGAGGATCTCGTCCGAGTGCGCGTTGCCGATCCCGGAGAAGACGCGCGGGTCGGTGAGGGCGCGCTTGAGCGTTCGGTTCCGGGATGTGAGGGCCTCCGCGAATTCCGTGGGCGAGGCGGTCAGGGGGTCGATCCCACCCGGGTCGAGCGCGGCGAGGGCGTCGTCGCCCCGGACCAGGTGGAGCGAGGCGCGCTTCTTCTTCCCCATCTCGGTCAGGAAGAAGGTGTCCTCGGGGAAGTCGAAGGCGGCGTGGACATTCCTTCGGGGGAGCGCCGTGCCGGGCTTCTTCCGGTGGAAGCGCCCGGAGATCATCGGGTGAACGACCAGGTGAAGGTCGTCCTCCAGGTGCCAGACGATCCGCTTCCCGATCCGGCCGATCCCCTCCACTCGCCGTCCCTCCGCCGCGGAGAGCGGCGGGTCGAAGGTGCGCACCAGCGAGGGGGAGCGGAGGCGAATCCGCTCCAGCGGGCGACCGACGATGCGGCGCTCGAAGGCCTCCACGTACGCCGTCACCTCCGGGAGTTCAGGCATACTTGACCACACAGTCCAAAACTACCATACTCCTCGTCACGGAGAGAGACGACGATGCCCAGACCGCGCACATTCGATGAGGAACAGGTCCTCGACCAGGTGGTCGAGGTCTTCCGCGTGCGCGGCTTCGACGCAACGTCGGTCGCCGACCTGGAAACCGCTACCGGCCTCGGGCGACAGAGTCTGTACAACGCCTTCGGGGACAAGCGGGCGATCTTCGACCGTGCGCTGGACCGGTATCGGGCGCGGGCGGGAGAGCTTCGCGAGACGATGGCGGAGCGAGGGCTCGAGGGGATCCGCGTCTTCCTCGGGACTTCGGTCGAGGCGTTGACCGAAGGGGACGACCGGCCGGGGTGTCTGCTCACCAGGACGCGAGCCGAGTGGACGGCCGACGAAGAGCTCCCGGCGGCGTGCGGGGCAAACGACCGCGCCCTCCGGAGCTTCTTCCAGGATCGGCTCGATGAAGCGGCGGAGGACGGCTCGCTCGCCTCCGCGGTGGAGCCGGCAACGGCGGCGGAGTTGCTCCTGACCTTGGCGCACGGGATGTCGACGATGGCCTCCGGAGGGGCGTCCACGCGCGCGCTGAAGGCTCAGGTCGAACTTCTTCTGGACAGGCTGGGAACCGCAGCGGAGTAGGATCGCTTCTCTCTTCGATTCATTTTTGACCACACATTCCACAACTGAGGACACCGACATGTCGGATCGCACCATCGAGGGACAGATCGCCCTGGTCACCGGGGCCAACCGCGGGATCGGCGCGGCATTCGTCGAGGCGCTCGTCGCCCGGGGTGCCGCCAAGGTGTACGCCGGGGCGCGCCGGCTCGAGTCGCTGGAGCCGCTCGTCGCGAAGCTCGGGGACCGCGTCGTTCCGATCGAGCTCGACGTGACCGACGGCGAGGAGATCGCCGCCGCCGCAGAGCTCGCCCAGGACGCGACCATCCTCATCAACAACGCCGGCGTCGCCTCGGGGATGGGCCACGGTCTCCTCGACGAGGCCGCGGTGCAGACGGGCCGCGAGGAGTTCGAGGTGAACGTCTTCGGGCTCGTGAACGTCACCCGCGCCCTGGCCCCTGCCCTTCAGCGCAACGGCGGCGGCACGATCGTGAATCTGGGCTCGGTCGCATCGTTGGTGAGCTTCGCCATGGCCCCGCTCTACTCGGCCTCGAAGGCGGCGGTGCACTCCGTCACGCAGGGGCTCCGGGTCACCCTCCCGGACACGCTCGTCGTCGGGGTCTACCCGGGCCCGATCGACACCGACATGGCCAAGGAGATCCCCTTCGAGAAGACGCCGGCGATCGACGTCGCGAACGAGGTGCTGGACGGAATCGAGTCGGGCGCCGAGGAGGTCTTCCCCGACCCGATGTCGAAGGAGATGGGAGCGGCCTTCCTCTCCGATCCCAAGGGGCTCGAGCACCAGAACCGGCAGATGGCGGCGGAGATGGCTCAGGGCTGAGCCGGCAGTGGTCGCCCTCGGGCGTCGCGGGTTCCCAAGCAGCCCTCGGCGCCCGGGGAGGACCCTGCCCACGGTGAACCGCGAATCGCGACACTCCCAGCCAACGCCTGACCGGGGTCAGGGGCCTCCCGAACCCCAACCTCGATCCCGCGCGATGCGTAGGAGAATGGCCATGGCTCGGTCGTTCCTCACCCCTCCCTGCCCCAGGATGGTCCTCAGGCGGGCCGCCCCGGCCTCGGTCCGAGCCATGGCGAGGACGGCAGCAGAAGCGTTGCTTCGATTCGAGACTGCAACCGCTTCGAGTGCTCCAAGCTTGCGCTCGAGTGGAATGTCGACCGATGCCAACCTCCAGAGGGCGAGTCGCTCCAGGCGCTCGTTGGCGTCTCCGACCAACCCGATCAATCCGTCTTCCGCGGCACGCGACGGGGTGCCGGGCCCGATCGATCGATGGGCTGCAGACGAGAGCGCGAAGATGACGCCATCCAAGATGCGGGGACCAAGCGGTGACTCCGGATCGGTAGTCCTCGCCAGGTAGACTAGGCTGTCGACCAGCTCCCGCTTCTCCGAGGGGGTATGGCTACCATCGTTCGACCTCAGAAAGTCCGACGGCACCACGTACCCGTGACCCTCCCGGACCCGCGAGATCACGTCCGTGATAGTCTCGACTTCCTGAGCGCGGAGTTGTGATGGCGCCAGGGCAGCACATCCGATCGAAGCGATCACCGCGATGGCTACTCGACTCATGGCAGGTACCTCCTCACGAGGCTGAATTGCCAGTTTCCGCTGCGGCCGGGCACATGGAAGCGACCGATAGCGCGTACAGCTTCAGCCGCCCCTCGAGCGTCGCGGGCCCGGCGGCCCACGACGGCCGAGGGGTTCGGGCGGAGACGAGGACTCCCCGACCTACGACTGGCGGGCGCGGCTATCGAATCAGCGCGACCGCGTCAACGATGCAGCATCCCGCCCGGCCGCCGGGCCGCACCCAGTAGCGAAACTCGTCCCCGACCTCGAATTCGCCGGGGCGCGCCCGAACGAGCCGGTCCTCGGAGACGAAGCGGTACAGCGTGGTGTCGTGCACCACGATCGCCTCGACCACCTCCGGCTCGGTCGCAAAGGGGCGGGTGGCGGTCAGCAACAACCACCCGTCCGACCACGTCACAGCCGCAACCTCGCGCACGGCGGAGGGCCCCACGATCCCGAGATCCGTGGTCGTGAGACCGACGGGATCGGCACAACCGGCGAGGCACAGCAGGCCCACGAGAACCGCTTTCCTGAGCGTGGCGGCCAACCGGGACCTCCGTTGCGTGATGCTACGCGCATGCCAGGGCGAAGCCTGCCGCACCCTACCCCGAGCACCGAGCTTCGCTACTCCTCCGTGTCCTCATCCCGGTCCCCGCCCGGATACCGCTCGACCTCGATCGAACAGTTGGTCACGAGCGCCGCCACCGCCCCGACCGCGGCGAAGACGGGCCAGAGCG
>JANQLR010000133.1 GCA_028280525.1 Longimicrobiales bacterium
ATCGGCGTCGGCGCCCGCTTCCCCGCGGACACCTTCCCGGCCTCCACCGTCGCCCCCGACCGCGTCGCGATGCGCGTCGGCCCCGGTGGCTACGTCGGCCTCTCCGTCCTCGAGGACGGCACGGTCGACCTCGCAGGGGCCCTCGACCCCGATCGCATTCGCGAGGCCGGCGGGATCGAGGCCGCCGTCGTCGCCCTCCTGACGCATTCCGGCCTTCCGGCGCCCGCCGCCCCCCCGATCGACGGGTGGCGGGGCACCCCGAAGCTCACCCGCACCGCCGCTCCGGCAGGTGCTGAGCGTCTCCTCCTGATCGGCGACGCGGCCGGATACCTCGAGCCCTTCACGGGGGAGGGGATGCGGTGGGCGATCGAGAGTGCGCGGGCCGTCGTGCCCCACGCCCTGGCCGTCCTGGAGCAGGGCTGGTCGCCGGCGCGCCTCACGGCGTGGGACCGGGCCGTCCGCGCCCATCGCCGCACCCGCCTCGTCGCCCGCGGCGTGACCTGGGTCTCCCGCAGTCCGCGCCGGATCCGTCTCGCCCTCGCCCTCCTCGCCCGCATGCCCGGCCTCGCCGTACCCCTGGTACGACACGCCTCCGGCACCGCCTCGACCACCCCCGCGCCACCGATCTCCACCCGACTTCGAGCCACTCCGTGAACGCCTTCCATATCGCAGGACTCGGGACCGCCCTCCCACCGCACGTGGCGGTGCAGACCGAGGCGGCCGCCCTCGCCCCCCACTTCGCGCACGCGGATGGACGTCGGGCGAAGCTCCTCAACCGCCTCTACCGCCGCTCCGGCGTCGAGACGCGCCGCTCGGTCTCGGTGCGCGGGGGCGACGGGTCTCTCGCGGAGCGGATTCCGTGGTACCCGCTCCCCGCCTCGGAGGCGGACCTCGGACCGACGACGCGCGACCGGATGCAGTGGTACGCGCAGGAGGCGCCGCCCCTGGCGGAAGCCGCCGCGGCGCAGGCGCTCGAACGATCGGGCTTCGGACCCGAGGAGATCACCCATCTGGTGACCGTCTCCTGCACGGGCTTCGCCTCCCCGGGCGTGGAGCACCACCTGATCGAGCGGCTGGGGATCTCGCGCGGCGTCGCGCGCACGCACGTGGGATTCATGGGGTGCCACGGCGCGCTGAACGGGCTGCGGGCGGCGCACGGCTACGCGGCCGCCCCGGAGGCGACCGTCCTCCTGTGCGCGGTGGAGCTCTGCTCGCTCCACTTCGCCTACGGGTGGGACGAGGAGATGCTCGTGGCGAACACCCTCTTCGCGGATGGCGCGGCTGCGCTGGTGGGGCGGGGGACGGCGGTCGAGGGCGCGGGGCCGACCGCGCCCACGGTCCATCCCGCGCCAGGCGGGGTGTCGGCTCCGGACGGCGCGGCCACCACCCCGTGGCGGGTCGCCGCCAGCGGCACCTTCTTCATGCCGGAGTCCACCGACGCGATGACGTGGACGATCGGCGACCACGGCTTTCGCATGACGCTCTCTGCGGCCGTCCCCGACGCGATTGGTCGACACCTGCGCCCCTGGCTGACGGAGTGGCTCGGCGGCCACGGCCTCTCCCTCGATCAGGTCGCGAGCTGGGCGGTTCACCCGGGTGGCCCGCGCATCCTGGACGCGGTCGAGTCGGCGCTCGACCTGGGGCCACAGGCGCTCTGTGTCTCGCGCGAGACGCTCCGGGATCACGGCAACATGTCGTCGCCGACCGTCCTCTTCATCCTGGAGCGGATGATGCGCGAATCGCACGCCCTTCCCTGCGTGGCACTCGCCTTCGGACCGGGGCTCGTGGTGGAGGCGGCGCTGATCGTCTGAGGCCCGCGTGGGCGGACTCGGGTCGTCGCCCGGGCCACCCCCGCCCGGGCCTTCGCCTCGCCGTGACCGAACCGGCCTTCGAGCCGTCTTGGGGCACCCTCGCCCTACGTGTATGTTCGGGGTTGGAACTGCGGGCTCCACGACTCGAACGGAGCGCGCGCCCACACTCACGGCTCTGAGCACTACCGGGGGACCGCATGGCGGACAACGGGTCGAAGAACACCCTGTCGATCACCGACAATCGCACGGGGAAGCAGTACGAGGTCGACATCCACGATGGGAATGTCATTCGGGCCATGGATCTGCGTCAGATCAGGGTCACCGAGGACGAGTTCGGGATGATGTCGTACGACCCGGCCTTCTCGAACACGGCCTTCACCCGTTCGACGGTCACCTACATCGACGGCGCGAACGGGATCCTCCGCTACCGCGGTTACCCGATCGAGCAGCTCGCCGAGAACGCGAGCTTCCTGGAGGTCGCCTACCTGATCCTGAAGGGCGAGCTCCCGAACCGGGAGGAGCTCGATCAGTTCGTGCACGACGTGACCTTCCACACGTACGTCCACGAGAACTTCGTCGAGCTCTTCCACTCCTTCCGGTACGACGCGCACGCGATGGGGATGATGGTCTCCGGCGTGGCGGCGCTGTCGACGATCTACCCGGAGGCGAAGGACGTTCACGATCCGGACAACCGGTGGATCCAGATCATCCGCCTGATCGCCAAGATGCCGACGCTGGCGGCCTTCGCGTACCGGCACCATCGGGGTCTGCCGCCGGTCTACCCGGAGAACGAGCTCTCCTACACGGCGAACTTCCTGAACATGCTCTTCCGGATCGGGGTGAAGGAGTACAAGGCCAACCCGGTCCTGGAGCGCGCCCTCGACGTCCTCTTCATCCTGCACGCCGACCACGAGCAGAACTGCTCGGCGACGACGATGCGGGTGATCGGCTCGGCGGAGGCCGACCCGTACGTCTCGATGT
>JANQLR010000219.1 GCA_028280525.1 Longimicrobiales bacterium
CGCCGACCTGCTCCGGGCCGGACTCGACTCGATGCACCGCGCGGTCTTCGAGGATCTCGTCCGCAACGGCACGCCGGCGGCTCAGCTCCCTCTCTTCGAGCAGAAGATCGCGGCCCGATACGCCGAGTATCACCGAGTCGCCCAGAACTCGACCGAGGCGATCGCGACCGCGGTACTGCATCACCTCGCGCACGACCTGCGGCACAGCCCCGAGGCGAAGCGGGCGATGGCCGAGCGGGCGCTCGCGGTCGCCGCGCCGCTGAAGGACTTCCTGGAGGACGTGGATCTGGTGGGAAGCTGACGCTCGGCACTAGTCGCCGAGCAGGCTCTGCACGGACGAGGCCCGGTTCGCGATGGCAGCGGGAACCCAACTCGCCAGCAGAGCGACGGCACCGACCACCCCGGCCACGGAGGCGAGGGTGACCGGGTCGAAGGCGGAGATGCCGAAGACCAGTCGATCCGCGAGTCTCGCCATCGACGAGGCGGCCGCGAACCCGAGCGCTAGACCCGCGCCGCAGAGCCGGGCCGCCTCGACCAGGATCTCCGACCGCAGCCGCCCCGGCGTGGCGCCCAGCGCCGTTCGGATGCCAAACTCCTTCCGTCGGGTCTGGACCGACTCGGACATCACCGCGAAGAGTCCAACCGCAGAGAGCGCGACCGCGAGGACGGCGAAGAGCCCAATGAGCCACGCCTGAATCCGGCGGGGCACCATCGAGGCCTCGTATCGATCGCGTACCGTCGAGATGTCGGACACGGTGGAGCCGGGGTCGTACTCGGCCATCACCCGCCGGAGGACCTCCGCCAGAGCGAGCGGGTCCCCCTCGGTCCGCACCAGGACGTCCGCCGAGTGATTCCCGTGCGCGCCGAACATGAAGGGGTAGGCGGCCTCGTCCAGCCGGGTTCGCCGAACGTCCCCCGCCACGCCGACCACGGTCATCGACGGCGCACCCTCGTCCCCTGCCCACCGGAACTGGAGTCCGATCGGGTCGCGGTCGCGGGCGAAGGCGTCGACCCACGCCTGATTCACCACGACCTGGTCCAGCCGCTCCAGATTGTCGGTCGGCAGAACGCCCCGTCCTCGCGTGATGGGGATCCCGAGGGCGCGGAAGTACCCGGGTAGCACCGGAGCGAAGCTGAGCTTCGGCGTCGGTGCGGAGGGATCTCGCGGGGGGTCGCCGATGATCTCGATGGTGGCATCGGGCTTCCGCTCCACGAGGAAGCGACCGGTCACGGCCACGCCTTCCACATCGGGGCGCGCCTGCAGTCGATCGGTGACCTCGCCCCAGAACCCGACGAGTTCTGGCTGTGTCATCCGGCGCTCCAGGTCGATGCGGGCAATCAGCGTGCCCCGGTCATCGAACCCGGGGTCGATGCGATTCAGCTCCAGCGCGCTCCGAACCATGAGCCCCGCCCCGACGAGCAGGACTACGGCCACCGCCACCTCCGCCACCACCAGCCCGCTGCGGAGTCGCCGGTCTGCCCCGACGACGGTTCGCGAGGCGGACTTCAGAAGCGACGCCGGGCGAGCTGAGGTCGCGCGCAGTGCGGGAAGCGCCCCGATCATCGGTGCGAGGAGGACGCCGATCCCCAGTGCGATCGAGAGTGCGCGGGCGTCCATCCGCGTGCCGGAGGCAAGAGGTACCTCCGGGGGAACGAGACCGACGAGCAGCTCGATGCCGAGGTAGGCGATGAGCACCCCGGCTCCTCCGGCCAGAAGGCCCACGATTGCCGTCTCGAGGAGTAGCTGGCGTCCGATCCGGGCTCTAGACGCACCCATCGCGGCGCGGACGGCGATCTCGCGGCGGCGGCGAAGGGCGCGACTGAACAGGAGCTGCGCGACGTTCGTCCCGGCGACCAGGAGGACCATCACCATCGCGCCGAGGACGGTCCACAGGAGAAGCGGCAGGCCATCGCCCACGATCTCGGAGCGGAGCGAGTGGACCCGCACGCCCCGCCCTCGGTTCGCGTCGGGAAACTCCACCGCCAGCTCCGCGGCCACGCGGTCGAGCTCTGACTGGGCGGACGCCACCGTCTCGCCGGCAGCGAGACGTCCCACGACGCGGTAGGCATCCGTGTGGCGGCGGTCCCGCCCGTCCGCCGGTCGCGGGTTGAGCGGTTGCCAGACCCGGGTCTGCCGCAGCGGGAGCTCCAGATTCGACGGGGCGACTCCGACGATCACGGCCTCCTCGCCACCGATCGTGATCGTCCTCCCGACGACATCCGGATCGGAACCGAATCGGTCCTTCCAGTAACCCTCGGAGATGACCGCGATCTCCGATTCACCTTCGGCGTCGCCCGGCCCGAAGACCCGCCCCATCCGGGCCTCGACGCCGAGCAGGGTGAAGAAGTTGTCACCTACGACCCCGACCTCGACCCGCTCGGGTTCCCCCGTGGCAGTCACGGTGGCGGAGGTGAACTCCGGTCGGAAGACGAGCGCCATCTCGTCGAGCGTACGGCTCCGCTCCACCCAGTCCCGTGCGTTCTCCCAGGAGCTGCCGTCCGGAAGATCCTGTTCGAGGTTGTGCGTCCAGATCGCGACCAGCTCGGCGTCCTGGCGATACGGAAGAGGCTCGAGGAGTACGGCCTGCAGCACCGAGAACACGGCGACCGTCCCACCGATTCCCACCGACAGGATCGCGACCGCGACCGCAGTCCAGCCGGGCGATCTCCGAAGACTCCGAAATGCGTTCCCGAGGTCGTCCCGCCAGCTGGCGGCCGGACCTTCACCCTCGCTCCCCCCACCCCGCCGTGACCGTACGGCCTCCATCGGCACCTCCGCGAACGCGCGAAGCGCGAAGGCGACGGCATCCAGCGGCCGACGTTTCCATCGCTCGGCGAACTCCAGATCGAAGTCGGCGGCGATGTCCTCTGCGTATCGCGATGTGATCGTCCTCGGCAGGAGTCCGAGCCACGCTCGGAACACCCTGCGCACCCACCCTATCCTCATCCCCTACTTCGCGAGTCCGCGGACCAGCCCCGCGTCCCGAGTCATCCGCTCCGCCTCAGCGCGGAGGACCTCACGCCCAGTCCCGGTGAGGGTCCAGTAGCGCTGGCCTCGGCCGTCCGGCCTCGAGAGCGAGGCCTCGGTGACCTCCTCGACCAGACCCTTCCCCAGGAGGCGGTGGAGGTTCGTGTACTGCGTGGCAGGACTCAGCCGAACGGCACCGCGGGAGTTCTCCTCGACGCGCTGCGAGACCTGATAGCCGTTCCGAGGCTCCTCGGAGAGGGCGACCAGGATGTGAAACTCCCGCGGTGAGAGCGGGAGGAATGAACCGATCGACATTGGACCCCACCATTCATGAGTTGATATATCATACCGTGAATGGTCAGAGGCGCAAGAACGCGAGCGAGAGCCGCGTGAGCGGGCCCTACTCCCCCTCGTTCAGCTCGTCCAGGAGCGCCACCGCCCGCCGCAGGTGCGGGATCACGATGGAGCCGCCGACGATCAGCCCCACGGAAAGGCACTCGAAGATCTGCTCGTCCGTCACGCCCTCCTCCTTGCAGCGGATGACGTGGTAGCTGATGCAGTCGTCGCAGCGCAGGACGAGGGAGGCGGAGAGCCCCATCAGCTCCTTGGTGCGGACGTCGAGGGCGCCCTCCTCGTAGACGCGGGAGTCGAGGGCGAAGAAGCGCTTGATTTCGAGGTTGCCGGCCTCGAGGATGCGCTCGTTCATGCGCTCCCGGAAGCTGCGGAATTCCTTGAGACGGTCCGACACGGGAAGACTCCTGCCGCGGCGCGGCGGGGTTCGGGGTGGCGTGCGCGGCCGCCGACGGGGCGGCGGTTGGATCAGGGCCGGTGGAGCTTCGGTCCGTCGGATTCGGGGTTCTGCCATTTGAGGAGCTCGAAGGGGCTCCGGCAGCTCCGACACCAGTAGGTCGACACCGAGGCGTGCGACCCGAAGGCGCTCATGAGCTCGGTCTCGCGACCGTCGCAGAAGGGGCAGGCCGGCGCCTCGGGGAGGCGCCCGATCGCGCCTCCCTCGGGGCGACCGCTGCTCATTCGACGAAGAGGGCGCGGTTGCGGTCGCCGCGAGCCCGCTCGACGGTCTCCTCGTCGGGGGCGCCGGGGCCACGGCCACGCGCAGCGTCGAAGTCGTCCCCCGCGCCGGAGGTCTCGATCGAGACCCCGAGCGCCTGGAACGCCTCGCCGTAGACGGAGCGGAAGCGCTCGAGGGTCTCGGCTCCCGACGGGATCACGCCGGCCTCCGCGAGCTCCGCCTCGGCGTCGTCCCCCGGGGCCATCCAGGCGAGGGTGCCCGGCAGGAAGGCACGGATCGCCTCGGTGACCCGGCCCCGGCCCGCCGAGCCGGCCAGGCTGCGCAGCCAGGCGAGCCCCATGTCGCGGTGGAACTCCTCCTCGCCGAGCATCTTCGGGATTCGGTTCGAGGCCAGCTCGAAGCGACCCTCCGCGAAGCCGGCGAGGAGCGCGGTCATCGCGCCGTCCACCACGACCATCCCCGCCACCACCTCCGCCCAGTCGGCGAACTCGTGGTCAACGGCAGGGGCGTTCGCGTACGCCTCTCGAGCGCGGTCGCGCTCGACCTCCACCGGGTCCTCTCCGAAGCTCTTCAGCATCGAATAGAGGAGGCGGGCGTGGCCCCACTCGTCCTGCGCCATCGACGAGGCGGCGATCCCGGTTTCGATCGACGGCGCGCCGAGGAGCCAGTCGGAGAAGCGGATCCCCAGGAGCCGCTTGGTGTCGGCGAGGCGGAGGATCAGGCGGCGGAGCGCCGTGCGCTGCGAATCGGTCAGGGCGTCCACGGAGAGCGGCTCGCTCATCGCGCACCTCCCACGACCGGTCGGCCGAGGGCGTTCCCCGCGAAGGGGCCGTCGGTTCGGTTCACGGGGACGATCGCGCTCCGGGGCACGACGCACATCTCGAACCAGTTCAGCTCGTCGTACGTCTTCCACGCGTAGACGCGCGCCAGGTCGATGTCGGGCGCATCGACGTAGCCGATGTGCTGAAGCGCATCCCCCCGCTCCTTCCGCGCGAAGACATCGAAAACCTCCCCTTCCAGGATGCTCATACCGCCCCCACTCCCAACTGACGAAGACGCTCTCGACCTTGGGGGGTGATCCGCGCCGTGGTCCACGGCGGATCCCACACCTCCTCGAGCCGGACTCCGGACACCCACGACTCCTGCTCGAGCCGGTCGCGGATGTCCTCCTTGATGAACTCCATGCACGGACAGGCGGTGGCGGTGAAGGTGAGCTGCACCGTGACCACGCCCTCCTCGATCGAGGTGCCGTAGATCAGTCCGAGATCGACGAGGGAGATCGGGATCTCCGGATCGAGGACCTCCTTCAGGCACTCGACGACCGCCGCGCCGGGATCGGCCGGCGGAACGGTCATCGGCTCCGACCAGAGGTCGCGCCCGCCGCTCTTGTGAATCGAGACGTGGGCCGGGAGACCCGCGTCCAGCGTCGGCATCCGCACGGTGATCCCCATCGCCTGAACCGCCCCTACGCCGCCGGCGCGTTCTCGAGCCAGCCGACGACTTCGTTCCGGGACCGGCGCACCGACTCGACGTACCACTCGTTCATCGGCCCCCGCGCCTTCCACCGGTCGAAGACCTGCTCCCACGGGATCTCCCCGCCGTCGAAATCCCAGTGCTTCGCCTCGGCGTCGTAGTGGCAGGGGAAGGGGTAGTCGAGCTCGTAGCTCTGCGACTCCTCGCTCCAGTGCGCCGGCGCCTCGAGGCCGAGCGACTCGCAGAGCGGGACGGTCGACTTCATCCAGACCTGACGCAGCTGGTCGTTGGTCAGCCCCTTGAGCTTGTAGTCGAGCTGGCCGGAGTGGCGCTTCATCTCGTCCGGGAGCCCGAACCACTCGAGCGTCATCGGGAACATCCAGTCGACGGCGCGCTGCAGCATCGCCCGGGCCTCGCCGCCGTGCTTCGCCAGGCGGCGCATCCACACCTCGCCGTGGCGCAGGTGAAAGGTCTCCTCCATGTCCACCTTCACGAGCGCGCGCTTCAGCGGCCCGTACGAGGTGTTCGCGTAGACGTCGGAGAGGAGGGTGATCCCGGCGCGGTCGAAGAAGCCGTTCGCCACCACCAGCTCCGCCCAGTTGTCGAGCGGCTGATCGAAGCCGTACGGGTGCTTGAACTTGTGCGGGTCGCGCCCGTAGACGAGCTCCTCCTTGGAGACCCCGAGATCCTCCAGGAGGCGGTACGCGATGTTCGCGTGCGCGAGCTCGTCCTGGATGATCGCGTGCGCGCTCACCTGGGTGTTCGTCGAGGGCGCGTGGCGAGCGGCGCGCCAGTACGCCGGGGCCGAGATCAGCTCGGTGTCTGCCTGCACGGTCAGCTGGACGATCAGCGACTTGCGGTACCCCTCGGTCATCTCCTCGACCGACTCGACCATGTAGCCGTCGTGGACCTTCTGCTTGATCTCGTCCTCGGTGAACATCCGGCGATCCCCCGGTAGGTGTGTAGTTCTAGAGCCCCAACGACGACCGGATCAGCGGGCTGATCCGCTCCGGCGTCCACGGCGGGTCGAAGGTCAGCTGCACATCCGCTTCGTCGATTCCGTCGACGGTGAGGACCGCGTTCTTCGCATCCTCCACGATCTGCCCGGCGACGGGGCACATCGGCGAGGTGAGCGACATGACCACGTCGGCCCGGCTCCCCTCGATCTCGATGTCGTAGACGAGCCCGAGGACCACGAGGTCCAGGTTGAGCTCGGGGTCCTTCACGGTCTTCAGCGCCTTCTGTACGTCCTTCTCGGTGACCATCGGCCTCGTATGGGTTGTCCCTGCGTGCTCGGACGAAGGGGTCGGTGTCGGTGAGGGTGGCTCCGGGCGTGCAGCTCCCGCTGTGGCCCGGACGCTCAGACCCGGAATCTAGTGCTTTCGCAGGTACACCACGGAGATCTCGGAGGCTCCATTCCCCTGTGCCTTGCGAATCGCCTTGTGAACGGTCGCCACGACCTCGCCGGCCGGCTTCCCGTGCACCTGGGCGACGAGGTCCGCCGCGCCGCGGAAGAGCCCGGTGGAGACGCCCGCCAGGACGAGCCCGGTGTCGCCGGTGCCGAGGCCGATCCTCTGCGTCCCGTACTTGAAGCCCTCGAGCATGCCGAGCGCGGGCCCGTGGGAGGCGAAGGGCTCGAACGTCCCTGCGCGCCCGAGCATCCCCCCGTTCAACTTCCCGGCTCCCGCCCAGGCCAGCGAGCCATCTCCCGGAACGACGATCCCGCAGTCGACGAACTGGTCGACGCCATCCACATGCACGTCCGCGAGCGCCGCGTTCGCGGCGGCGAGCAACTCGTCCGGGCGGGCGGTCGTCCGGGCGGCGACGCGAAGCGCGGCGCGGGCCATGCCGAGGAGATGCGCCGGGGGGAAGCCCTCGGACTTCACCTCGAGCACCGCGAGCGCGACCCCGCCCCCGGGGAGTTCCAGCCAGTCCCAGACGGTGTTCCCGCGACCAGCCTCCTCCGTGGTCGAGCCGGCTGCGAGGTCCCACCCTTCCGAGCGGGGCGCCCGGGTCGGGAGCATCCCCCGCTGCATGACGCGGGAGATCGCGTCGAGGTCGTGGGTCGGCGCCGGAGTCGGGGCTGACGCAGGGCCGCCACCCTTCTCCGCCGCGGCGAAGCGGACGTCGAGCGCCCGCAGCGCCTTCGAGAGGACCCGCATCATCCGGAGGGCGAGGGAGTCCCCGCCGAGGAGCTCGCGGAAGGCCTCGCGCGGCACCCGCATCATCCTCGTCGCCTCGGCGGCCCGAGCGGTCGCGGAGCGGGGCGCGTCGTTGAGGAGGGCCATCTCGCCGAAGCCCTCGCCGGCTCTCCGCACGGCGAGCTTCTCGAGGCCGCCTCCCGCCGACTTCAGGATCTCGATCGAGCCCGAGAAGACGATGAAGTAGGCGTCTCCCGGCTCGCCCTCGGCGAAGAGCTCCTCGCCCGGGGCCACCGTGAGTCCCTCCACGATTCCGGCGATCCTTCGAAGGTCCTCGGACGGGAGCCCCCGGAAGAGATCGACCTTCTCGAGCAGCGGGATGACCTGGTCCTCCGACCAGGGACGGGAAGAGTCCGTCAAGCAGGCCTCCGGATGGCGGGACGGGGACCGGGAATGTACGGGCGGGTCTGAACCACGGGAAAGGTCGGGGCCCGGCTTTTTCCTCGCTTCCGCCGGGATCCGTACCGTAGATTGAAGGGTTGCGTCTCTCCTCCCTGATCAGGCAGCTCTCCGAGTTTGGATTCCGCGACGGACACCGTCCCCCGCTCCGCCACACGCTCCGCCACGGCCCTCTCCCTGCGCTGCTGGGGAACGCGCGGATCGATCCCGAGCCCCGGCCCCGCGACCGCGAAGTACGGCGGGAACACGCCGTGCATCGAGGTCATGGCGGGCGAGCGTCGCTTCATCTTCGACGCGGGTTCGGGGATGCGCCTCCTGGGGCTCGACCTCCTCGCGAAGGGCCAACCGGTCGAGGCGACGATCTTCCTGACGCACTTCCACTGGGATCACATCCAGGGCTTCCCCTTCTTCGGACCGCTCTACCGCCCCAGTTCGAGGCTCGAGATCATCGGTCCGAGCCAGGGAGACCGTGGAGAGATGGACGTCCAGAGCCTCTTCGCGGGACAGATGGGGCCGATCTACTTCCCGGTCCCCTTCCAGGCGATCTCGGCCGAGTGCCGCTTCGACCACCTGAACGAGGGGAGCTGGGAGCGCGACGGCGTCGCGGTGCGCGCGATGCGGGTGCGCCATCCGTCGTACGCGGTCGGGTATCGCTTCGACTTCGCGGGGAAGAGCATCTGCTTCATCCCCGACAACGAGCTGCTCGGGGAGAGCTACCCGACCGGACCGCGTTGGAGGGAACGGCTGGTGGAGTTCCTCTCCGGAGCCGATCTCCTCATTCACGACGCGATGTACACCGAGGAGGAGTACCCGTCGCGCGTGACGTGGGGGCACTCGACGTTCCGGCAGTCCGTCGATCTGGCCCACGAGGCCGGCGTCGGGACCCTGCTGTTCTACCACCACGACCCGGAGCGGACCGACGTCGCGCTCGCGGCGCAGGTGGACCGGATGCGAAAGGTCGCGGCGGCCGAGGGGATGACCCTCCGGATCGACGCCGCGGCGGAAGGGCATGTGCTCGACCTACAGGAGTAAGGTGCCGTGAATCGCCATTGGAAGATCCTCGCCGCCCTCACCTTCCTTCCGCTCCTGGCCTTCGGGCCGGACGAGCGGGTCGCGCCCACCCGTTGGGCGCTCCTGGTGGGAATCAGCGACTACATCCACTTCGACGACGTCGAGGGGGGTGACCTGCCGGGAGCGGAGCGGGATGCGCGGGCCGTGCGGGACGTCCTCGTCTCCCGTTGGGGCTTCCCCGAGGAGAACGTCCGCCTCCTCCTGAACGCCGAGGCGACGGGTGCGGCGATCGAGTCGGGGCTGCGCGACTGGCTCCAGAACAGCGTCCGCCCCGGCGACGAGGTGATCTTCTACTTCGCCGGGCACGGCTCGCAGATCTGGGACGAGAACGGCGACGAGGACGACGGACTCGACGAGACGATCGCCCCGGCCGACGTCGACCCGATGAATCCGGACTTCGACATCGTGGACGAGGTGCTCGGCGAGTGGCTGCGCGCCCTGCCGACCTCGAACGTCCAGTACGTGCACGACAACTGCAACGCGGGAACGGGGACGCGGGACGTCACCCCCTTCTCCCGGGCGCGGAAGCTGGCGCGCGACCCGAACGACCTGCCGGGTGCCGGCTCCACGGGCCGCCGCGCCCTCCCCGGGCAGGACGAGGACACGAGCGGCTTCGACTTCGAGGGCGTCGACATCCTCGAGATCGGCGCGTCGCAGCCGAATCAGGCCGCGGTGGACGCCTACTTCGAGGGAACCGACGGCTCCGAGTCCTTCCACGGCGGCGCCTTCACGACCTTCCTGGTCCAGCAGCTCTGGCGGGCGGAACCCGGCACCACGTACCGCGAGGTCTTCCAGGAGGTGCGGGAGGCGCTGCGCAAGAACCGCTTCAACCAGGACCCCTACCTCTCCGAGTCCTCGGAGCTGGCCGCCGCGCCGATCTTCTTCGTGGAGGGAGCGACGAATGCCGGTGCGGTCCGTGGTCTTCCGATCGTCTCGGTCGACGGGATGCGCGCCGAGATCGGAGCCGGACTGGCGCTCGGTCTGACCCGAGGCTCCGAGCTGGTCACCGAGGACGGGGCCAGAATCCGCATCACCTCCGCGAGCCGCGATCGGGCCGAGGGCGACGTCCTCGGCGGGAGCGTCGCCGAGGGCGACCGCGCGATGCTCGACGCCTACGTCTTCCCGGAGATCGCGCTGCGGGTGAACGTCGGCGGCGTCGATTCGGAGACGGTGGAGAGCCTCCGCTCCGAACTCGGCGAGGCACCGGTCCGGATCGTCGAGGACCCGGACGGCTTCGGGCACGTCCTGCTCCGCCGGCGCGGAACCGAGGTCCGCGTGCTGGGACAGGACGGGTTCGAGCGACATGTGGTCGAGGCCGGAGAGAACGGGACCGGCGAGCTCGCCGAGCGCCTCCGCCAGGAGGCCGCGTCGCTCGCCCTCTCCGAGATGGACAACCTCGGGCAGAGCTTTGCGGTGAAGGTCTGGATGACCGACGACCGCACCCGCTTCGGGCTCGGTGAGATGGTCACCTTCTCCGCGAAGTCGGAGCGCGACGGCTACCTGACGCTCGTCGACCTGGGGACGGACGGCTCGGTCACCGTCCTCTTCCCCAATCCGTACGAGACGGACAATCGGGTGAGCGCCGGGCAGACGATCGAGTTCCCCTCCGCGGCAATGGACTTCGAGATCGTGGCGCAGCCGCCCGCGGGCCGGGGGATGGTTCGGGCCTTCCTGACGCCGGAGCCGCTCGACCTCCCGCTCGGCGACGACTTCACGAGCGGCGACGTGCTCCTCGCCGACCGAATCACCGAGGCGCTGCAGGAGGCGGCCGGACGGCGGACCTCCGGGGCGGTCGATCTGTCGAACTGGGGCACCGCGGCCCTGGTCTACGACATCACGCGGTAGCCGCGTCGTGACGGAGTCGCCCCGCTGAAGCTCTCACGCGCGGGAGTCGTCCTCTCGATCGTCGCCGTCGCGGCGGTCGTGGCCGACCTCCTCACGCGCTACGGGCAGCTCACCGGCCTCGAGCGACTCGAGGTGGTTGCGGAGTCGTACCGCCAGCGGACGACGGCCGAGGTCCGGACCGGAGAGGAGGGCGCCGACTCCTCCGAGGTGACGATCGTCTTCTTCGACTCGGACGCGGTCGAGGAGTGGCCGTACTACTCGCCGTACCCGCGCGCCGTCCTCGCCGAGCTGATCGAGGGTCTCTCCGCCGCGGGCCCGAGCGTGATCGGCCTCGACGTCTTCCTCGAGGAGCCCAGCGCCTTCGATCCGGAGGGGGACCGGAGGCTCGCCGAGGCGATCCGGGCGGCAGGGAACGTGGTTCTGGTCGCGCCGACGGTGGTGGAGGACGAGGGGCCGGTCGTGCTGCAGCCGGACTCGATGTTCGCGAACGCGGCTGCGGCCGTCGCGGTGGCCGACCTGCCAACCGCCTTCGATCGCGCCGCCGACATCGCCCTCGTGGCGCGCTCCGGGAACGAGCTCGTCCCTGGCTTCGCCGTGGCGATGTACGCGCTCCACCGGGGGCTCGACCTCGACTCGCTGATGCTCGCCGCCCGTTCGAACGGTCGACTCGACCTTCCGGGTCTCGACCCGCGCCGGTCCCGGATCCCGGAGGGATGGTGGGACGCGGAGGGGCGCGCCGACGAAGCGAACCTGGCCGTCCCGATCCGCTTCCTCGGCCCCCCGTCGCACCTCGTCCTGGACGCCTCCACGCAGGGAGCCACGCAGACCCTCCCGGTCGCCTCCTCCTCCGTGGCGGGGACGATGGCGATGTTCCTCCCGGAGTCCTTTCAGGACCGCATCCTCGTCCTCGGCACCGGGTGGCACGAGACGGACCGCTTCCGGACCGTCTTCTCCGACTTCGACGATCCGACGCTCGACACGATCTCCACCTTCGTGGAGGGGGGCGTCGCCGCCTCGGGAAACGCCTACGAGTGGACGTACGGCGTCGAGATCCACGCCCAGTTCCTGCAGACCCTCCTCGACGAGGAGCAGATCCGCTCTCCCGGGCCGGTGCTGCGCTGGAGCTGGCTCGTCGCGCCGGCGCTCCTGGTCACCGCAGGGGTCTTCCAGGGTGGGTCGGTGGTGGGGCTGGGCTGGCTCCTCCTCACACTTCTCATCGGCATCGCCGGCGGCTTCTGGGCGTGGGCCGGCGAGATTCGCTTCGGCGCCGAGGCGGCGCTCCTCGACCTCCCGGGCGCCTTCGTGATGCTGCCGATGGTCGCGATCCTCCTCTCGCCGACCGTCGCCTACGCCCTCTCCTCGGCATGGGTCGCACTCGTCGAGAACCGGGAGAAGCGCTTCATCCAGGGCGCCTTCGGGAAGTACGTCTCGCCCGACGTCGTCCGCTCGATCTCCGAGGACCCGGACGCGCTCCGGCTCGGGGGGCAGAAGCGGATGCTCTCGGTCTTCTTCTCCGACCTCTCCGGCTTCACGACGCTCTCCGAACGCCTCGCTCCCGAGGAGCTGATCGCGCACCTGAACGAGTACCTCTCCGAGATGACGGGGGTCGTCATGGAGGAGAAGGGCACCCTCGACAAGTACATCGGCGATGCGATCATGGCCTTCTGGAACGCGCCCGCCCCGGTCGAGGACCACGCCGACCGGGCGCTGCGCTGCGCGATCATGACCCAGCGGAAGATGACGGAGCTGAACGCCCGCTGGCTCGAGGCCGACCCCGACGCCGACACCCTCGTCGTGCGGATCGGGATCAACTCGGGAGAGGTCGTCGTGGGAAACGTCGGCGGGGAGAACCGATTCGACTACTCGGCGATCGGGGACGCCGTGAATCTGGCGGCCCGGCTCGAGCCGGCGAACAAGGCCTACGACACGCTCAGCATGTGCTCGGAGTTCACCCTCGCCCTCCTGAGGCAACCCGAGGACTTCCGGCTGCGCGAACTCGACTTCCTCGCCGTGAAGGGGAAGACCCGCCCCGTGAAGGTCTACGAGATCGTGGAGCTCGCGGACCAGGCGCTCCCCCCGGAGCGGGAACGCGCCCTCGCCCTCTTCGAGCAGGGCCTGGCGCGCTACCGCCGACACGAGTGGGCCGAGGCCGCCGAAGACTTCCGCGCCGCCCTCGAGGCGGACCCGACCGACGGTCCGAGCCGCGTCTACCTGGAGCGATCGGAGGAGAACGCCGCCGACCCGCCGCCTGCCGACTGGGATTTCGTCGTCAGAAGAACCGTGAAGTAGCGAACCTTCCAGCGTAGATTGGGAGGGTCGTTCGACCGAACTCCGGAGTGACCGATGCACCGATCGATCCCCTCGCGCCGCCCTTCCGCCCGCCCCGGCGTCGGCGGAGCACGGCCGGTCGCCGCCCTGGTCGCGGCGCTCGCCCTCACCGCCTCCGCCGCGCAGGCGGCGGTGCAGGACCCGGTCGCCCTGGTCGCGAAGCTGAACGGGAGCGCGCAGGTGCAGCCCGTCGGCGGAGACGCCGGTGCCGTCTCGATCGGGCTCCGGCCCTTCGCGGGGGACCGCGTGGTGCCGGACGCCGGAGCCGAGGTGG
>JANQLR010000223.1 GCA_028280525.1 Longimicrobiales bacterium
AGGTGGAGGGCCACCGTTCCCGCCTGAAAGGCTCCCCGAGTCCCTCGAATCCCGGGGAGGTGGCCCACGATGAGCGCGAGGGTGGTGAGCCAGAGGATCGAGGGGACCGCGGGGACCACCGTCGAGATGAGCTCGGCAACGAGGAGGAGGCCGATCCCGGTGGCGAGGAGGAGCGACAGGTCGACCGCGCTCATCCCGGTCCGCTGATCGAAGGGGTGGCTGGTGTAGCGACCCGACGCGCGGGTCGCGGGATCCACCGGGGACTCCTCCTCCACTCCGTTCTCCGGCTCCCACCAGCGGTCCTCCTCCTCCTCACCCTCGGAGGTTCCCGGTACCGGGGTCGGGTAGAGGTGCGCGAGGACGAGGGGGAGGATGAGGGTGGCCCCGAGCCAGAGGCCGGTCGTGAGGTTGTCGGCGGCCGCCGTCCCGGCGAAGAGGTCTGCAGGGAGTTCTACGGCGCGACCGACGGCGGCGTAGTTGAGCGATCCGCCGGAGTAGGTGCCGGTGAGCGTTCCGGCGAGTCGCCACATCTGGTCGCCGAAGGCAGGGGCGAAGACGAGCGCCGCGAGGAAGGCGCCGAGCGCCGTCCCCGTCACCGCGATCGCGAAGGCACCGATCATTCCGGGACCGGCGCGCTTCACATCTCCCAGGTTCACCGAGAGGAGGAGCCAGGCGACGGCGAACGAGGTCACCGGCCCGGTGATCACGTCGTACGCCGGAGAGGTGGCCGGGACGAGACCGGTGTTGGACAGGAGGGCGCCGAAGAGGATCGCGAGGAGGGAGGCGCCGACCTTCGAGAGGAGAGGGACCGACCGGTCGAGCTGGAAGGCGAGGGCGGTCGCCAGGGTGATCAGCGCCGCCAGGGCGAGGGGGTCGGTGATCACCGCCGGAGCTCGCGGCCCGGGACACGGGAGCGCGCGGTCGCGTCGGGGAGCGGCGCACCCCGGAAGGAAGGCGCGGCCGGCGTCACAGGTCTTCGATCTCCGCGGCCGGGGCGTGGTCGGCGAATCCGCTCGTGCCTCGCAGGTGCCCGGGTCGGACGCCTCCCGCCTTCCGCTGGGCCTCGATCAGCTGCTGGACCCGAACGTTGACGTACTCGACCGCCTCCTCCGGGGAGTCGGTCACGAGGAAGAGATCGAGGTCCTCCTCCGTGATCTTCCCGGCGCCGAGCATCGTCGACCGGATCCAGTCCACCAGGCCGGCCCAGTACGCCGTATCGAAGAGGACGACGGGGAAGTTCCGCACCTTCCCGGTCTGGATCAGCGTCAACGCCTCGAAGAGCTCGTCCATCGTCCCGAAGCCGCCCGGGAAGATGCAGAAGGCGTTCGAGTACTTCATGAACATCGTCTTCCGGATGAAGAAGTACCGGAAGTCGACCGCCACATCGACGAAGTCGTTGAACCCCTGCTCGAAGGGGAGCTCGATGTTGCACCCGATCGAGGGAACGCCCGCCTCGCGCGCCCCGCGGTTCGCCGCCTCCATCATCCCCGGTCCGCCTCCGGTGATGATCGAGTACCCGGCCACGCCCATCTGCCGCGCCGTCTCGACGCAGAGCTCGTAGGCCGGATTCGGGGGACGCACGCGCGCCGATCCGAAGAAGCAGACCGAGGCCCCGTACCCCTGCATCCGTTCGAAGCCCTCCACGAACTCGCCCATGATGCGGAAGATGCGCCACGCGTCCCCTGCGACGGCCATCTCCGGGGTGCGCGCGATCTGCTCGGCCACCGCTCCCGCGAGGAAGCGCTCGTCCTCGGTCTCCCGGTAGGGTGGAGGCGGGGGAACGATCGGCCCCTCGGGGACACGGACGCCGTCGGGGGTCGAGTCGGGGGTGGAACGAGGCTCGTGCGGGCCGTCGGGGGGCTGCGTCATCAGGCGGTTGCGGTGGAGGGGGTAGCGTGGCGAAGCCACTCCGTCGTCGTGCGAATCCCCTCCTCGTGGGTGAAGGGGGGAGACCAGCCGAGTTCGTCCCGGATGCGGACGGTTCGATAGGGATTGGGCTCCGTCACGAGGCGGGCGGCGCGGGCGATCGGCAGGTCCCGAGCGAAGGGGAGGGCCCCGCCCAGCCGCTGCAGAAGGTCAGCCCCAT